>CAMDCI010000227.1 GCA_945889715.1 Bifidobacterium breve | reverse complement strand
GTTGAACACATCGACAAGGCCGTGCAACGTAAAGAACAAGAACTTCTGGAAGTCTGAAAGGACGGGACCATGAGCGATGACATGTGGCGCAAAGGTTCTGGCTCTGGCCAGGACGATGAATTCGAAGACTTCGGTGAACTCCGATTCTCCGACGACGAAGGTGACGACGAGCCAGCTCCTTTGAGTTTTGGTGACAACGACACTGGTTCACTTCCGCATTGGACGGAAAAGTCCACCGGCGATTTGCCGCGCCTATTCGGCGACGATCCATCTGGTTCGATGTCACGACCGATTCCGCGCGATTCGTCGCGTGATGTTTCGCGTGACGTGTCCCGTGAAACAGAGTCAGTTGACGAAACTGGCGAAGTTGATGTGTGGGGTTCGTATTCTGGTACCGCCCCGCGTCCGATTCCTGATCGTCCATCAGGCGCAACAGTTCGACCTGATGATTCGGGTAGCAGTGGCCGACCGCGCGTTCGACTTGGCGAATCTACGGGTGGAACACGCCGTGATGACACGACCGGCACATCAACTCGACCGATCCCGAATGTTCGTCGCGATGACACCTCGGGTACGAGCGGAACAAGTCGCACCGGCCGAATTTCGATTAGTACTGATGACACGCAAGGTCGTCCCGTCACCGGTAGTCGTCCCCGTCCAACCACCGAGCGTGGCCCGCGTCCGCGTCCCGATGCGCAACCACGTGAACGTGGTCAACGCAGCGTTCCGGCACGTCCTGGTGTTGCTGGTCGCGATATGCCAACGGCAATCGCAGTTGGCTTGTTGATGCTCGCAGCGTTCATTGCGGCTCTGCTCTGGAAGCCTGTTGCGGTGTTGGCCATTGTTGTTTTGGTCTGCGGTCTCGCCGCTGTTGAATTCTTTGAGAAGGTTTCAGACAAGGGATATCGGCCAGCATCAATCGTCGGTATTACTGCATCAATTTGCGCACCGTTGGCCGCTTACTGGGTGGGCGATGGCGCGTTGCCGTTGGTCTTCACGTTGGCGCTTATGGCCTCGGCAGTTTCATTCGTCGGCGCAACAAATATTCAGGCGAGTCCGATGCCCAATATGGCCATCACCTCACTTGGCATGTTGTGGATCGGCATGATGGGTTCGTTTGCTGCTCTCTTGGCTGGCGTCTCCAATGTTCCTGGCCTTGCCAATGTAGGTACGGATACCTTGTTCATGGTTGCAGTTGGTGTGATTGCCAACGACGTCGGTGCATTATTCGTTGGTTCGGCCGCCGGCAAGAATCCATTGCGAGCATGGATCAGCCCCAACAAGACGGTCGAAGGATTGATGGGTGGAACACTCGCAACCTTGATTGCAATGTGGGTCGTCAGTTTGCAAAGCGATACTTGGAACAACGTCGGTGAAGTATTGATGTTGGCCATTTTGGTGGCAGTTCTTGCACCTCTCGGTGATCTGGTCGAGAGCATGTTCAAGCGCAACCTAGACATCAAAGACTTCGGCACAGTGATTCGTGGTCATGGCGGAGTCCTCGATCGTTTTGATGGATTCTTATTCGTCTTGCCGGCTGCCTACTACTTGTTGATGGTGCTTCAGCCCTACGCGTCGTGATGTGAACGGTGAGTACCGTCCGTGTTTCGATAGCTGGTAGTTCGGGGTCAATAGGTACTCAAACTCTTGACGTCGTTCGTGCCGAGAACGCTCTCTGTGCCCAAGGGCTATCGGAGATCGAATATGTAGTGAGTGGAATCGGTCTTGGTTCAAACATCGATGTGCTCATTGCTCAGGCCCGCGAATTCAAACCAGCTGTCGTTGCCGTGGCCGATGTGTCGCGCCATCAAGAAGTGCGCGATGCTCTTCCTGGGATTGCGGTCGTGCGTGACATGGCCGAACTTGTCAATGGTGCAGATGTCGTTGTCAACGCCGTCGTCGGATTTGCTGGATTGCCGGTCACTCTTGAAACATTGCGACAAGGCAAGCGTTTAGCGCTGGCCAATAAAGAATCGCTGATTGCTGCTGGTCCGGTTGTCCAGCCATTGCGTTCAGTACCAGGCGCCGAAATAGTTCCAGTTGATAGTGAGCATTGTGCGGTTCATCAATGCTTGCGTTCAACAGTTCGGCCAGGCGTCGAGGTATCGCGCATTGTGTTGACAGCAAGTGGTGGTCCATTTAGGGGTCGCACACTGAGCGATCTTGCAGAGGTGACCGTTCAACAAGCATTAACCCACCCCACATGGAGCATGGGTCCAAAGATCACGATCGACTCGTCGACGTTGATGAACAAAGGCCTTGAGGTCATTGAGGCGCATGAACTTTTTGGAGTGAGTTACGATCAGATCGAAGTTGTCGTTCACCCGCAATCGGTGATTCATTCAATGGTTGATTTCAGCGATGGCTGCACTATGGCGCAAATGAGCCTGCCTGATATGCGCCTACCCATTGGTTACGCGCTCGCTCATCCCAATCGCATCGGCACACCATTCGGCCGCATTGATTGGTCAACTCTGAATCATCTTGATTTCAGTGCACCCGATGTTTCAACATTCCGTTGTTTGTCGTTGGCATATCAGGCGGGACGCGCCGGTGGCACCGCGCCGGCGTTTTTGTCGGCGGCCAATGAAATCGCAGTTGAGGCATTCTTGGCCGGATCTTTGAAGTGGCCTGACATCGCTGCTGTTGTTGAAGCATCGTTGCAAAAATACGCTGCGACGAATGGCACTCTGTCGAGCGACGACATCATTGAGGCCGACCGTGCAGGGCGCGAAGAAGCGCATAAGGTGTTATCTCAATGACGTTGTATCGATCTTTCCGCGACGAGATGATGGCCGGTGGGGCCGTTGATGAGCCCGGCGCCGACCCCAAGTCACCGCGTCAATCGGTTGCCGTCTTGTCGGGTATTGCCATCGTTGCATTATTGATTTGGTTGGGCCTAAGCAATAAGTGGAGCCTGTTGTTGGTCGTCGGTCTTTTGATTTCGGTTTTCCTGCACGAACTCGGCCACTTCGCAACCGCTGGTTGGGCTGGTATGAAGCGC
>CAMDCI010000226.1 GCA_945889715.1 Bifidobacterium breve | reverse complement strand
CGCGGGCACGTTCAATTTTGTCGGCAACTTCGATACGGCCCCTGGTGGTGAGGTCGTGAAATTCGGCTTGAAGGCGCTCAAGAGCGGTTGCGGTGAGGTGGTGTACCTGGGCCATGCCCACAGGGTAACGGCAGGTGGCAAACCTTGCGTTGGCAGGGCCAAGACTTGATCATTCCTGCAGGACAGCAGGAGTCAGAGAGCATCAAATGTATGGGTTGACCCCATTGCCCGTACGATATGAGACTTATGGCAGCAACATCAGCGCACCGTATTGCCGTGATCGGCGGCGACGGCATCGGACCCGAAGTCACTATCCAGGCCCTCAAAGTGGTCCGAGCGGCCGGAGTCAATATTGACACCACCGATTTCGACCTCGGCGGAGCACGTTTCTTGCGCGACGGTGAGATTTTGTCTGACGACGTTCTGAACCAGTTGCGCGCTTTCGACGCCATTCTTCTTGGTGCTGTCGGAACACCCGATGTTCCGCCCGGCGTCATTGAGCGCGGTTTGTTGCTCAAGATGCGTTTCGAACTTGATCTGTACATCAACCAGCGTCCGTTCATCGGAACTGCACCTGGCCACACCAAGCCGCATGATTTCATTTGTATTCGCGAAAATACCGAAGGTCCGTACGTGGGTGAAGGTGGAGTTTTGCGCAAGGGAACTCCTCACGAAGTTGCGACACAGGGCAGCGTTAACACGCGCATGGGTGTCGAGCGTTGCATTCGTTACGCATTTGAACTAGCCAACAAGCGCGAGCGCAAGCACGTCACCTTGGTCCACAAGACCAACGTTCTTACTTTTGCTGGCAACTTGTGGGAGCGCGCTTTCAACGAAGTCGCTGCCGAATACCCGCATATCGGAACGGCGTACAACCACGTTGACGCCGCATGTATCTACTTCGTGCAAGACCCACACCGCTACGACGTGATTGTCACTGACAACTTGTTCGGCGACATCTTGACCGACCTCGGTGGAGCAGTGTCTGGCGGAATTGGCTTGGCTTCATCGGCCAACCTCAACCCCGCTCGTACTGGCCCGAGCATGTTTGAACCTGTGCATGGCTCGGCCCCCGACATCGTTGGTACCGGCAAGGCCAATCCGACTGCAGCCATTTTGTCGGCGGCCTTGATGCTCGACTTCTTGGGTGAAACACCGGCTGCTGATCGCATTCGAGCAGCTTGTGCTGATCCAGTTATAGGCAACACAGTCGAGATCGCTGACGCGATTGCGGCACGAATTAAGGGCTGAGCCCAACTCGTTACCAACTAATCTCACTAACAGAACTTTCGAACGGAGTACGCAATGCCCACATTGATCCCCACCCCAAAAATTTGGATGAACGGCGAATTGGTCGATTGGGATAAGGCACAAGTACATGTGCTCACCCACACCTTGCACTACGGCACTGGCGTCTTTGAAGGAATTCGTGCCTATGAAACTTCAAAGGGCACGGCGATTTTCCGCCTCACCGAGCACATCGAGCGTTTGTTCCGCAGCGCCCACATTCTGGGTATGGAAATTCCGTACACGGTTGAAGAGCTCGTTCAGGCCACCAAAGACACTGTTGCCTCAACTGGTTTGCCGTCGTGTTATGTGCGTCCGTTGGCGTACTACGGCTATGGCGAAATGGGACTCAACACATTGCCCTGCAAGGTTGATGTTGCCATTGCTTGCTGGCCATGGGGTGCTTACTTGGGTGATGATGCATTGACCAAGGGCGTGCGCATGAAGATTTCTTCGTGGACACGCCACGATCACAACACCATGCCGCCTGCTGCCAAGACTGTTGGTAACTATGTCAACTCATCGTTGGCCAAAGTTGAAGCACTGCGCGCCGGCTACGACGAAGCCATCATGTTGGCTCCGAATGGTCTCGTTGCCGAATGTACCGGAGAAAATATTTTCTGCTCGCGCAATGGCATCATCTTGACTCCGCCATTGACGGCTGGTGCGCTTGAAGGAATTACGCAGAACTCGGTGATGGAAATCGGGCGCGATCTTGGCATCGATATTCGTATCGACAACATTGCCCGTAGCGACCTGTACATTGCCGACGAAATCTTTGTCTGTGGAACAGCCGCCGAAGTCAGCGCAGTTGCATCGGTTGATGATCGTTCAGTTCCGGCACCTGGTCCGGCAACGACGGCAATTGGTCAGATGTACGGACGTGTCGTGCGTGGCCAAGAAGCCAAGTACGCCCACTGGTGCGAACTCGCCAAATAGTTATTGTTGATTGCGTCGGCGGGCGGCAAGACCAGCCATGCACTCAAACGCTAAGCGGTGCGCGACATTGACCGTGAGATCGCTCACGTCGTACGCCGGTGAAACTTCGACAATGTCGATGCCAACAACGTTGTGCTCAAGACACAACGTACGCACCATGCGTAACAAATCTGCCGACATGATGCCGCCTGGTTCGGGTGTTCCGGTTCCGGGTGCAAATGCTGGGTCGAGACTGTCGACGTCAATCGAGATGTACAAACTGTCAGCGGTACTCAAGGCTTCGGCGACTGCATCTTTCATCACGGTCTGAAATCCGCGTTGCCATATTTCGTCCATGGTGTGCCAACGCATTCCTTGCTCGCGCATCCAGTTGAAAACTTCTCTTGGTGGCCAATATCCGCGTAAACCAACTTGCACAAAGTTTTTGCCTGGTATTGCCCCCGAGTCAATCAATCGGCGCATCGGTGTTCCGTGACTTGCCAAGTTGCCATCGAGAATGTTGGCGGTGTCGGCATGTGCATCAAAGTGCACCATGCCAACGTTGCCAAATCCTTTGGCCTCAGCAACTGCAGTTGCCGCGGGCCAGGTGATGGAATGGTCGCCACCAAGCGTGATCGGAATGATGCCGCGGCTGGCAACTTCGCTCACGCGGGCTTTGATGTTGGCCAGACTGACATCGGTCTGACCATGTGGGCAATAGGCATCACCAAAGTCGACAACTTCGAGGTAATCGAAAATCTCAATATCCAAGTCCATGTGGTAACTGCCAGGTTCGTAGGCCTG
>CAMDCI010000225.1 GCA_945889715.1 Bifidobacterium breve | reverse complement strand
ATAACGATGTCGGCATGACGGCATACGTCAATGAGATCGACGGTACGGCTGTGCGCAATCGTCACTGTTGCGTCAATTCCTTTACGAGCCAACAACAACGACAACGGCAAACCCACCAAAGTTGAACGGCCAATGACGACTGCTCGTTTGCCACTCGTTGCGACGCCGTATCGCTCTAAGAGACGGATGACTCCTAATGGGGTACACCCGACGAGTCCGGGCAGGCCACGCACGAGGCGTCCCATTGATTGAGAAGTCAAGCCGTCAACATCTTTGTCGGCCGGAATGAGCGACAAAACCTTCTCTTCGTCATAACCATTGGGCAACGGACTCTGCACCAAAATCCCGTGCACACTTTGATCTTGGGCCAAACGCCCAACGACATCTTCCACCTGAGCCTGACCAGCATCGGCCGGCAATATCTCGTTACGGCTCTGCATTCCAGCCTTGCCCGCCTGGACATGCTTATTGCGTACATAACGCTGACTCGGGGCGTCGTCTCCGACCAAAACTGTTGCCAAACACACTGGCGGAGACCCTGCAGCAATAATCGTGCTCGCCAATGTGGCCACGATTTCGTCGCGCAGGCGATTGCCATCCATCAAAACTGCCCCGCCAGGAGTGCGCTCGTCAGCGCCCGAGTTCAGGAGATCATTCATGGAAGTCATGCTAGGTCACGTCATGACCGCCTAGCCTGATGGAATGTCTACTCCTCCGTCCCCCATTGTTGCTCCGGCTACCGGTCGCCTCGGCGTCCTCACGGTTGGCTTGGGCGCAGTGGCTTCCACACTTATTGCTGGCGTCGAGCTCACCAAGCGTGGCCTCGGATCGCCGATTGGTTCGCTCACCCAAATGGGCACAATTCGCCTCGGCAAGCGCACCGAAGACCGTTCACCACTCATCAAAGATTTCGTTCCGTTGGCAACACTTGACGACATTGTGTGGGGCGCATGGGATGTCTACCCCGACGACGCTTACGTTGCAGCCAGCCGCGCTGGAGTACTTGAAAGCGGAAAGCACATCGAGGCAATCAGTGATGTATTGCGCGATATTCGTCCAATGCAAGCGGCTTTTGAACGCAAGTACGCGCGCAACCTTGAAGGCGACCACATCAAGCCCATCAGTAGCAAGCGCGGCATGCTCAATGCCATTCGCGAAGACATCAATCGCTTCAAAGAAGAGAAGCAAGTTGATCGCGTTGTCATGATCTGGTGCGCAAGTACCGAAATCTATATCGAGCCAGGCAAAGCACACATCGATATAGAATCGTTTGAGAAAGCCATTGACGCCAACGACGAAATGGTTTCGCCATGTCAGTTGTATGCCTATGCCGCATTGCTTGAAGGCGTTGCATTCAACAACGGCGCACCTAACTTGGCCGTTGATGCGCCTGCATTACGTCAGTTTGCGACCGAAAAGAACATTCCGATTTCGGGCAAAGACTTCAAGACCGGCCAGACCCTCATGAAGACGGTTTTGGCACCAATGCTCAAGGCCCGCATGCTCGGTTTGTCGGGTTGGTACAGCACCAACATTCTTGGCAACCGTGATGGCGAAGTGCTTGATGCACCCGAGAACTTCAAGACCAAAGAAGAATCAAAGCTTGGTGTGCTCGAAGACATTTTGCAGCCAGCGAAATACCCCGAGTTGTACGGCAATGTCTTCCATAAAGTGTCGATCAACTACTACCCACCTCGTGGCGACGCCAAAGAGGGTTGGGACAACATCGACATCACTGGTTGGTTGGGTTACCCCATGCAGATCAAGGTCAACTTCTTGTGTCGCGACTCGATCCTTGCCGCTCCACTTGCGCTTGACCTCATCTTGTTGAGCGACCTTGCACAACGCGCTGGCATGGGCGGCATCCAAGAGTGGCTGAGCTTCTATTACAAGAGCCCGCAGGTTGCACCTGGTCTGTACCCCGAGCACGACTTGTTTATTCAGCTCACCAAATTGAAGAACACGTTGCGTTGGATGATGGGCGAAGACGTCATCACCCATCTCGGCCGCGAGTACTACGAAGAAATTTGATCGACCAGTGGCGCGTCGCCTCTGGAATCCAAAATCTTGGGTGAGCCTGTCGCCAAACGGCATCGGCCACACCAAACCCAATCATCTCGCAGAGATGACGCGCGTCGCAGTCAATGTGCGTCGCACTCCAAAGCGGGCGTGGAAGATATTGAACGAAGGCGTCTGCGATGGTTGCGCGCTCGGCGTAGCCGGATTTCATGACTGGACTCTGGATGGAATCCATTTGTGTACCACCCGATTGAAATTACTTGAAGTGAATTGTGCTCCAGCATTTGATCATTCGGTACTGAGTGACATTTCGTGGCTGCGTAATCGCACTGGTACTGAATTGCGCGAAATGGGACGACTCGCTTACCCGATGCGTCGACGTCGAGGTGAAAAGGGATTTACTCGCATCACGTGGGATGAAGCGATTGACACTGTCGGTCTTGGTATTCGTGCTGCAGGTGGAGATCGCACGGCGATTTATCTCACAAGTCGTGGCCTCACTAACGAGTCGTACTACGTGGCTGGCAAAGCTGCTCGAGCCATGGGCATTGCAAACATTGATTCGGCGGCACGAACGTGTCACGCACCGTCGACAATCGGTTTGAAATCAACGATCGGAGTTGCGGCGAGCACGTGCAGTTTGCAAGATGTTCTTGAAACAGATGTGGTTGTTCTGTGGGGCGCGAATGTTGCCAACAATCAGCCGGTGTTTACGAAGTACTTGTATGAGGCTAAGAAGAATGGCGCCAAAGTTGTCGTCATTAACCCGTATCTCGAACCTGGGCTCGAGAGATATTGGGTTCCATCGAAGGCTGAGTCATTTTTGTTTGGCACCAAGTTATGTGACTTGCACATACCGGTGCGTCCCGAAGGTGATGTTGCGCTTGCTAATGCATTGCTCAAAGTTTTGCTTGAACGTGATGCGATTGATCATGCGTTTATTGAGCAGCACACTTCTGGTTGGACCGGACTAGCGCAACATTTGGCAACTCTCGATTTGGCTGATTTGTTAACCGACGCTGGCGT
>CAMDCI010000224.1 GCA_945889715.1 Bifidobacterium breve | reverse complement strand
TAACGCGATGGAAAGTTGTCGGCACCGTCAACAATGACGTCGTAACCCGCGATGATATCCATGATATTTTCGGCGGCAAGTCGCGTGTCATAGGTAATGACTTTGACGTCAGGGTTGAGCAAGTTAATCGTCTTCTTTGCTGAATCAACTTTACGATCGCCAATGCGATCAATGTTGTGCAAAATCTGACGCTGCAAGTTGCTTGCGTCAACATCATCCATATCGACAATGCCGATTGTTCCGACACCTGCAGCTGCGAGATATAAAGCGGCAGGCGAACCAAGTCCACCAGCACCCAGCATCAAGACTTTGCTGCTGAGCAATTTTGATTGACCTTCAACTCCAACTTCGGGAAGCAACAAGTGACGCTTGTAGCGATTCATTTGTTCGGGTGTCAACGATGCAGGTGCTTTCCAAACGCGACCTTCGTCTTTCCACTTGCCGTACCCGCCGGCCATTGACAAAACATTGGAGTATCCAAGCTCGGCCAAGGTCTTGGCCGCGAATGCGCTACGAATTCCTCCGGCGCAATACACAATGACGGGTGACTCTTTGTCCAGAATGCGGCCTTCAATCTGTGCTTCAAGGTGTCCACGAGGAATATGCAAAACACCAACGAGGGCGCCTTCGGCGTATTCATCGGGTTCACGCACGTCAAGAACCGTGACTCCACCAGCAGCGATCTGAGTCTGAGCCGACGCAGTATCGACCTCGGTGATGACCGCTTTTGCAGCCGAAAGTAAGTCCCTAAAGGTAGCCATGGCAAAAGCCTACCTACTTAGTCGGGAATTGCCACGAGGACGGGAAGCATCTCAGTGATGTCCCCCATCAAAAATGCATCGGCGTATTGGTCGCGGTCGGTGGGCTGGTTGTTCATGATGATGACTTTTGCCCCAGCGGCCTTGCCACGAGTCACCACATTTGCCGCCGGCGTCACATTCAGTTGCGTCCCAATCGCCATCACCAAGTCGGCTTCTTCAGCAGCTGCCATGGCACCAGCGATCACGTTGGGCACGAGTGCTTCGCCAAACAGAATCACATCGCGCTTCATGAGTCCCCCACATTTCAAACATTTCGGGTCGGCTTCGCCAGCATCGACACGCCGCAACGTGTCTTCGACCGGAAGCCGATCACTGCAACCAATACAACGGGTGTACTGCCAAGTTCCGTGAACCTCGTGTACAACATCGGGCGAGTTGCCGGCAACGACATGTAACCCATCTACATTTTGCGTTACTAGACCGCGCAGTTGGCCGCGTCGTTCAAGTTCGACCAAGGCAAGATGTCCAACATTTGGTTCAACCGACCGCAAACGTCGATCGCTTGATGCTTTCCACCCAGCGATACGCACATTCTCATCGCTCTTATACACCTGAATATTGGAGGCCTTTTCTGCCAAAGGGTTCTTTGTCCAAATTCCATTCGGTCCTCGAAAGTCGGGAATCCCCGAAGCCGTCGAGATACCAGCGCCGGTCAAAACTGTGATGCGGCGCGCTTCAACAATCCACTGGCGAACCAGTGCAAATTCGGGTGACTGTATGTCGTTAATCAACATCGGCATCAATCTTCGGCTCCTGCTTTCATGCAAAAAGTATCGCACCCGTCGCCGTACTAGAACGATCTGCGCCCACAACTTTGTGTCATCAAAATTTCGAAAGGTTGCCATGAGCACAAGTACCAACAAACCTTCACCAAAATATTCGACGGTTCTTGATCGGGTGACCGACGAACTCGTCGTTATCCCGTGGCGCGACCCCATTGTTGAACGAGTTGGATTTGATGCTTGTGGCGATTACGTCGAACTCTTTTGGTTGAGCACTCTTGGGCCAACTGCGACATGGTTGCTACGTCGCCTTGCCGTCACCGTGGTGAACAACCCCGATGGCTTTGCCATCGATCTAGCGGCAACGGCCGCCAGTCTTGGTCTTGGCTATGAATCTGGTCGGGCTAACCCCTTCGCCCGCGCCGTGCAGCGCTTGGTGATGTTCGGTTTAGCGCAGCCCGTTGGTGATCGACTTGCAATTCGATCGGTCGTTCCACCGCTCGCCATGAAACAACTCGCTCGCTTACCTGAGCATCTACAACGCGCCCATGCACAATGGGCCGAGTCCGATCCCGAACTCGCTCTAGTTGAGGGCTACTCAGGCGGACGAACCGTCAAACAACCGACGACTAGCGACTCACCTTTGGCTTCGTGAATCCCAGAGCCAAGTTGATGAGTAGCCGAGTTCCGAATCCAGTCGCGCCGCGGCTCAACCAACCATCATCGCCATCAACATTCATCGGTCCTGCGATATCAAGGTGAGCCCACGGAACATCGCCAGTGAATTCAGCCAAGAACAATGCTGCGGTAATTGCGCCGCCGTATGGCCCACCAATGTTTTTCATGTCGGCGACATTCGAATCAAGTAAACGGCGGTAACTACGCTCAAGTGGCAACTGCCAAACCGGCTCGTCGGCCTTGTCGGCGGCACTCTTCACTTGATCGACAAACGACTGATTCGTCCCGAGCACACCAGCAATTTTGGCTCCAAGCGCAGCCATGCAGGCACCAGTCAACGTCGCGATGTCAACGATGGCGTCGGGCTTCAGTTCGGTTGCCAATGACAAGCCATCAGCCAAAATCAGGCGACCTTCAGCATCGGTGTTCAAAATTTCAGATGTCTTACCGTTGCGGAAAGTCAAGACGTCGCCCATTGCAACGGCGCTTCCCGACGGTCGGTTATCGGTACACATCAAGTAACCGGTAACTGCGGTGCGACAACGCAAGGCCTTCAATGTGCTCATGGCTGACAACACTGCTGCTGCGCCCGACATGTCCATCTTCATCATTCCGTGCGAAGCGTCGCTTGGCTTCAAACTGATTCCGCCTGAGTCGTAGGTAACGCCCTTGCCAACCATCACGAGATGGCCTTGTGGGTCTGACGGTGCGTACGTCAACTTGACCATGCGGGCCGGCTCGGTTGAACCACGATTCACGCCAAGCAATCCACCACAACCCATGACTTCTAACTTGTCGTTGTCGAATACTTCAACGCCAAGCCCAGAAGCCCGCGCAATTTC
>CAMDCI010000223.1 GCA_945889715.1 Bifidobacterium breve | reverse complement strand
GTGGTCTATGTGCGTGACGGTCTCCGCATGGTCGTACAAAAAGAGAAGCCGCGAACTAGCGAAGGTCGATTGGCATGGTTGCTGGTAGTAGCCAGTATTCCTGCAGCACTATTTGGGGCAATCGCGGGAAATTGGATTGACGAACATCTTGGAAAGCCGGTGATCATTGCCGCGTCGTTAATTGTTTTTGGTTTGTTGTTGGCATGGGCTGATCGACGCCTCGGGAAGCGCAAATTCGAAGAAATGAACTCACGCGACGCGATCTTCATCGGACTCGCTCAGGTGATTGCGTTGAATCCTGGAACATCTCGTTCGGGTATTAGTATTTCGGCCGCCCGTATTTTGGGATTTGATCGTGACACTGCGGTGCGATTTTCATTTTTGTTAAGTGTTCCGGTCACTGCCGGCGCGGTCGCCGTGAAATTGCTTGAATTGTTTAAAGACGGAATACCTGAGGGTCTTGTCATGCCGATGATCGTCGGGATCGTCACCGCAGGAATCTCTGGGTGGTTGGCGGTGGCAGGACTATTGAAACTGATCCGCTCAAAGTCGTTTGATGCATTTGTGATCTATCGCGTGATCGCTGGAGTCGCGATATTGGCGATTGCTGCGTCAGGCTGGCGTTGACGGCGTACTAGACGGAGTCGATGCCGGAGCAGGTGTCGCTGGAACTGCTGCAGGTGTCGCTGGTGAAGCGGTATCGCTTGTGGTTGCTGCAGTCGTTGAGGGTGTGGTGCTCGATGAACCTCCACGGCTGTCGGTCTTGTAGAACCCGCCACCTTTAAAGGTCACGCCAACTGGCTGAAAGACCTTTTTGACGGAACGCACCGATCCGTCCGAGGGGTGCGGGTACTCGGTGAGGGCGTCATCAGTGAAGGCTTGGTGGACTTCGATGGTCTCGTCAGTGTCGGTGAATTTGTAAACGTAAATAGGCATCAGGCTGTTCTCCGGACTCCAAAGTCTAGAGTCAGAGCATGGCGTTACCCCCACGCATCCGCACGGCAGTTGTCCCAGCTGCTGGTCAAGGCACCCGCATGCTGCCAGCCACGAAAGCAGTGCCGAAAGAGTTGCTCCCCATTCTTGAGCGGCCGGCCCTGCAGTTAATCGTCGATGAAGCCCTTGGGGCCGGGGTTGATCATTTGGTGATTGTGACAAGTCGGACCAAGCCGGCGATTGAGCAGTATTTCGCCGCTTCGCCCGAGGTTGAGTTGAGCCTTGAAAAACAAGGCCGAGGGGCACTCGCTGAACAGTTGCGCCGCTATGGCAAAGATGTGCGAGTTTCTTTCGCCTACCAAGATTCGCCTCGCGGACTTGGTCACGCAGTGGCGTGTGCTCGCGACTTGGTTGGTTCGGAGCCATTTTTTGTGATGCTTCCCGATGAGTTAATGCAGGACTCCAGTCTCTTGACCGATCTTGCAACATTGACCCAAAGTACAGGTGTCGGTGCGGTCGCTTTGAAGCGCATGCCACGCGAAGAATTGTTTCGTTACGGAATCGTGACTCCAGTTGGTCCCTTGGTGATGACGGATGGGGTTGAGTCCTTGCCCATCGCGAAAGTGATAGAAAAGCCGAGCGTCAAAGATGCGCCCAGCGACTTAGCAATTATTGGGCGCTATGCCTTGACCCCAGACATTTTTGATGTACTTGATGGATTGGCCCCTGGCGGAACTGGAGAGATTCAACTCACCGACGCGTTGTCAATTCAGTCTGAGCGAGCGCCTTTACGCGGAGTGATTTCACGCATCGGGCGTCGTGACATTGGCAATCCACTTGGCTGGATTGAAGCCGTTATTGAAGCCGGGCTTGAACACGCTGAATTTGGCGATGGGCTTCGTTCTTGGTTGCGCACCGTTATTTGACATTCAGCTCAGACGCGTGAAGTGCCCCGGAATGTCGAGCGGTAAGCCGAATGTGTCAACTTCAACCTCGTGGTCGTCGTGGCCATCATCGCGTGCAACTTTCCAAAGCTGCGGGGCAAGACGGGTATAGGTCAAACGTGAACGGGTGACACCAAGCGTTTCGGGATTAACGACAACTGAATCGACAAATGACGACGAGCCAATATCGATTGCTAATTTTCGTATCGCCATGACACGGCTAAATGAACTGCCTCGAACATCAAGATCGGTGCAGCCTCCGATATCACGGATCTGTGCACCATTAACTTCGCCCCATTTACCGCGACCATCGTTTGCTAACCACAAGTCGGGTTCATCGAGGTCGCGGAACAACAGCATCTGCTGTAGTTGCCAGGTCGCTGTGAAGCGCAGGACGTATTGGATGCCGAGACCAGATATCTGGCTATTCACCGTCCATGACTCATTTTCGAAATGCAGAGTCAGGGTTTCGGTATGACCGCTGGTGACTCCCTGCCACATTGCAGTGATGCCCTCAAGAGGCAAGTGACTGACATGGTCTGGTACTGCGCTCATGGGTACAAGTGTAGAGATTGCAACGATGCCGATTCGTGGGCATAGCCACAATCTGTCTTGAACTATCTGTCTTGCGCTGTCTGTCTTGTACGGTCATAGATGTGTCGCCGAAAGATTCTGCAAATACAACTGGATCGTTGGTCCCGATTGCCGATGCTCGGCAGTTGGTGCTAGCGGCCTGCGTCGCATCTGATCCCATCAACGTTGGAATCGACCGTGCGACTGGATTCGTGCTGGCACAAGATGTGGTTTCGCCCGAGGATGTTCCGCCATTTGCTAACTCGGCAGTTGATGGCTACGCAGTGCGAGCCGCTGATACTTGTGGAGCACACTCAACACAAAGCATTTCGCTAAGAGTCGTCGGTGAAGTTGCCGCTGGTGCGCCAGCAAATATTTCGGTCGAAAATGGCACGGCGATTCGTATTATGACTGGCGCTCCCATGCCTGCAGGCGCTGACTCAGTCGTCATGGTCGAAGACACCAAGTTTGACGGCGACCGGGTCAACTTTGACGGTTCTCAACTCGTACAGATTTTCAAAGAAGTTCGTTCGGGCGACGCGGCGCGCCGAGCTGGTGACGATGTTTTAGCTGGCGACAAAGTTTTCGTCATCGGTACCGAAATTCGGCCATCAGT
>CAMDCI010000222.1 GCA_945889715.1 Bifidobacterium breve | reverse complement strand
TTGCTTTTGAAAATGCACGCGACATTGATTATGTCACCGAAAAATTCTTTGACCCTTTGCATTTTGGATCAGTACCGGTCTATTGGGGCGCACCCAATATTGAAGACTTCGCACCTGGGGATCATTGCTATATCAATGCAGCAGATTTTACCTCGGCAAAAGATCTCGCGAATTTTCTAACGTCTATGACCGACGAAGAATACATGCGATATCACGAATGGCGGAACAAGCCTTTGCGAGAAAGTTTCGTGGCGATGTGTGAATCAGTTCCCGAGCACCTTTTAACTTCTGTTGTGCAGATGGTCAGGGAGCAGGTTGCACAAGTCCAAGGTTAAGTAGTTCTTGAATACCAGATGTCCACGAGTCATCGGGAAAAATCAAGGTCATCGTGGCATTGATTTCATTGATGGTGTTGCTACCAGTGCATAGTTCAAACAACAAACTTGCTGATGCGTTGAGGTGGTGAATCTTTCGAGTTCGAGTATCGGTAATGATGAAACCGTCGTCTCCCTCTGAGACAAGCAACTGAGGTGTACGCATCGGGCCAATGGGATCAATTGATCGACGTTGCCATTGAATTGGCAGAAGTGTTTCTATTGGAATCTGAGTGGAGGCCAAGCCGTTAAGCCAACGTGATGGGCAGATGACATCTGTCGATTGTGATGAATACGCAGCCCACCACGAATAGGTTGAGTTTGAAATGATGAACGCATCGCACGAGCGCATCAAGTTGAAGTCGGCCATGACAGATTGAATCGGTGTTGCCTGTGCAGGAGACATGACAACTTCTACGTCGTCGTGAAGAGCGAAGTGTTCAAGGCACCAATCATTGTCATCAGAAAAAACTAGGAAATGGGTATCCGGAAATTTCTCACGCATTTCATTCATTGCCTGTGTGAAATAGTGAATGGGGCATACGGTGACCGTGGCTTGTAGCCCTAAGTAGTCCCCGCGTCGCACATGCACTGCGGTGGTGTGGGGAAGTTCAAAGTCGAAATAAGGATGTAGCGAACGAACTTCGGTGAGTGCAAACGCGGTGGGCTGAAAAAACTCTTGGACGACATCAACGCAACTTGAGAACTCGCGCAGATCTTGCATGTACGCGCGACCACCATCAATTGATTCGGTGATTTCGTTCGCTGCGACAAAGTAGTGATCGGGAACATTGAAGTAAGGCTGGTATGCCCAGTTTGGAAACACCGCATTATTGATATCGCCGGCACGGTGAGCGCGGCCAAGAGTTCCGGCTATTTGGAAGAGTTGGTTACCTAAACGCCCATTGGCGCCAAGCGCCTTATAAGAAATCCGCACGAGATCATTGTACGGTCGGCGGTGATCACAGAGAAAGCGGCGTCGGCTGGTTGGGGTCGTGACCCCCCACTCAGCCGGCACACTCGCCTTCGGTACTTGCCACGCCGAGGGGATCGTGATGGTCAAGTACTTCTTTGGGGATTGAAGTGAAAGTGTCGCCTCTCACTTCGGTGTTCTTTCAAAATACGCCGACTCCACAACCTGGTTGTAGGGACCAAGGTCCCGACATATCTCGCAATAGTCAATAACTAGAAGTCGTCAGTGCGTTTCGGGACTTTGCCAGTTAGGCCTAATGCCTTCATCGCTTCACGAACTGTGTTCACTCGCACCAACTTGATATTGGCATCAACTTCGGGTGACTTTGCCGGCACAATCGCCGTTGAGAAACCAAGTCGAGCAGCTTCGGCCAGACGGCGTGATGCATGCGGAACTTGTCGCACTTCTCCACCAAGCCCGACTTCACCAAATGCAACAACATCGGGCCGAATCGGTTGATCGCTCAACGCCGACAACACCGCCAAACACAAACCAAGATCGCTACCGGGTTCGGTGATCTTCACACCACCAACAACTGATGCATACACATCGTTCTTGCCGACAGGTTGCATGAGCCGTTGCCCCAACACTGCCAACAACATGCTTAAGCGATTGTTGTCAAGACCTTGTGCACTACGACGTGGCGGGGTTTCACCCTTCACTTCATTGGTCAGCACTTGAAGTTCAACCATCAATGGTCGCTGACCTTCGAGTGTTGGCACCACAACACTTCCGGCAATTCCGGTTTGACGATCGGCCAAGAACAATGCACTCGGGTCGGGCACTCCTTGCAAACCTTTTTCGACCATCTCAAAAAGTCCGAGTTCGGTGGTGGGTCCAAAGCGATGCTTTGATGCACGCAACAAACGCAACGCATGATGTCGATCGCCTTCAAACTGCAACACTGTGTCAACAACATGTTCAAGAACACGAGGACCAGCGAGCCCACCATCTTTGGTGACATGACCAACCAAGATGATCGGCAGATTGCGACGTTTGGCTTCCATCACCAACTTGTGCGCACAACCGCGTACTTGCACGACGCTGCCGGGTGACGAACCAAGTTCTGGATCAATCATCGTTTGAATACTGTCGATAATCACCAGCTCGGGCTGCAATTCGTCCATGGTGCGAATGACGTGTGGAAGAACAGTTTCGGCGAGCAACCACAGGTCGGGTCGCACAGCGTCAAGTCGTTCGGCGCGCATACGAACTTGTTGCGCACTTTCTTCGGCCGACACATACAGCGTGCGGCCAGGCCATGCGGCGAGTGCCTGCAACAACAATGTGCTTTTGCCAATGCCGGGTTCGCCACCAAGCAAAGTGACCGAGCCCGGCACTAAGCCTCCGCCTAATACGCGATCAAGTTCACCAATACCAGTGCTGCGTGGCGAGCCGTGAGTGGTGTCGACTTCGCCAATTAATTGTGCAGTTCCTGCTGGCACCAACGACATGCCCGCTGCAAGTGACGCGATGCTGTTGGCATTGGGGTCTTCAACATCTTCAACCAAACTGTTCCAGGCACCACATGCGGTGCACTTGCCGGTCCACTTTGGATATGAAGCTCCGCAATCGGAACAGTTATAGACGAGTCGCAGTCGGGCCATGAGTAAAACCTAGGCGTCGGGTGTGGCGCGATTAGTTGCGCGTGTGGTTGATCGAGCGGTGCGGCGACGGCGGGCAATGATCACCAACAGAATCAAGATGCCAATGATGATGAGCCAGAGTCCAAG
>CAMDCI010000221.1 GCA_945889715.1 Bifidobacterium breve | reverse complement strand
ATAGAAGAACTTGATGGGACGCCAGGTGACGGACAAGTTTTGTTGTGGTCGCGAATACCTGAAGTGATTGAGGGCATCGATGCCGCAACTCTGGCAATCTTGGGTGACTTTGTGCCCATGGGTGTCGGACAGTCGCTGGGCATTCGCGGTGGTGGAAATAGTTTGGATAACACCTTGCGAATCGGCACCTTGGTGCCGACCGAATGGGTCTTGCTTGATATTCGGATTCATATGGTTGGGCGCGGTTTCGGTCATGGTTTGGTGCATATGTTTGCTGAAGATGGAACACTGATGGCAACGGCGAGTCAAAGTTGCATCATTCGCTTCTGGCGCGACATGCCGGGACCGGGCCCCTCTGGGAAAGCGAAGAAGTAGTCCGAGTCTTTGCGTAGTGGTGTGGTCGGCAACAATGCAGGCATGACATCTTCGCTTCCTCGTCGCCCAGGTATGACAGTTCCGTTGCCGGGTCATTTGCACACGCATCGAGAACGTCTGAACGAACTGGCCGATATGGGCTATACCGATATCTGGTCAGCCGAATCAGATGGTGCCGATGCGTTTACTCCGCTGGCGATGGCTGCGGCATGGGAACCGCGGTTGCGCTTAGGAACCGCCATCGTTCCGGCATACACGCGTTCACCAGCCTGCTTCGCGCAAAGTGTCGCCAGTATGGCTGACGCTGCTCCCGGACGTTTTGCGATTGGCATTGGTTCAAGTAGCAACGTGATCGTTGAAAAGTGGAACGGAATCCCATTCGTTGAGCCATACAAAAAAGTCCGCGATGTGGTGCGTTTCTTGAACGATGCATTGTCAGGCGAAAAAGTTGCTAAGTCGTACGACACGTTTGAAGTCAATGGTTTCAAGTTGGGCGTTCGTCCTGAAGTCAAGCCAAAGATTTTGGTGGCGGCCCTACGTGAAGGAATGCTGCGTCTTGCTGGTCGCGAATCTGATGGAGCAATTATCAACTGGTTATCGCCAACTGACGTGCGCCGAGTTGCCGAAGTTGTGAATGATGCAGCGGGTGGAGAAGAGCGCGAAATTGTGGCGCGAATTTTTGTATGTCCCAGCGAGAATGCCGAAGTGGTACGCGCTGCGGGACGTTTTGCGATTGCTGCGTATCTCAATGTTCCGGTGTACGCCGAATTCCATCGTTGGCTCGGTCGTGGTCCGCAGTTGCAAGGCATGTGGGATGCATGGAAAGCGGGAGATCGGAAGGCTGCTCTTGCTGCTATTCCTAATGAAGTTGTCGACGACATCTTGATTCATGGTTCGCCAGCCGAATGTCGGGCCAAGATTCAGGCGTACTTTGACAACGGTGTCACGACGAGCTCGCTAGCAATTCTGGCTCTTGATCCAGAATTGAATTATTGGGAATCAGTCAAGGCCTTGTCGCCGAGCGCGTATTAATTACGCTGCTTGCACTTGCCGTTTCTCGGCGAGATAGCGACGGATGTCGGCGATATGGCGAAGTCCATTGCGACATACCTCGTCGGACAAGATGAATCGCGGGTCAACGCCCACGGGTGTTGTTTCGAGGCCAGCGAGTTGGAGTTGAACAGGAGCTTCAATTTCGGGTTGCGTAGTCTGGTGGTTGATGTCCATGACACAACTCTGCCCAAGGGGTCAGGCACAGTTCTTGACGGGCCGCTGTTTCTGTTGGCGGGTGGCTCTGAATGCAGAAGTTTCTGCTGGTGAGGACTAATTTTTGACAGTGACCTCAGAAACTCAACAAGACGACACCCGACAGGGTTGGCGCTTATTGAGACTTGCTCTTGGTCAACAACGAGGTGGGCTGGCCATCGGGGTCATTGTTGGTTTGTTCTGGGCGGTCGGCAAAGTGTCGGTTCCGCAACTCACCAAGATGGGGATTGACCGCGGAATTGAAGGAAGCGGAAACCTTGTTTTTTGGTCAGGGTTAGTTGTGGCCGCTGGGGTCATCGCTGGTCTGTTCACTGCAATGCGCCGCTGGTATGCGTTCCGCGAAAGTCGCTGGATTGAAACTCGGTTACGCGAACAGATCTTCAGTCACCTGTTGAAGTTACATGTTGGATATCACGACAAAATGCAAACTGGCCAATTGATGAGTCGAGCATCATCAGACCTGCAGCAACTGCAGGCCTTCGTCGTGATGATTCCGATTACTTTGTCAAACCTTGCGATGTTGATTGCTGTTGTCGTTTTGTTGATTGCCTCGCAGCCGATGCTTGCTCTCTTTGCATTGGCGCCCCTGCCAATCGTCAATGTGATGGCAAGTCGTTTTTCTCGACAGATTCACCCGGTGGTTCTGGCCGTGCAACAAGAGCAAGCACAACTCGCGACTGTTGTTGAAGAAAGTGTTTCGGGAGTGCGTGTCATTAAGGGCTTTGGTGCCGAACAAGTGCAGGCCCGCAAACTAAAAACTGAAGCCGACGATATTTGGAATGTTTCATTGGTCGCTGCCAAGATTCGCAGCAAGTTTTTGCCAGCCCTTGACCTACTTCCGTCTATTGGCTTGATTGCTGTCCTTGGAATCGGTGGTCATCGGGTCATCAATGGACAAATGACGGTTGGCGATCTCGTCAAGTTCAATGCGTACATCACCATGCTGATTTGGCCGCTACGTAACTTGGCAATGACTGTGGCGCTTGCGCAGCGAGCATCGGTTGCGCTCGTACGAGTTGACGAGGTACTCAGTACTCCAAGTTTGGTGATTGATCCGTTGAGTCCAACTTCGTTGCCCACACCCATAGTTGATCGGCCAGTCGGCGAAGTGATTTTTGACGACACTGTTTTTGCCTATGAAGGTGCGACCCCGATCATTGATCACTTCAGCGTGACCATTCAGCCGGGTCAGGCCATTGCTCTTGTCGGTGCGACTGGTTCGGGTAAGTCAACAGTTGTACGTTTGCTGACCCGCTTTCACGATGTGCAACAAGGTTCGATTCGACTTGATGGCATCGATGTTCGGCAACTGAAATTGAGCGAACTTCGAACCGCAGTCGGAATCGTTTTTGAAGAAACGTTTTTATTTCATGATTCGGTGGCGGACAACATTGCCTTTTCGCGACCTGATGCGACTCCGGAAGTGATTGAACGCGCGGC
>CAMDCI010000220.1 GCA_945889715.1 Bifidobacterium breve | reverse complement strand
GTAGAACGTGGGGGCTCGTGAGATGCGACTGATTTAAGACGTGGCGTTTGAGAGCCACTCGTAAGTTGTCAAGAGAAGAGATGTAGTTCAATCGAGGCCCTCGCCAACATTGTTTCGACGTTCAAATACTAGGCGTTCAGCCCAGCGAGTCTCAGACCATCAATGGAAGTTGGTTCATCGGATAACACGATGGAGCAAAAAACCAGGCTTCAATGGCGTATCGGTCTTTCGTCATCCCAGGAGCGATGGCTGTGCAATGAAGGTTCATTTCATCAAACAAGATGGCATCGCCAGCCTTGAATTGAAGGCGTACCGGCGGCAAGTCAGCCGAATACTCATCCACGATCTCGCGAGAGACCGACCAATCGAAGGCAGCACCATGAGTGCCGGTCGGGGCGATTTCATGGAGGCGTTTTGGAACCATGTCCATCGTCGGTGCATCAACACCACAATCGGTGAGTGCGATCCACAGGTTGATGGTTCGGATGCCCTCGCCGAGGAAGGCCCCGTCTTGATGCCATCCATTTGCCGTGTCGCCGCCGCATGCGACGCGCCGCAACGTCGTTTTCTTAACAGACAAGGCTGGACGTTCGCCGAGGTAAGCCTGAATCAAACTAATAATTGAGTTGTTCTGAAATAGTTCGATCAAATGTGAAAATGTTCGTGGTGAATCGGCGGCAAGTACGCCGCCGCCTTCGCGAACCCAGTGTCGCGAACCTTGATCTTCGGGACTCCAAGCCGAAAACTCGGTGACACCTAGTTGCTCAGAGGACTTAAATGGCACGAACCATGGTGCTGATTCTTCGAGTGGCTTGCCAACTATTGCAGCGTCGTATCTTTCAAAGGAACTGTTGACATCATCAATGGCCGCTTGGGCTTCGCTCGGCGTAATCAAATTGCGAACGATGAGCGAACCATTATTCAAAATTGCTGACCGCAATTTTTCAACGTCTAACTCATCGCGACTGATTTCAGGAATGCCTACAACGTTGCTAAACAAATTGGTGGTGGCAGGAGGCCAGGTAGGAAAAGACGATTTTGGCGACGAGTGAAAGAGGGCTTCGTGGCGGAGTTCAATCAGACGGGCTTCGATGGCGGGCGACGGGTTCGCGGAATTAGCCTGAGTCAAGATGTCAATCGCTTGAAGGAATTTTCCGGACTGCACTAGTCGTTCAGCCTGAGCGATTGGATCGGTTTGCCCAGACTTTTTACCGAATTTCCATGTGAATGCCATCTTGTCGTCCCTTCAACAAACTCTGTATGTCAGGTTACTGACATCAAATCATCATGTTGAGGGCACTAGTGACTTTGCGACCGTGATCTACGTCGCCGCTGTAGGCGATTTTGTCGGCGAGTTGTTGATCGGTTTGGCGGCCAGTCGCAAGGGCTAAGAAAGTCGCGGTATCCATCGTGATTCGCGATAACGGAGCCTCTGGCTCTTGGTTCACCAAAGCCGCCCGTCCATCAACAATCGTGCACACGATGTGACGTGGAACTCCGCCTGTGATGTCGATGACCACACTTTGGCCGTCAGGCGTTGCTGCTCGCTTGCCAACCACGATTGGCACTGTACGAATCAGTCGATCAATGGTGTGTTCGGCAGCCGGGCCAGAAAGATGGCCAGGAATACCCACCGCTCGACGCATGTCTTGTTCGTGTACCCAACAATCGAGCACGCGAATATGCAAGAAGTCGGCAGTGGTACCAGGTCCGTTTGGGGTCATGACTTCTTTGGTGAAGTACGACTCGTCAGCAGTGCGCAAGAAATTCAAACGACGAGCCGCAACTTCGTTCCACTCGCTAAGAACTTGTGCTCCGGTCAATGAACGACGACTGTCGATTTCATTTTCATTCGCTTCGCCGATGGGGTTGCGCACATAGTCGAACTTGGGTGCTTGATGTGAGGTGCGGACACCACCACTTTCGGCACTTTCGTACGCAACGATGTGCGACAAGTTGTCTTGTACCGACCAACCTGGGCAGTCGCTCGGAAGCTTCCATTGCGCTTCGGTCAGTTGTGCCCCGAGTTCGGATAGTGAAGCGAAACACAAAGCAAGCTTGTCGATGGTGTCGTGAGGGATCATGAGGTTTCCTTTTTACGGGGCCGGGTTCTGAATGCTTTGCCAATCACGAGCTTGTAGATATGGCGTAAAGACCTTGCCGATGAACTCTAAATCGGCAGGAGTCTTTGGGGTCTTGATTTCGTACAGCCCGTCAACGCAGGTGTACGCAACGGTGAGGTCCCACAGGGCCAGGGCTTGATCGCCCATGGGCGCGGGCACAACGACCGGACCAAAAACGGCCTTTCCCGAGCGTGATCCTTCGGCTGGGAATAGCACAATCGGCACACCAAAACCGGCGAGTTCGTTGATGACATAAAAGTGGTCGGCCTTAACGTCGTCGTGGGTTGAATCGTCGGCCAGGGCGAGGTCCCAGTCGTCGGCTGAAGCACCAATAGATTCAAGCAATTCTTTGGCGACAGCGGGGTCGTGGGGCTTGCGGCCATCAGTGTGCAGCGCCTTGCCACATGCCGCGTACCAGGCATCGCATAAAGCCATGTCGCGTCGTCGCAGGCGGGCGGCAACTCGCAATGGGCTCCAGCCGTAGGCGAGAGGTCGTTCCCACGGATGGGGCTTACCTTCGGGTCGATTGACCTCTTCAAGGCTAAAGAAGCGCCAATTGATTTCGAGGCCGGTGAGTCGATGAACCTCTCGAATCCACAACGATGTTTGATACGCCCATGGGCACATGGGGTCGAAGAAGAAGTCAATTTTGTCGACAGTTTGCGCCATGTCGTCCTCCTAAAAAGGGAATCCCTGAGAACAACCTAGTACCGTAAGAAGTCATGGAACGCCCTACAAAGTTTGAGCACACCCGCTTTCTTGGAGACAAGCGGACCCAGTTGGTCTACGACGTTGATAACTGGCAAGACACTGCGGTCATTGACGAAATCGTGGCTGCCGAAATCGGCTTGTGTTTTGGCCCAGACACTCTGGCCGAGGCTCGCAACCGCGGCTACACCTTGGCGACTCCGGGCAAAACCCGCCGCCACCTTAAGCCCCGTGCCTGAAAGTTGCCGTAGCC
>CAMDCI010000219.1 GCA_945889715.1 Bifidobacterium breve | reverse complement strand
AGTCCCCACATCGCTTCGCGCAAAGCAGCGGGGATCTCTGAACGAAAATCAACGTGACGCAACGGGACAAGCGAACACGCGAGAACTACTTGATTAGCCACGATTTCAAATCGTCCATCAGAGTTCGAGTATCCAACGACAACACCGTCAGTCGTTTGTTCAACTGATGTCAGCACAGAACCCAACTTCAGAGTCAGGTGTGAGTGTTGACTTACTTCGACACCTAGCGCTTGAGCAATCTGCGAAACACCACCCTTGACGCGATATGAAATCAACTCGATACCTTGTCGCTTAACTTCACTGAACTCAAATGCGCGTTGTTGAGCAACAAAGAGCGCCGACACCTTGTCGGGCTCTGAGGCAAATTCTCCTTGGGCATTTCGGCGAGCAAAGAGTCGGCCAACTGGACCTAAGTCACTTTCCCGAATGAGATCCGCTAACGAACGTGAATCTAAAAATTCGGCGTCGCAATGAAGATGCGGTTGGCTTGGATCATCCATTGTTGTCGCAGGTGCTTCACACAGATTTTCATAGCGCTCAATCGCCGCAAAAACGTTTGCTTCAAGCTTGTCGATATCACTTCCGGCATGGCGTTCACCATTCCAATAGACCCAACGTCGAATCGTGGTCCACGGCATGCCCTCACCCAAGGTTTCAATGCCGAAACGTTGCATCAACTCATGCATGCGCCAATGAATTGAATCGACCCACTCGGCCCCACTCTCGGCATATTGACCGCCCACATACGGCGCATGAACCGTTCGCGTGCGACCACCAAAGCGTTGCTCGGCTTCAATCAAAGTGACATCGGCTCCACCAGCCACAAGAGATTCAGCGGCACTTGAACCAGCAAGACCTGCCCCGACAACGATGACTCGCATGCAATGATCAGCCTCCAGCAAGTGTGGCGGCAATATCGCTGGAAGATTCGCCAGAGCGACGCAGGACCACCGCGACGAATGCCAAAGCCGCCATCGTCATTGCGAACAGCATTACTGCGCCGACTCCCCAGAAAGGTTTGATCGTGCTCTTGGTCGCTCCCAATAATGCGACAGGGAAGGTCGTACTTCCGGCTTCGCTAATTAAGGTTGAGATCACCGCATTATCAAGGCACAAGGTGAAGGACAATAAACCTCCGGCGACAAGCGCCGCTGAAATCAAGGGCAAAGTTATTTGCCGAAAGGCGCGGGCCGGAGTCGCACCCAAATCAGCGGCAGCTTCTTCGAGCGCCTCATCAAGACCGGCGAGTCGGGCCCGCACGATCAAAGTGACAACTGCGCTTGCATACAACGACTGACCTACCCACAGTTTGTGCATTCCACCACTAAATGGTCCGAGACCATTTTTGAACACATAGCCCAGCACGGGGACATCGTTCAGCCGCTGAAACCAAGTCACTAACGCAATCGCGTCCATGACCTCGGGCGTGACCAAAATCAAGAACACTGTGGCCATAAAGACTTTCGTCCACACGCCTGGACGACGTGCCAAGGCCACCCCAGACAAACCTCCCAAAACAACCGCAATCACTGTCGCCCCGAAAGCGGCTAGGAACGAGTTGCGGATAGCGTCGCCAATTCCGGCGAAATCAAAGATGTCGTGATACCAGTCGGTCAACAATCCATTGACAACAAACGCCACAACAAAACCAATGGCGCCCATCCAGTTCAGCAAGCGCTTAGAACCTGCCCTAACTTTGTTCAACACCGATCTGAGCAACAATGCTGCTGCGGTAATGATGATGAAACGAATCAACACAGCCCAAGCCGCGCCGCTATCAAATAGTTCGCCCCACCACTTAATGCTGGTATGACCCGACCAAATCGAGAACGACGAACCTTCATTGAATGAGTGTCGGAAAACTAAAAGAATTGGCACGAACATGAACGACAACACCAAGGCAACCCACGCAGCCATACCAAACTTCAAAAGTTCAACACGGTGGCGTAATGTTGGTCGAGTTTTGCGGCTGCTCGCTGTTGAACGCTCGTGCAGAGAACGCCGCATACTTTGAGTAAAGGGTTGCAACAGCCCAAACACATACGGGATCACCCACACCACAAACGCACCCACCACCAGAGTCAACAGCACGGCACCAATCATCAAGATGGCCATCGCCGAACCCAGCGGCCAGTTCTGAGCCTGCGAGAACTGTGAGGCGATCATTGAACCGATCATGTTGCCCTTCGCACCGCCCAGCACCGTGGCCGTGACATAGTCGCCACACATCGGGATGAACGTCAGTAAAACGCCAGCCACGATTCCGGGACCAGCCAACGGCAAAGTCACGCCGAAAAACGTCGCAACTCGACCCGCTCCGAGATCTTTGCTGGCTTCCCTCATCCGCACATCAATGCGGTCAAGCGCAACGAACAAGGGCAAAATCATGAAACCGAGATAGTTATAGACAATGGCGATTTGAACCGCCATCTGCGTTTCTAAAAGTTGAATTCCCTTGTCGCCGATGAGACCGAGATCTATGAGCCAACGCGAAAATTCTCCCTTTGGAGCGAGCGGAATTCGCCACGCGACTGTTCGAATCAAAAACGACGTAAAACTTGGAACTACGACAAGTGCCAAAATAGCTACTCGCCATTTTTCAGTTGCTTTGAACGCGGCAAAATAAGCAACGGGTAGGCCGATCAACAGACACAACAAAGTCGCGACGACCGATATCCGTAATGTCGCTTTAAAGGTTTTGAAAAATGTGTCATCAAAAACTTGCGAATAGTTGTCTGTCGTTAACCTGCTCAGATCAACTGGCAACAACTTTGAGGTGTCTTTTGTGCCGAACGAGTAAATAACGACAAAGGCGATCGGTAAAACGAAAAACAGCACATACCAAATGATGGACGGGATGGCGAGGCCGAACTTGGGACCCCGCCATCTCCGCCGATCAGACCCAGCAAGTACTGATGTCACTCGTTATCAGGCCCCAGCCTTGGCCTTCATCTTGTTGAGAATGTCAACTTGACGATCAATTGCCGATGTGATTTCTTGGGTTGACATAGTCGCCACCTGGGACTCATCAAAGAAGATCATGTCGCCAAATTCAAGGTCGGGTGCGAGTTCAGAAATCAAGGTTGGCATTTCTTTCATGCCGGTGTGATAACCGTGATATTGCA
The DNA here is from genome assembly GCA_945889715.1 of Bifidobacterium breve. Classification (GTDB taxonomy): domain Bacteria; phylum Actinomycetota; class Acidimicrobiia; order Acidimicrobiales; family Ilumatobacteraceae; genus Casp-actino8. Next base: position 13 of record CAMDCI010000219.1, on the reverse strand, counting down.
AGTCTTGAATCGA
>CAMDCI010000218.1 GCA_945889715.1 Bifidobacterium breve | reverse complement strand
GACACCATTTCATCCACATACGTTTTGTGCTTACAAGACCAGGCGGTTCATCCTGAACACCAAAAGATCATGTCACAACTATGCAACAACGTGATCACACTTGACACTGACCATTCTCCCTTCGTATCTATGGTCAACGAAACTGCCGACATTCTTGAGCAGATTGCCCGGTCATGAAAATTCGCGTCGGTTATGGACTCGGTGTTCGCACCAATCTCAATGATGATGGATTCACCCAAGTCGTTGATGCGCTCGAGGCTTTAAATTTTGACAGCTTGTGGTTGAGTGAACGAATCGGTGGCGAGGCACCCGATCCGCTCGTTGCGATGTCGTTTGCAGCTGGCCGCACAACGAAGTTGAAATTTGGCATGAGTGTGATGGTGTTGCCAGGCCGCAACCCAGTCATTCTCGCTAAAGAACTCGCAACTCTTGATCGATTGTCGAATGGACGACTGTTACCGGCATTCGGGTTAGGTGTCGCCGACCCACATGAGCAGCAAGCATTCGGCGTAGCGCGCGAAGAACGCGCTAAAAGATTTAACGAAGCACTTGAAGTCATTAGAGCCTGTTGGACACAACCGAGCGTCACGCATCACGGAACATATTTCAACTATGACGACCTTCGCGTTCAGCCCAAGCCACTCAATGGTTCACCCGATGTCTGGCTTGGCGGCATTGCCCCAAGTGAATTAAAACGCGTCGGGCGACTGGCCGATGGTTGGCTTCCAAGTTTCGTGACGCCCGCTGATGCCGAACGTGGACGTATTGAAATTCAACGCGTTGCCGCAGAACATGAACGCGAAATAGATCCAGAGCATTTCGGGGTGCTCATTCCATACGCTCATGCTCCTCTCCCCGATTCTGTTGCCAAGGCATTGATGACTCGTCGTCCCGATCTTGACGACATCAACCAACTCGTCCCACAAGGTTGGCCCGCACTCCAAGAGTTCATCAAGGAATTTGTTGATGCCGGAATTTCAAAGTTTGTGGTTCTGCCCATCGTTGAACCGAAGTCGGCCAACGAGTGGTGCGATCACCTCGCTATCGCCGCTGAGCAATTATTACCTTTGCAAAACTAGTTAGGCGAAGGGCGAAATCCAGGCGTGAACATTGCGGCCAATTGCCTCGATGTCATAGCCACCTTCTTGCAGAATCAACGTGGGCAATCCAAGTTGCTTCACTACTTCGCCACAGCGTCGATAGCCGTCGGTCGTTAATGCCAAGTCACTGATTGGGTCATTCCAATATGTATCAACGCCCAAAGACACAATCACCATTGACGGAGCAAACGAAGCGATCTGTTCACACACTCCGGCGAGTCTTGATACATACTCATCGTCTTCGGCCTCGGGTCCGAATGCCACGTTGATGTTGTAGCCCCGACCTTTGCCCGCACCCAATTCATCTTCATGTCCAATGAACCACGGATACGCACGGACTGGGTCACCGTGCAACGAAACAAACTGAACATCATCACGTTCGTAAAAAATCTGCTGCGTTCCATTGCCATGGTGATAGTCGACATCAAGAACTGTCACCTTGGTTCCGGTTGTTGTCGCAACATGATGCGCAGCAATGGCCGCATTATTGAAATAACAAAATCCACCAAACACATTGGCCGCCGCATGGTGGCCAGGCGGACGACACAAGCCATATGCCGAAGGTGCTCCAGCAAGAATCTTTTCTGCGGCAGTGAGCGCCACGTCAACCGATGCCCGCGATGCAATATACGTACCTTCAACCATTGGGGTCGCAGTTTCGTAGCACCAGTAACCAAAGGCTGCTGCTGCTCCCAATGGCGGGCGCGCAGCACTCATTCCTTCGCGTAAACCAATATGCAACATTGCTTCGGGGGCAAATTCAGATCGACCAGTCGCAGCATGAATTTCGGGCCAGGCCTTTTCTAGATAATCAATAAGACCAAGTGCGTGTACCGCTTCAATTGGCACACGACCATGTTCTTTCAGCCCAATGAAATTGAAACGCGCATCAGTTTCAAGTTGTTGGCGAATCGTCTCGGCACGATCGGGACGTTCATATGTCGGAATAGGTTGCCCGAGATTGATTTCCATCTTCGGATTTTGATGACGGTGTAGATCGGTCCAAACGACATCCATGTCACAACTCTAAACGCAATGAACTACCCGAGCCACACTGCTGAGTTGCCAGCAATGAAAGATGCTTCCTCAACTGTCGAAATAACCCCTGTCAGAGATCCCAAAATGAGTCTGCGCCCGACCATAATTTCTTGGGGAATTTCTACGGCATCGGCCGTTGTATTGACAACTACTGCATACGAACCGCGCGTAAATGAAAACAGTCCATCTGTGCCGTCGCCAACAAATTCAATCGCCTCACCTTGTTTGACTATGTCAACTCGGTACGACAACGCTTGGCGATACAAAGCCAACATCGAACTGCAGTTGTCATCCTGGCTTTCGACAGAGAAAGATCCCCAGGCTTCTGGCTGTGGCATCCAAGCCTTCACCGATGACGAATTGGAAAATCCATTGAGGTTCGCTGAATCAGTCATCCACGGCATTGGCACACGACAACCATCACGCCCTTTTTCCCGACCTTCAGTGCGAGCAAAGATTGGATCCTGTCGCGCTGCATCTGGGATATCTAACACTTCGGGTAAACCAAGTTCTTCACCCATGTATAGATACGCAGCACCAGGCAAACCAAGAACGAGTAATGCTGCAGCACGCGCTCGTCGATGACCGAGTTCTAGATCAACCGGTGCATCACTGTTCACCAAGTTGCTTCCAGTCCACGATGACATGAGATGGGCATCGGCTCGTCCGTAACGAGTCACAACTCGGTGAGCATCGTGATTGTTCAAGGCCCACGTGAGAGTTGCACCCGCATCGTGTAACGCTTGATACGAACGCGCTGCGGCTTTATGGAGGCTCAAGGCATTCCATGGACTCAGCAACAGATCAAAAGTGAACGATTGATGAAACTGATCAGGCTCGACATAACGCAGAAGTAAATCGGGCTTGCCGGGCGTGTATGCCTCAGACACCGTCACCAACTCGCGACCTGGATGATCAATCTCGTACTGATTAACAACTTCACGCCAATGACGCCATGCATCATGCGCGGACGGCCAAAAAACTGTGTACGGATTAAATGCCCACGCATCAGT
>CAMDCI010000217.1 GCA_945889715.1 Bifidobacterium breve | reverse complement strand
TGTCACATTCGCATTCGCGCCGGTGGCGTGAGAATTTTTATCGGTTACTGAGCCAGGGAGAAAACAATGAGTACTGAAGTCGCCATCGTCGGAATTGGAATGCACGAATTCGGTCGCACCGAAGGTGTGTCGGGTATGGAACAAGGCGTCATCGCTGTTCGTCGTGCCTGCGCTGATGCCGGAGTGAAATGGGAAGATGTCCAATTCGCTTTCGGAGGCTCGGCCGCTGCCGGAGCTGCGGACACGATGGTGTCGCAACTTGGTTTGACTGGTCTGCAGTTCATCAACGTTGCTAACGGTTGTGCCACGGGTGGTTCAGCGTTGTTCTCGGCGTACAACACCATTCGTTCTGGTGTTTTTGATCTTGGTATCGCGATTGGCTTCGACAAGCACGAGCGGGGAGCATTCCGAGTCGATACTCGCGGTGCTGGACTTGGCAACTGGTATGGCGCATCTGGTTTGGCGCTCACCACGCAGTTCTTCGGAATGAAGATCAACCGTTACATGCACGAATACGGCATCTCGCATAGCACTTTGGGCAAAGTTTCCGAAAAGGCTTTCCGTAATGGCTCAATGAACCCGATGGCATGGCGTCGTAAGCCCATCTCCGAACAAGAAGCTCTTGACTCATTGATGTTGTCGTACCCATTGACGCAATACATGTTCTGTTCGCCTGGTGAAGGCGGCGTTGCTCTCATCTTGGCTCGCGCTGATAAGGCTCACCTGTACACCGACAAGCCGATATTCTTGGATGCTGCAGTTGTGCGTAGCCGTCGCTTCGGAAGTTTCGAAGTGTTGGCACCGTCAATTGCTCTCGAGCACAACGCGGGACCGACTGTTGATTCGTCGAAGGCCGCTTTCGAAATGGCTGGCATCGGACCAGAAGACATCGACATTGCCCAGTTGCAAGACACCGAGGCTGGTGCCGAAGTGATGCACATGGCCGAGAACGGATTCTGTGAACACGGTGAACAAGAGTTCATGATTCAGGCTGGCGACACCGAGATCGGTGGCAAGTTCCCGGTGAACACCGATGGTGGTTGCTTGGCGAACGGCGAGCCGATTGGCGCATCTGGTTTGCGTCAGGTGTACGAAAACGTTCTGCAGCTTCGTGGTCAAGCTGGTGCTCGTCAGGTGCCCAATGATCCGAAGGTTGCGTACACGCATGTGTATGGCGCCCCCGGCATTTCGGGCGTCACCATCTTGTCGCGTTGAGGCAACACAAAATCTGACGTCGCGACAGGAGAAACAGATATGGCTGTACTGACACAAGCACATCTTGCTGATCGTGGGAGCGAAATAGCTCTTGTCGATGAAACGCACAGCGTTACGTGGGCCGAACTTGATGAGCGAGTGAATCGATTGGTGAATGGTCTTCGTTCGCATGGACTTGTCACTGGCGACACGATCGCGGTCATTGCCGGCAATCAATGCGAATGGTTTGAAATAGCCATGGCTTGTGCTCACGGTGGTTGGACGTATGTTCCGGTCAACTGGCACTGGGTTGCCGATGAACTTGCCTATGTCTATGCCGACGCGGAAGCAAAGGCGATCATTGTTGATCAACGATTTGATACGACTGTTTCGGCTTCGCTCACAGACGATCGAGCAAAGGGTCTTTCTCTCGTTGTTGGCATCGGCACTACTAGTGACGCTGCAGTTCGCAGTGATTCACGTTTTATTGATTTTGAAACGGTGCTGTCGCAAGCAAGCGCTGACGAACCTGCCGATCAAATGCTCGGCGGCCCGATGTTCTACACATCAGGTACCACCGGGCGTCCTAAGGGAGTTCGTGGTGCGTTGTCGGGAGGTATGGCCATGACCCCCGACATCATGAAGTTCATCGCCGCCGGTTTTTCGAACTTCTTGCCGATCCCTGGTCGAACCATGCTGTGCGGTCCGTTTTATCACTCGGCTCAATGGGCTTTCTCGTTCTTCCCGATGATCGGTGGGTCAACAACCGTCATGCAACACAAATATGACTCGGCCGCAATGTTGCAGATGATCGATCAATACTCATGTACAAATGTGCATCTTGTGCCAACGCAAATGAAGCGATTACTGGATTTGCCTGCTGAAGTGAAGAACGAATTCTCCGGAACATCGTTGACGACCGTGTGGCATGGGGCGGCTCCGTGTCCACCGGCCGTGAAGCGGGGACTCATTGAGTGGTGGGGTCCGAAGATCACCGAATACTACGGAAGCACCGAAGGTTCAATCATCTCGACAGTTTCTTCGACTGAGTGGTTAGCCAAAGGCGGCAGCGTCGGTAAACCACTCGACTCTGTTGAAGTCATCGTGGTGAACGATGAGAGTCAGCGAGTTGCCCAGGGTCAAGAAGGCACGTTGTATTTCAAAAATAAAATGGGCAACGACTTCTCGTACCACAATGACGAAGCCAAGACGCGTGACTCTCATCTTGAGCCTGGTGTCTTTACGACTGGCGATGTTGGATACATCGATTCCGATGGCTATCTGTGGTTATCAGACCGCAAGATTGACATGATTATCTCTGGTGGAGTGAATATTTATCCGGCCGAGATTGAAGGCGTGATCTCGGCGCACCCCGCAGTTGAAGATGTGGCAGTTATCGGAGTACCCGATGAAGATTTTGGCGAAAGCGTGAAGGCTCTCGTTCAACTTGCTGAAGGAGTGACTGCGAGTCCTGAAACTGCGCAAGCGATTATTGCGCACTGTCGTGAATTGCTTGCCGGGTATAAAGCCCCACGTACAGTCGACTTTGTGCAACATATTCCGCGTACTGGAACGGGCAAGATTCAAAAGCAACCATTACGGGCACCGTATTGGGAAGGTCATCAACGTCGCATCTAAGCGGCATTAACTGAGTTACAAAGCGAAAGAAGTCGTCATGGGAACAGTTGATTACACCCGTTGTTACCACCAAGGAATTCGTGTGCCGAATCTTGAGCTCGCGATGAAAGAACTCGGCGATTCATTGAACGTCACTTGGTGTGAACCCCAAGAGCGTGAACAACATGTGTGGACGCCGGCAGGTGGCGAGCAAACCATTCCGTTGAAGTTCACGTACTCTGCTGAAGGTCCTCAACACATCGAACTTCTTGAAGGTGCACCTGGGTCTATTTGGGATGGGCGAACGAATCCAGGTATCCATCATGTTGGTGTGTGGAGCGATGA
>CAMDCI010000216.1 GCA_945889715.1 Bifidobacterium breve | reverse complement strand
AACGAAAACGTCAATGTCAACGGTGGAGCAATCGCCCTTGGGCACCCCATTGGTGGCAGTGGACCGATGCTCATGCAGACCGCTCTCGATGAACTCGAGCGTCAAGACAAGCAGACCGCACTCATCACGATGTGCACCGGCGGCGGTATGGGTACCGCAACCATTATCGAACGTATGTGATGTTGGTTGCTGCGAGTTATTCTCGCGGCAACCCAAGCACTCGTTCGCCAACAATGTTGCGTTGAATTTCGGTTGATCCTGCGTAAATCGTGTGGGCCCGACTGAATAAGAACGTGTGTTGAAAATCGTGCTCAAGCGAACCTTCATCGTGCATGATCAACGCGTCGGCTCCCAGTAAATCTGCTTCAAGTTCGCCGAGTCGTTGATGCCACTTTGACCAAAACAGTTTGCCGATTGATCCTTCGGGGCCAGGCTGACCACCTTTGATGAATCGGGTGACGTTACGCAAACCTGACCAACGCATGATTTCTAATTCGCCGTACGCACGCGCCAAGCGTTGACGAATTTCGGGGTCGTCGGCGACTCCCTTGTGCTGAGCAAGCTCACGTACGTTGGCAAATTCTTTGGCGAACCGCAATTGCTGAGCCATGAACGCAGTGCCGCGTTCAAACCCCAAAGTGCCCATCGCAGTTTTCCAGCCATTGCCACGTCCACCGACCACCATGTCGGCCGCCGTGATAGCACCATCAAAGAACACTTCGCAGAAGTGATCGTTGCCCGACAAGTCCTTGAGCGGTCGAACTTCAACACCAGGTTGATCGATCGGTACCAGCAGATACGACAAAGCCTTGTGGGCTTTTTCTTCAAGTTCGGTGCGGCACAAAACAAAAATCCATTGTGCGAATTGCGCTTGACTCGTCCACACCTTTTGACCATCAATTCGCCAAGTATCGCCATCAAGTACCGCTGTCGTTCGTACACCAGCAAGATCAGATCCAGCACCAGGTTCGCTGAAGCCTTGGCACCAATATTCTTCACCCTGCAAAATGGGCGGCAAGAAACGTTGCTGTTGTTCGGGTGAACCAAAAGTGATCAATGTCGGCCCAAGCAAGCCTTCACCGAAGAAACCCGCACGTTGCGGGCCGTTAGCCAAGGTGTATTCCTGGGCAAAGACCAATTCTTCTGAGACCGACACCTCGCGACCACCAAAGGCTTTGGGCCACGTGAGCCCCAACCAGCCAGCACGTCCGAGTTCTTGTTCCCAAGCGACCCGCACATGCCAGTCATGAGCCCCCATCTCGGCCGACGTGCCTAGTTTGCGATAGTCGCCAACCAATTTGTCATTCAGCCACGTTCGCACTTCGTGACGAAAGGTTGAGGCTTGGGCTGACTCAGAAAAGTCCATGGATCTAGTTTCGCCCGAAAAGCACCTTTCGGCGTAATCGGCGCGCCCGACCTAAGGTCTTTTCATGACAACACCTCCCCCGGCCGTGGCGAACCCCGCAAATCTGTTTGATCTCACTGGTCGTACTGCCCTCATCACTGGTGGAAGCCGAGGACTCGGCAAAGAGATGGCGTTGGCTTTTGCTCACCAAGGTGCCGATGTCATGATCGCAAGTCGCTCGATTGAATCGTGCGAAGAAACCGCGGCCGAAGTTCGACGTGAGACCGGACGAAACTGTGTTCCTTACGCCTGCCATATCGGACGTTGGGACGAACTTGAAGGCCTTGCTGAGGCAGCATGGAATGAGTTCGGTGGCGTCGACATCTTGGTCAACAATGCCGGCAAGTCACCGCTGTACGACAACATCACCAATGTCAATGAGCAAATGTGGGATTCGGTCATTGGCCTCAATCTCAAAGGACCATTTCGACTCTCGGCTTTACTTGGGTCACGTATGAGCGAACGCGCCAAAGAAACTGGCCGGGCCGGCTCAATCATCAACATTTCAAGCATCGCCGCAATTCACCCCACACCCGACGTCATTCCGTACACCGCAGCAAAAGCCGGTTTAAACGCGATGACGATCGGATTCGCACAAACCTTTGGTCCGCACGTGCGCGTCAACTGCATCATGCCTGGTTCATTTCGCACCGATATCAGCAAAGCCTGGAACTGGGACATGGTTGACCAAATGATGAAGCGAATTGCTCTGAAGCGCGTGGGTGAACCGCACGAAATCGTTGGTGCTGCTTTATTCTTGGCAAGCGATGCCAGCACCTACACCACGGGTGCAGTTTTCACTGTCGACGGTGGCGTTCCAACCTGATCACATCATTCGTTCTTGAAAGGACACCAACATGGCTTTAAGCGATGGACAAAAACTTGAACACCAACGCAAATTTGCGGCTGCAACTAATGCGGGGCAGCCCGACATCACCATGTCAATGTGCGTTGATGGCGCGCTGGTCTGGCACAACTTTGATGACAAGAGTGTGCCGTATGCAAGCACCGGGAAAACATTGACCCGTATGCATCAAGCAATCCCGAATCTTCGTTGGGAAACTCGAGCGGTTGCCGCCACGAGCACTGGTTGGATGTGGCAGGCCGCCATTCGTGGAACGGCGCCTGGTGGAGAAATTTGCGCTCATTCGGTCATGATCGTCACGTTGAACGACGAGGGACTCATTACCCAACTCGACGAATACATCGACCCATCGCAGTTATCCGCGTTGCGGGGCTGACTTCTCGTTGATTCGATTGTGTTCAACACTCGGCTGAACGCCTAAAGTCAAGACATGTCAAATCACAACCCAGCAAAACACAATATGGTTGAAGGTCGGGTCTGCATTGTTACTGGTGCCGGACGTGGAATTGGTCGAGAATATGCTCTCATGCTGGGTGCCCACGGCGGCCTAGTAGTCGTCAACGACATCGGCGCGTCGCGCGACGGAAGCGGCGGCGATTCTGGACCCGCCCAAGACGTTGCTAACGAAATCAAGGCCGCTGGTGGACAGGCAGTTTCCAACACCGACGACATCAGTTCGTATGCCGGCGCCAAGAGCATCGTCGATCAAGCCATCGACACTTTCGGTGGTCTTGACGTGGTCGTCAACAACGCCGGAATTCTGCGTGACCGCATGTTGTTCTCAATGGCTGAAGAAGAATGGGATTCGGTCATCAAGGTTCACCTCAAGGGAACCTTCGGCACAAGCCGTTTCGCCGCCGAATACTGGCGTAACCGTTCAAAAGATGGCAAGACCAATGATGCGCGCATCATCAACACATCATCGGTTGCTGGTTTGTACGCCAACCCCGGCCAGGC
>CAMDCI010000215.1 GCA_945889715.1 Bifidobacterium breve | reverse complement strand
GCCGCTTTGCCGTAGCCATGCTCGCCAGGGGCCACGTCGTTAGAGAAACTATGCACCGAAAATACCGCCTGAGCCTGTTCAAGAACCACGATGGCAGGCGTACCGCCCTTGTTTTTTTCAGGTTGATTCATACTGTTCACCCATTCGAGGCCTTCAACTAGCCGAGCCATTGTGACACGACGGTAGAGTACCGAAAGCCCGATTTTTTGGGAAAAAGTACTGATCACAATCAGCCAAAGAACCAAGATAAGACCGATCGACTCTTTATGACCGCTCAACACCCAGATTTTGATGACGAACAGGCCTACATCGATCATGCCTACGACTGCCTTGAGCGGAGTCGTACAGACGCCTTAAAACTCCGTGGTCACACTGAGGCCGGTATGGGCGGAACTTTTCAGAACCGCTTTGAGCGCAATGCCATCGATGATGCCCTCGTGAAGCGCCTGACCGATCTCGATCTCGGCGACGCTGCGTTGGTGTTCGGTCGCATTGATCGCCTCGAAAACGACGAACTCGAAAGTTTCCATATCGGCCGCCTTGCCGTTTCTGATGAGAAGCGACAGCCAGTTGTTGTTGATTGGCGTGCACCGATCGCCGAACCCTTCTATCGCGCCACTGGTCGCCAACCCATGAACTTGGCGCGTCGTCGTCACTTCATTGTGCAATCAAACAAGTTGCTCGGAATCGAAGATGAACTTTTCGGTGAAGGCCACCTTGGTATCGGTCAAGACGAAGGTCTTGTTGCTGATGGTGAGGGAGCTGTGACTCAAGCAGGCACAGGCCTGCGTGGTTACAGCACATTGTTGGCGTCAATCGAACGTGGTCGCACCGGACAGCTGGGCGACATCGTTGCAACGATTCAAGCCGAGCAAGACGAAATCATTCGCTCACCACAAAGTGGTGTGCTTGTTGTTCAGGGTGGTCCGGGTACTGGCAAGACTGTTGTGGCGTTACACCGTGCGGCGTACTTGTTGTATACCAACCGTTTTCCCCTTGAAGATCAAGGTGTTTTGGTGATCGGCCCCAACCGAGTGTTCCTGCGTTACATCGAACGAGTTTTGCCGTCGCTGGGCGAAGCTGGCATTGAGCAAGTGATCTTGCAAGACCTTGTGTCTGACGTTCGTTGGGTCACGATGACTGCAGGTGCACAAGATCGCCAAGAGACAGCACGTATTAAAGGTGACGAGCGGATGTCTGATGTCATCGAAAAGGCAGTTCGCGACCGGCAACGTACCCTACGCGAAGACATGGTGTTGCCATTCCGTAGTGGATATGTGCGCCTGCGTGCCGAAGAAACTGAACGCATCATCAAGACTGCTCGCCGACGTTTCCGTCGACATAACTCTGGGCGCAAATGGGTCGAAACAGAAGTATGGTCGGCACTCGCGGCCACATGGCGCGAGGGCGATGTGTCGCATCGTGATGTTCGTGAAGCACTCCGACGCGATGATGACATACGCGTGGCTTTTGAACGGATGTGGCCGGTGTTAACTCCCGCTCAGTTGTTGCACGACCTCTTTGGCTCACGAGCACTTTTGAAATCTGCGGGCCAGAAGCATCTCGAACTTGACGAAGTTGAGGCGTTGTATCGTCCCCGTTCTGAAGAACTCGAAGATGTGCGTTGGACGACGGCCGATGCGGCGTTGCTTGATGAAGCGCGAGTACACCTCGGCCCGATACTGGGCAAAGACGGCAAGATTGATGATGCCGATGAAATTCGCACCTATGGACACATCGTGATTGACGAAGTGCAAGACCTGACGCCGATGCAATTAGCAATGGTGACGCGACGTTCATTGTCTGGATCAATGACCGTAGTTGGAGACCTCGCACAAGCAACTGGTGCTCATGCACCAGCAACTTGGGATGATGTGCTGGACCACTTGCCGGGACTCAAACCGAGTCGCGTCATTGGTCTTTCGGTCGGATATCGCATTCCTGGTCAGATTATGGATTTAGCCAATCGAGTCATGGAAGCAGCCAATCCTGGTTTGCGGGCGCCACGAGCAGTGCGTGAGGGTGTTGCCGGTCCAACATTTGCCACGGTTGCTGACCCGTCACTGCTTCTTGCTGAAATCGTTGCTCGTACTCGCGAAATGGTTGAACTTGTCAACGGTGGCAATGTCGCAGTAGTCGTTCCTGATCGTATGGCTGAAACTGTTGCCGATGCATTCACCGAAGCGGGTGTGGCCTTTGGTCGTGCTTCAAACACTGCACTTGATAACGGAATCACCATTGTTCCGGTGAGTGTTGTTAAAGGTCTCGAACTTGATGGTGTGGTTGTTGTTGAACCGAGCGACATTGTTGAAGCCGAACCCCAGGGAATGCGTTCGCTCTATGTGGCCCTCACGCGTGCCACGCAGCGGTTGACGGTTGTTCATGCTCGTCCGTTACCGGCACCAATGATTGGCTGAATTTTCTGGCGTTACTTGTTAAGAAAATTGTCAACAACTTGTCCGGCAAAACGAGCAGCTTTGTCAGCATCGGCCGGACGATTCGCGATCACTGCGGTATTCGACAGGTCGACTAAACGACCAAGTGATTCGGCGGCGACGGGGTCAATAGTAATGAGTTCGGTTTCGGCGGCATTCCACAGAGCATTGATGAGCGCCAGTTGATCGGCTTTGCCTGGCATCGTTCGACCACTATCGTTCGGGCCGATCAACGAAGATAGGCCAGTCATTGCTGTCACAAGACGAGGGAGCAGTTCTTCAGCGGTTCCACTTGGCAAGGTGGTGGTGCTGGCATTGATGGGCGGAACAGTGGTTCCTGCGGTGTTGTCGTAGGTCGTTGCGCCACACGCGCTGATGAAGAGTGCGCAGAGCGACACGGTCATAATTCGAGGGGTTTTCATAGGGTTAACTCAGGCTGTCACAAGAATGCGCGATGACGCAAAAGCACTGACGCCGATGGTGTGGCCATCAATCACTACAGACATGGTGCCATCAAGGTTGGTTTGAGAAATCTCACCATGGCGACCCGGCAAAATACTTGATTGCTGTAAGAAGTCGAGAAGCCCAGGTGTGAACTCAAGTTCTTCAGGAATTCGTGACACTGTGAACTTTGTGCCTGAAGATAGTTGTGACAACGGCACAGCATCAGTTTCGATGTAGCTCGAACCTGGAATGGGGTTGCCGTGAGGACACGTTGTCGGTGCGCCGAGAACGCGATTCATGGCGATTTCAACTTCGTCGCCAATGACGTGTTCCCACTTGCCAGCTTCTTGATG
>CAMDCI010000214.1 GCA_945889715.1 Bifidobacterium breve | reverse complement strand
AACATTGAGACTTGATATTCAGTTGACATGTCGCCAACTTTGATATCAAGAATGTTCCACATGCCGGTGACAAAGACAACGGCAAAGGCGGGCCAAGCGACGCGAGCGTAAGCATTGGCAGCAACTTTGAGCGATTCAGGCGCAGCTTTTCGCAACTTAGGGACAAGGCCGCCTAAAACGATTTGCCCTCCGACCCAAATCGAGGCGCCGAGGACATGCAAGAAGAGGCGGACGGAATCGGCAGTGGGGGAAAGCATGTTTGTAGAGTGTCACAAACTGGCGAGAACCGCACTAGCCGCTAACGCACGATCGTCGACTTGCGGTCGATTTGCCAGCGAGCCGCCCGACATCGCAGTTATGGCAGTTTCAATGGCGGATTGTAAATCACGCAGGTTGCGCGGCGGTGGGAAGTATTCGTCTTCTTCGGTGTACCGCACTTCTTCAACTCCGTTAATTGGCGCCAGACGAGCAATGACTGCATTAACAAGTTCTTCAGGAGCAGATGCGCCTGCGGTGACCCCGACAATTCCGTGAAGGTCTGCCGGTAATTCATTTTCGGTGTTAATACGAAAAACTCGTTCACATCCGGCTTCTCGTGCAAGGCGTTCAAGAGCACGAGTGTTTGACGAGTTTGCCGATCCAATCACGATAATCGCATCACAGCGTGGGGCCATTGACATGAGCGCCGACTGTCGATTCGTTGTTGCAAAACACAGGTCGCTGCGCCCAGGTGTCCAAACTTGGGGGAACCGTTCCTTCACTCGAACTGCAACTTCGGCCCAATCGCGATGCGACAAAGTTGTCTGAGCAAGAAGTGCAACTGGTCCGTTGAATTCGGGCAGGGCATTTACTTCGTCAATTGATTCAACACGCGAAATTGAATTGGGAGCTACAGCCATGGTGCCAACGGCTTCTTCGTGTCCTTCGTGACCGACGTACACGATGCGAAAGCCCTTGCCCGAGCGAACCTTGACTTCATGGTGGACCTTGGTAACAAGTGGGCAGACCGAGTCAACGACTACTGATCCTCGGGCGCGAGCAGCTTCAACTACTTCTGGAGCCGAGCCATGGGCTGACAACATGATGGGACAACCTAAAGGAACTTCATTGATGTCATCGACGAAAATGACTCCAAGTTGTTCGAAGCGTTCAACCACCAATTTGTTATGAACGATTTCGTGATAGCAGTACACCGGTGCATCGAAACTGCGCACCATCCATGCCAAAGCTTTGATCGCCATTTCAACTCCTGCGCAAAACCCTCGGGGGGCCGCGAGTAGGACGCGATCGACGTTCATGGGTGTGAGGCTAATGCTCAGCCAGTCGCATTGAGAGAATGTGCCCGTATGGCGCAGGTAGCCTGTGAAATATGTCCGTCAAGCAATCTGCGCCAGTTGTGGTTGCTATCACGCCAGATTCTCCGGCATTTAGATTTGGACTGCAGCCTGGCGACGAGGTGATTCGTTTGAACGGGATGGTTCCGCGAGACATCATTGAATGGCGTCTGATGGCCGATGAAGCAGAAGTTGAGATTGATTTTGTGCGTGGCGGTCTTGAGATGCAGACAACTGTTGTCAAAAATGCTGGTGAGACTCTGGGTGCCGAAGTCGCCAGTGCGTTATTCGACCGAGTTCGCACCTGCGACAATCACTGTGCGTTCTGCTTTATCTACCAGTTGCCTCCTGGGATGCGTAAGAGTCTGTATCTCAAAGATGATGACTATCGCTTGAGTTTTCTGTATGGCAATTTCACAACGTTGACGCGTTTTACCGAAGCCGATCTCGAGCGGGTGATCACTGAAGGCCTTTCGCCGTTGAACGTCAGTATTCATGCCACCGACCCAGTGATTCGCAGTGAGATGTTGCGCAACCCTCGCGGTGGTATGAGTCTTCGCTGGTTGACGCAACTTCTTCAACACGACATCACGGTGAATGGACAGATCGTTGTATGTCCAGGCATTAATGACGGATCAATTCTTGAAGACTCAATGATTGGAATTCTTGATCGATACGCCGACTTGCACCATGTGGCGTTGGTTCCGTTAGGTATTAGTCGTTACAACAATGAAACGTCAATGCGGGCACACACTCAACTAGAGGCGCAACTCGTTGTTGACTTAGTACATCGTTGGCAAGAGATCTTTCTAACTCACGTTGGTCACCGAATGGTGTTTGCTGCCGATGAGTACTACTTGATGGCAGGAGTTCCTTTTCCTCCTGGCGAACAGTATGAAGGTTTTGGTTTGCACGAAGACGGCATCGGAATGGCACGAACATTTGAATGGGAATTCGATGGACGACTTGATGTTCCGACCGGACCACAAAGTGGATTTTTTGCTGCAGTTGACGGAGCACCAGCAGAGGGTTACCGCGCTCCTCGAAATCCTGCTGGCGACACTGGTCTTCGTGGATGCGGGGGATCAAACGATTCAAATTCGGCAATGATTTCTCTCACTCCGCGTCGAAATGCCCCGGTTGGTGTCGTGACTGCTCCTTATGGAGCCCAGGTTCTCGCTCCGATGCTCGCTCGATGCGGACGTTCTGATGTGCGTCTCGTCACGGTCGAAAATGATTTCTTTGGTGGAAATACTGCGGTGACTGGCCTCATGGTGGGCAAAGACATCGCTCGGGCGCTGGAAAACGAGCCTGAGGGACACCGCTATTTGCTACCTGACGTGTGTTTATCGGAAGGTCGTTTCCTTGACGGCTTAACCACGGCAGACTTACCGCGTCCTGTTGAGGTCATCCCGACCGACGGAATTGCCTTGCGGCGAGCATTGGAAATAGCCAAATGAGTGAAGAAATAGAAATTCAACTTCCAGTAGCTGTCATCGTCGGTCGTCCCAATGTCGGTAAGAGCACCCTTTTTAACCGGGTCATTGGTGAGCAAGCGGCAATTGTCGAGGACCGACCAGGCGTGACTCGCGACCGAAAAGAACTTGAAGCGAATTGGCTCGGCCATCGATTCATGCTTGTCGATACTGGTGGTTGGATGCCGGGTGGTTCGGAACTTGATGCCAAAGTCAGTCGTCAAGTTGAAGCGGCTGTTCGTCATGCCGATTTAGTGATTTTTGTTGTTGATGGTTCGGTGGGCGCGACTGATGATGATGAACTCATGGCGGGCTGGCTGCGTAAGTCGGCTGCAAGTGTGATGTTGGTCGTGAACAAGGCCGACAATGATCGTCGTGAAGCTGATCGTTGGGATTTCTTGTCGCTCGGTTTGGGTGACCCGTATCCAGTGAGCGC
>CAMDCI010000213.1 GCA_945889715.1 Bifidobacterium breve | reverse complement strand
GCGGTCGACGCGAATTGTTGTTGAGTCAGTCATCAACATGAGATTAGACCCCTGGACTGGCTGTGTCTACAAATTGTAGACACAAAATGTGAGTTATTTTCATGCCGGCAGTGATGCTTCAAGATCGCAGTCAGCGGTGGTTGAACAGGGAAATACTTTCTGACACGCCATCAGAAAAAATGTGGCCAACGCCTAAGGTGTTCCCATGACTCGGGGGATGTTCACGGTTCCGCAAGGACGCCGTATCTATGGAATGCAGTTACCCATCCAGGCTCAAAGCGCCTATTTCGTGGCCGACTGGGAACGAACTGCTGGGCCCAAAGAGCTCGGTCGTCTGGCCAAAGCCTGCGACGAGAATGGCTACGCCTATGTTGGGGTATGCGACCACGTGGCACTCCCCGAAGCAGTTGTTGGCGGAATGGGCACGCATTGGGCCGACCCGATTGCCACGCTCGGCTGGATCGCTGGCATGACATCGAAAGTCGGACTGCTGACGCACGTCTATGTGTTGCCGTATCGCAGTCCGCGAGTGGCGGCAAAACAATTTGCGACTCTTGATCATCTGAGTGATGGCCGTGCGCTGATTGGTATTGGGGCCGGACACGCGCAAGCCGAGTTTGAATTACTTGGCGTTGATTTTCATAGCCGCGGTAAGGCTCTTGATGTTGGCGTTCCTGAACTCGCAAAGTTGCTCGAGAACGAATTCGTTGACGGATTTGGTGCGCGGCCGTTGCCGACGCAGTCGTCACGTCCGCCCATTTGGGTTGCGGGTTCAAGCCCAGCAGCAATCAAGCGCGCCGCACGAGTGGCCGATGGTTGGTTGCCCCAAGGACCAACTGATGCATCAATGGTTGAATTGTTGAATGAAGAACGCACCCGTGTCGGTCGTACTCCATCAGCCAACGATGGTTTCATGATTGGCCATATCACGCCGTTCTTGTATGTCGGCAAACCATCGTTTGATGTTGGCGAAGCAACGCTCAGTGGTTCTGCTCAATCAATCGCCGAGAGAATTCTTGAAGGAACCGCCACTGGCGTAAACCAGTTGCAGGTTCGCTTCAAAGCCCAAAGTTGCGATGAACTTTGCGATCAAATCGCAGTTTTCGCCAACGACGTTGCACCTCTAGTTACAACCATTTAAATCATTATCAGTCACATATAACGGAGCCATCATGCTGTCTAATCTCGACGACTTCCCGATCCACCAAACATCTGAGCCGATGCGCCATGTCGCAACAAGCGATCGTAATTTCTATGATCGCTATTACTTCAACGGTTTCAATCACGACGGAACCGTGATGTTCGTATGTGGTTTGGGTGTGTATCCAAACCTCGGTGTCATTGATGCGTATCTGTTGGTTTTCCATGAAGGTCAGCAGCAAGTCGTTCGTGCGTCTGGTGCGCTCGACAATGCCAATCGCATGAATCCTGGTGTAGGCCCGATCAGCATTGAAGTCATTGAGCCTTTGCAGAAGTTGCGCGTACGTTGTGACGACAACGAATGGGGCATCACGATCGATGCCACCTGGAGGGGCGCAATGCCAGCTTTCGAAGAGCCGCGTCACTACATCCGTGAAAACGGGAGAGTGATTTTTGATACCTGCCGTCTCGCACAAACTGGTGGTTGGGACGGAACTTTGACTACAGGTGGACACACCTTCGCAATTGATTCAAAGACATGGTGGGGGACCCGCGACCGTTCGTGGGGTGTACGCCCGATTGGTGAAAGCGAACCGGCAGGTATTCGTGCAAGCAATCCGTTTAGCTGGTTCTGGATTTACACACCGATTCGCTTTGCCGATCACTCGCTCATGATCATCATGCAAGAAAATCCCGATGGCACTCGCGTGATGGAAGAAGCAACCCGCATTTGGCCTGACGGTCGTATTGAACACCTCGGTCGTCCTGAACACGATCTTGAATACCGCGAAGGTTCACGTTTCTCAACTGGTGGCGTGATTCGTGTTGTTGCCGATGACGGTCACGTGACAACTCTTGACATCGAACCGTTGTTGCCAGTGCATATTGGTATCGGAACTGGTTACGGATACGACGCTGATTGGCGCCACGGAATGTGGCAAGGCCCGTTGAAGGTTGAGAACTTCCACCTAGATACGACAACCCCCGAAGGCGCGATGCGTTTGTTCGGCATCGTTGATAACTCAGCTAAGTTTGCCTACACCGATCGTGAAGGCAAGCGCCATGAGGGTTATGGCTTGTACGAGAACATGGCGATTGGACCACACGAGAAGTATGGCTTCACTGACATGCTTGATGGCTTTGTAAAGAAATAGAGAGATTTCTGTGGCCCACAAGACCTACCCCCGCTCCATCCAACTTGGCGACCTCTTCGAAGTCATCGCCGATGCAATTCCGAACGAACCTGCGCTGATCACTAACGATGTCAAGTTCACGTTTGCCGAACTTGATGAACGCATCACGCGTCTGGCGAATCACTTGTTGTCTATTGGCATCAAGCGTGGTGAGCATGTGGGTGTACATGCACAAAACACGCACGAATGGGTTGAAGCGTTTTATGCGTGCGCCAAGATCAGTGCTGTCGCGATCAACGTCAACTATCGCTACGTAGCTGCTGAGCTTCGTTATCTCTATGACAACGCCGATTGCGTTGCGGTCATAGCCGAGCCCGAGTATCTAAGCGCCATCAACGACGTGCGTGACGCTTTGCCTAATCTTCGCAATGTCATTGTGATTGGCGCAGAATACGAAGCAGCATTGGCTGCAGCGTCGCCCGATCGTGATTTCCCGGGTCGCACTGCTGATGACGTCTACGTGTTGTACACGGGCGGAACCACCGGAATGCCCAAGGGTGTGATGTGGCGCCATGAAGACGTGATTCTTGGTGCAATGAATTCGGCGCGCGCTAATCGTCCGATTGATCGCATCGAACAGTTGGGCGAAGAAGCCGCTGCTTCGGCTTTTCGTGCTCGCTTAATGTCGATTGGTCCGATGATGCATGGCGGTGGCCAGTGGATCATGGGTAATGCGATTACTGCTGGTGGCTGCTTTGTTCTGTACACAAAGAGGCGATTCGATGCACACGATGTGTGGCAACTTGTTGCCGACGGTGTCGTGACTTCGGTATCAACAATTGGTGATGCGATGGCTCGACCCCTTGCCGAGCATTTAGTTGCTGAACCGCGACCGACTTACGATTTGTCAATGTTGTTCGCGATCGGAAATGGCGGTGCACCATTGTCAACTGGAGTTCGTGAACAGATTCGTGCGGCGTTGCCAAACGTGGC
>CAMDCI010000212.1 GCA_945889715.1 Bifidobacterium breve | reverse complement strand
GCCAAAACTAAGTTCTCGGCGACCGACATATCAAGAACACAGCCCGAGTCATGGCGGTCTTCAGGAATGACGCCGATTCCCGACTTCGACATCGCACCCGGACGGCCGCTGGCGATCTCGCGACCTTTCACTTTGACCGATCCAGAATTCAATGCAGTCAAACTTGACAGCACGTCGGCTAAAACTCGCTGGCCGTTTCCTTCAACACCAGCAATACCGACTATTTCGCCGGGCATTACCGACAGCGAAAGATTTGCCAACTGTACGCCCGCTGCTTTTGTATGCACCGAAGCATCGATCACTTCAAGAACTGGCACTGGTACAGCGACGTCTGATGTGACAATCGTATTTTCTGATGCATGGCGAGTTTTTCCACCACGCAGATCAACACTGCGACCAACCATCGCCTCTGCAAGCGCGTGACGATCGGTCTCATTGGTACGCATAAAGGCCACGACTTTTCCATCACGCATAATCGTGATGTCATCGGTGGCCCGCAGAACTTCTTCAAGTTTGTGACTCACGAGAGCCACCGAACGACCTTCGGTCTTCACAACATTGCGAAGCACACCGAAAAGATGACTACTTTCTTCTGGTGTCAACACCGAAGTAGGTTCGTCAAAAATCAAAATCTTGGGATCACGGCGCAAGCATTTAATTATTTCAACGCGCTGCCTCTGACCTGCAGTGAGAGATGAGACCCGAGCATCGGGGTCGACATCAAGACCATAACGCTCACCAATTTCGGCGACGCGCGAGCGTGCCGCCGAACGATCAAGGTGAGCTTTTTCACCTAAAACGACGTTCTCCCATACCGAAAGACCGTCGACCAAACTGAAGTGTTGGTGCACCATTCCGATACCCAAATCGGACGCAATCTGCGGACTACCGATGCGGGCGTCTTTGCCGTTAATGGCAATAGATCCCTCGTCGGGCATTACTAACCCAATGAGGATTTTCATCAGTGTGGATTTACCCGCACCATTTTGTCCGAGCACGCCATGAATTTCTCCGGCGCGCATCGTGAGATCAACGCCGTCGCACGCTGCGAGCGCGCCATAGCGTTTAACAATTCCACGGACAAATACCGCAGGTGGAGGGACCGAAGTCCCTCCACCCTTGTGGTTTTCGAGTAAATGATCCGAAATCGGATCAGCCACCGTAAGCCTGGCCCTTGATTGCGCCAAGGTCAGCTGCCAATTCACCGGCTGCCAACGATGCGTCAATCGCGTCCATAGCGGTCTGCTGCTCTGGAGTCGGGTTACAAATAACTGCACCAGGTGATCCACCCGGACCGGCGTTGTCGCCGATGTTGTAGACCAACTTCTCGCCTTCCTTGAAGGTACCGGCAACAATGCGTACCAATGCTTCAAGGATGTAGTCGCCACCGTCGAACTTCACGGCGATGTCGTACTTGAGGTCGGTGCGGTCACAAGCTGTTGACGAACCAGCCGACATCGTGATGATGCCGTCAGCATTTGCCAACTGCACGATGGGCTCATGAGCTCCACCGAGGTACGGGTACACAGCGCCAACACCAGCAGCCTTGGCAGCGTTATATGCCTCAGTTGCTCCAGCGGTGTTGTCGAAGTCATAATCGTATGAACCAGTCTTCACATATGAGAACTCTGCATCGGGAAGAACGGCCTTGAGTCCGAGTTCGAACGACAAGTACGCTTCTTTTTCGAAGCCGAGATCGCAGCATCCGATGAAGGTTGCCTTGCTATTGCCAGCATCCTTCAGCAAGAGACCAGTTGCATAGCCAGCTGAGTAGCTAATTTGCGCTGAGTCATCAACGGTCTGAGCCAAACCAGGCAGATCAGCAAATCCAGCACCGCAGTTGCAATACCAGAAGATGTCGGGATACTTGACGGTGAGGTCAGCCAAAGGTCCAGCAATTTCGCTGGCTCCAACTGCAATTACGTCAACACCCTGCTGGGCCAAGTCGTCCATCGCGGTTGCAGCCTTGTCGGCTTCAATTTTGTCCACGATGATTGGATCGGGCAAACCATTGCTTGTTGTGAATGCCTTGACACCATCAACGAGTGCCTGGTAATAGGCACCGTCATTGGCCGGTCCGGGGATTGCGAGTGCGAACTGCACCACGCCGTCACCGTTTGTGTCGAGAGCCGAGACATCACCTGCGGGAGCATCGGTTGAAGCGACATCAGTTGATGGTGCCTCGCTTGATGGTGCCTCGCTAGATGCTGGGGCCTCAGTTGCTGTGCTGCTTGAGTCATCGCCGCCACATGCGGTGAAGAGCAACGCAGCAAAACCGAGTGCCGCAAGCGGCTTACGGAAATTAGCTTTCATGTTTCCTCCTGTTGTTGTTGTTTGTTCACGCGTCAACCTTGCGGATGACTTCATTGCGTCATTATTTCGCTGAGCCACAACTTTAGTTTGTGACCACGCGTCGTTCTCATAACAAGTTGTTATGAGCCCCCTCTTTCGGCTTCTGATCATCTCTTCAGCCTCGAGACCACGTCGGCTTTATATCTGTATGCCGAATTTAACCGCTCACCCGCCGCGAGCGCCTGCAGAACCTGCTCTTCACCTTTTTCATACAGTGCTGCAGCTTCAAGAATTTCCTGGGCATCGCTTGATGCCAACCGGATACATCCAGAATCATCAAGAACGACTTGGTCGCCCGACGAAACTTCTTGCCCAAAAATGTTGACTGTTTCGCCCACTGATACAACGTGGGCCCTTCCAAGCGGACCGACTACTGCGGTGCCACTCGCGTAAATTGGCAGATCCAAGTTCTGCATCGCAATGATGTCACGCACAAATCCATCAATAGCCACGCCCACAAATCCGGCCTGTTGAGCCGACGCAGTCAAGATTTCGCCCCAGATCGCCCCACCGACCTCGACAGCCCCAGCTATCAGAAGAATCTTGCCCGATTGCACCGCCGACAAAACCTCGTACATCGGTTTGAAATCTGCTCCAATATCGCGACGTTCGATCTGCACGGTGACGACTTCGCCAACGACTGGGCACCGCGCCGCCACGATCGGAGCAAGCGGAGGCGTGAGCCAACCACTTTGCCCGCGTAGCGCGAGAACATCAGCAATAGCCGAAGAGGAGGCGGCGGGAATTTTCATCCGACCTTTTCTGTCACCGTATTGTCGGCAACCAACTTGATCTTGCGACCTGGCCAGTTGGCTTGATAGCGCTGCACGAGCCAACGATTGAACTGTACGTGGCTTTCTTCTTGCCATGAGTAACGACCACGAGGCGCGAACTGTGAATGCATACCGCGCTGAACTTTGGTGGTTGCGTCTTGATCTTGCTTCACAAA
>CAMDCI010000211.1 GCA_945889715.1 Bifidobacterium breve | reverse complement strand
TTAGCACCACCGCCAAAGACTGAAGAAGAAAAAGAGAAAGAGCGCGAGGTCGCGCGTGCTGCAGGTCTAGATCCTGATGACATGGAAATGCGTGAATCTGTTGATCTCGAATTCGACCCCGATGTACGCGTGGCCGATGGCGAAGTTGCTGCTCATGGTGATGGCTGGACGTTGACCGCGGTACACACACCAGGGCACACGTCGAACCACATGTGTGTTGCTCTCGAAGAAGAAAAAGCTTTGTTTACGGGTGATCACATCATGGGCTGGAGTACGACAGTGGTGTCACCTCCCGATGGCGACATGCGCGACTACTTATCGTCGGTAAAGAAATTGCAACAGCGTGATGACAAAATCTTGTGGCCAACGCACGGTTCGCCCGTGACTGATCCGCAACCGTTCTTACATGCGTATTACGAGCATCGTCTCAGTCGCGAGGCTCAAGTGATCGCATCGGTTACCGCAGGTGTCAATACGGTCGCGCCGATGGTGCGTCAGATGTATGCCGCGGTCGCGCCCGAGCTTTATATCCCGGCCGCGCGCAGTGTGCTGTCGCACCTCACCCAGTTAGTCCAAGACGGACGACTGTTGGTGCGGGGCGGGGGACCAGCTCGCCTGTCAAGTACCTACGACACCCCCTAAATCTCCTGAGTAAAGACCGATCTGGTCTGGCGAAGTAGCAGAAAACCTCAGTTATTTCCGACCAGATCGCCCGAGGTAAGTAGTGTCATATATGGTGTCAATTTATGGAACTGCTTCGTACCCCCGATTCTGCATTCGCCAACATTCCCGACGGGTCGTTTGAACCCGTCTACACCAACATCACAGCCGACGACGGAACCGCTATCCGCGTTGCTCACGTTGACATCGGACCCAAAGATGCTGCTGAAACTTTCTTATGCATGCACGGCGAGCCTTCGTGGAGTTACTTGTATCGAAAAGTTGCTCGAGTCTTGACTGGCGCGGGACATCGAGTGATTGCTCCCGACCTTGTTGGCTTTGGTCACAGTGATAAGCCAACGCTCACATCTGATTTCACATACGAGCGTCATGTTGAATGGATGAGCCAATGGCTCGTCGCCAACGATCTCAAGAACCTCACATTGGTGTGTCAAGACTGGGGCAGTTTGCTCGGTTTACGTTTGGCAACTGCTTTTCCCGATCGCTTTGCGCGCATCGTGTTGGCCAATGGTGGATTACCAACTGGTGACCCCGCACCGAATGAAGCATTCTTGGCGTGGCGCAAGTTCAGCCAAGAGACGCCGACGTTCCCCACATCACAAATCATTCAAGGCGGCTGTGCGAAGAAGCCGTTAGCTCCTGAAGTTCTCGCTGCCTATGACGCGCCGTATCCCGACGAGTCATACAAATCAGCAGCCCGCATTTTCCCAACCTTGGTTCCGGCTTCGCTTGACGACCCGTCGTCGAAAGCCAACATCAAAGCATGGGACGTCTTAAAGACGTGGACCAAGCCATTCATTTGTGCATTCAGCGATAGTGATCCAGTGTCAAAAAATGGCGAGTGGGCTTTTAGAAAAGCCGTGCCGGGTGCCGAGACTTCAATGCACACGACCATCGTGGGCGGCGGACATTTCTTGCAAGAGGACTGTGGCGAAGAACTCGCCAACTTCATTTTGCAAGCAATCGCTTAATTTTTCAGCAACTCGCTAATTTTCGTTCCAGATAATCGTGTTCGGCTTGGTCCACTGACAAGTCCCAAGCGCGCTTGATCTCAATCCAAATACGTACGTATGTGCAGTGGTAACTGGCGTTAGGCGGCATCCATTCTGCAGGATCGCGATCGCTCTTTGAACGATTGCTCGATGCGGTGACTGCAATCAAAAAGATCGGTTGATCAAGATCGTTGGCGAAATGTTTACGCTGATCGGCGTTCCAATTCCATGCGCCAGAGCCCCACGCTTCACTCAGTGGCACCATATGGTCGATATCAAATGAAGACGAATCCGTTGTTTCAATGTTGTCGTAAATCGAAAACCAACGACCACCTGAAATTGAACAACTTGAACCAATCTGCACGGGGTCGAGTGATTCGGCAATGAGTACTTCTTTGCGCGTATTGCATCCATTGCGATCGGCGTCGTACCAATCGGCGAATAAATCTCGGTTGTAACCACCCACATGCTCTGCTTCAATGCGCAAACCAACTGGGTCTGATGGCACCGGTGGTTGGGTGATTGAGGCTTGGGTCGTAGGCGCCTGTGTTGCGAACGCTTGAGTAGTAGGGGCGATCGTTGACGGAGCCTGCGTAGGAGGTTCGACGTTTTCCGGTGCTCGAGTGATCGTAGGTTGGGTCTCGACCGATATGACGATTGATGTCGATGTCGTCACTGAAGTATCAATTGCAGTGGTCGAAGTTGTTGTCGACGCTGGCGGTAGCGAGGTGCTATTTGAAATGGAAATCGGGACTGAGTTGTCAACTTCAATGGCCACAACTTCGGCTGGAGAAGAACCACATGACACACATATCAACATCGAAAACGCAACGGTCGGACCAATCATGTGCCGAAGTCGCGGGTTCATGTATAGAGACTAGGCAGATTGAAAGAATCTTGATGACTAAATGGGGAAGAATGTGCACGTGATCGGTCGTTTCGCGCCTTCTCCAACCGGACCCTTGCATATTGGAAACTTACGGACAGCGGTGATCGCTTGCCTGTGTGCTCGGCAACAAGATGGTGAACTGCTTCTTCGGTTTGAAGACCTTGATCGCGCGAATAGTAAGTCCGAACATGAAGTACAACAAATCAACGAGCTTGCTCAATTAGGAATCACGTTTGGACCAAACGTCATTCGTCAAAGCGAGCGCTTTGATCTCTATCGCGACGTCGTTGAACAGTTGGGCCAACAAGATCTGGTGTACTCGTGTTATTGCACACGTCGTGAAATTCTTGAATCGACTCAAGCACCACATGGACCGTCTATTGAAGGGGCATATGCAGGTACCTGCCGCAACCTTTCGGCTAGCGATCGCTCAGAGCGTGAACAGAGTGGTCGTCCACCGGCGTGGCGGCTTCGATCAAATAACGAGGAGTACATCGTTGACGATGTCGTCACTGGTCCGACCCCGACGGTGATTGACGACATGGTGCTCCTGCGAAATGATGGCGTTCCGGCCTACAACTTGGCAGTCGTTGTTGATGACGCCGAACAAGGTGTCACTCAAGTAGTTCGTGGCGATGACTTATTGCTTGGCACGGGACGGCATCTTCATCTGCAGAAGCTGTTGGGATATTCAACTCCGCAATATGTGCATGTGCCGTTGGTGGTAGGACCCGACGGTGA
>CAMDCI010000210.1 GCA_945889715.1 Bifidobacterium breve | reverse complement strand
CGGTCGCTGTTTTTTCGGCTCGCGCCGACGTTGGCGCGGGTATCGGCCATGACCTGTTCGGGGGTCAGCCCGAGACGGCCGAGTTCGTCGGCGCCCCCGCCCGCAGTCCAGCGCGCCAACATCGATTCGGTGGCCTCGGGATGAAACTGACTGGCAAATGTACGTCCGCCCACAATGGCCTGTGGACCCGACTCACTGTGGGCCAATTGGGTGAACTCGGCGGGCTTTTCGAAGCCATCAAAATGCCACTGGAGCCATGGTCCTGAGGCTATGACCTGCGGTAATGCCGATTCAATGGGGTGCCAACCCACTTCGGGGCGGGTTGCTCGAAGCACCTGACCTCCCAAGGCATGGGCCACCATTTGTGACCCGTAACAGATACCAAAAATCGGGATTCCGGCCTGATGGGCGGCTTGAACCAGGGCCGTTTCGGCCGCGACCTCACCCGAAATGTGGTCCCAATAGACACTCCACTCTGATCCGAGCAGCAAAATCAGGTCGTGACCAGCCATTTCTGGCCATTCGGTGGGATATTCGCGGTGGGCCTCAGAAAAAGCAAAGCCATGATGCCGAAAACGTTCACCCACAAATCCGGGGTCGGCATCGTTCGAATTGGCAACCACCAGCGCACGCATATGTGCCCCACAATATGGGGAGCACCCTGAGTATGGTGAACCATGCATGCCCGCCATTGAGATTTCTGCTGCCGATATCGCTCGCGCCCACACCGCAGGCGCCGGGGTGGTCAAGCACACGCCGGTCACGGCATCGGCCGCGCTGAGCGATCGCACCGGGGGCGACATTGTGCTCAAGGCCGAGAACATGCAGCGCACTGGAAGTTTCAAAATCCGTGGCGCGATGAACAAGCTCGCATCTTTGGGTGAGTTGGCCAAAACCGGGGTCACCGCCGGAAGTGCTGGCAACCATGCCCAGGCCTTGGCATTCGCGGCGCGCACCTTTGGAGTGCCGTGCGAAATCTTCGTTCCAAAAAATGCACCGATTGCCAAGATTGCGGCCTGTCGTGCTTATGGAGCAACCGTGGTTGAAGGCGGCGATTCACTTGATGAAGCAGTTGCTGCAGCACGCGCCCGCGCAATTGAAAAGGGAATGCAGTTTTGTCATCCGTACGACGATGCGGTTGTCGTTGCTGGTCAAGCAACACTCGGGCTCGAACTCATCATTGACATTCCTAACTTGCGTCGCGTGCTTGTGCCCTTAGGTGGCGGCGGACTTGCAAGTGGTGTTGCGATTGCAGTCAAACAACATGATCCAACAATCAAAGTGATTGGCGTTCAAGTTGAAGCCTGCGCGCCTTACGCAAATAGTGTTCCCCCAACTGGTCCGGTATTCACATTGGCCGACGGTATTGCTGTCAAGAAACCTGGCGAGATCACCCGACCACTCATTGAAAAATGGCTTGATGACATTGTTGTCGTTGACGAAGACGCAGTCGCCGATGCGATGGTGTTGTTGATGGAGCGATCAAAGTTGTATGTCGAGGGTGGCGGAGCAGTTGGCGTGTCGGCGCTGCTGAGCGAACGTGCAGCGCCATCACGTAGCGGCACAACCTGTGTTGTGCTGTCAGGTGGCAATGTTGATCTTGGTGTTGTACCCGGACTTATTCGTCGTTTTGAAACACAAGCTGGTCGCCGACTCATTGTGTTTGTCAAAGTGAGTGATCGACCTGGCGGTCTTGCAAAGTTGTTAACGATCTTTGCTGAAGTTGGCGCGAGTGTGATTGATATTGATCATGTACGCGATGGTGTTGATTTACATGTACGCGAAACTGGGGTCAATGCAGTTCTTGAGGTCCGCGGTCCCGATCACGCCGAATTGCTAATCGATACTGTTCGCAACGCCGGCTACGAGATCACCGCCTTGTGATTCTGGTGTTGTTTTACTTGGCTATACCGACTTAAACGACACCAGAATCACAAGGGGTTATGACTTCCAGAAGATGGTTTTGAGTTCGCTGTAGTGATCCATCGCGGTCATCGATAATTCACGACCGATACCGCTTTGTTTGAATCCACCAAACGGCGTCGAGAATCGCACTGACGAATTTGAGTTCACACTCAATGTTCCACCTTCGAGCTTTCGTGCTACACGCATTGCCCGTTCAGCGTCTCGGGTCCAGACCGAACCTGACAATCCGTATTCGGTGTCATTGGCCATTTTCAAGACATCGTTCTCATCGGTGAATGGAATGACCGTCGCGATTGGACCAAAGATTTCTTCAGTGCACACTCGGCTGGTGATATCACTCGTCGCGATAATCGTGCACGGAAACCAATAACCATTACCTGTTGGTGCAGCGCCAGTCCAGGTTGGCGTCACGCCCTTAAGATACGACGACACTCGATCGTGATGGGCGCGCGTAAAGAGTGGCCCCATTGCGGTTTTCGGATCCATCGGATCACCGACGACAATCTTTTTGGTTTCAGCAATCATCAATTCAACAAACTCATCAAAGATTGGTCGTTGCACAAAAATTCTTGAGCGCGAACAGCAATCTTGTCCGCTGTTATCAAAGACTGCACCTGGCGCTGACGCGGCAACTGTTTCAATATCAGCATCAGCGAAAACAATATTTGCACTCTTGCCGCCAAGTTCAAGAGTGACCCGCTTCAAATGCTCAGCAGCACCCGCCATAATTCGCTTGCCCACTGCAGTACTTCCAGTAAACCCAATTTTGCGGACCACCGGATGTTCAACTAATCGCCAACCGGCTTCTGGACCAGTCCCGACAACAATTTGTAAAACACCCTCGGGAATTCCGGCTTCAAGTGCTAACTCACCAAGTCGTATCGCACTTAATGGAGTTGTCTCGGCTGGTTTCAATATCACTGTATTGCCACACGCCAATGCTGGTCCAAGTTTCCAACACGCAATCAGTACAGGGAAATTCCACGGAACAATCAAACCGACAACGCCGAGTGGCTCATGAAAGGTCATTGTGACTCCACCAGCTACTGGATACGTATGACCAAGATGCTTGTCGATTGCGCCCGCGTAGTAATGAATAACTTCAGCAGCAGTATCGGCACACCATTTACTCGAACCAATGGGCATTCCCATATTACGCGTATCAAGTTCGGCTAACTCTTGGGCATGCGCAGCAATCGTTTCAGCGAAGCGACGCATGATCTTGATGCGATCGTTGGGTGCCATATCACGCCATGCTGGCAATGCGGCTTGCGCTCGAATGACTGCCTGATCAACATCATGGACTGTCGCTAAGGGAAGTTCTTGTATCACCGAATCGTCGGCTGGATTACGAAGCGTGATGGTGCGATCGGACATATTGTCCAC
>CAMDCI010000209.1 GCA_945889715.1 Bifidobacterium breve | reverse complement strand
CAACGTTTAGGTGACTTTTTACGTGATCGAATTTTCGCACCGCTCGGAATGACCGACACTGCGTTCTATTGTCCCGAAGAAAAAGCCGATCGTTTAGCGGTGTTGTATCTTGCGGATCCCAAAACACGTCTTGCCAAGCGTGGTGATGCCGCCGATCGCGGAACGAAAAAGTTGCCCGCGGCCGATGGTGGCGGTGGAGGTTTGGTGTCAACAATGCCTGACTACGTACGCTTCGCTGAAATGTTGCGACGTGGTGGCGAATTCAATGGTGTCCGCTTGTTGTCGCCGCGAACAGTGCAGTACATGGCGAGTAATCATTTGCCAGGCAATGCCGATCTCACCGAGTTTGGTCGGCCGCTGTCCGCCGAAACCGATTACGACGGTGTCGGATTTGGCCTTGGTGTGAGTGTCACTCTTGATCCGGTTGCGACGAAGACTGCTGGTTCGGTTGGCGACTTTGGTTGGGGTGGGGCGGCCAGCACTTGGTTCATGGTCGACCCCGTTGAAGACATCACTTTGACCTTCATGACTCAACTCATGCCATCAGGCACACATCGTTTGAGTTCGCAGTTGAAGCAGATGGTGCACCAGGCCCTCGTTGACTGACGGGTACGCTTGAGGCAGAGGTGAGCACATGTTTCAACCAATGCCCAAAGATGCACGAATTTATGTAGCCGGTCATGGTGGATTGGTCGGCAGTGCTGTCGTTCGACGACTACAAGCCGGTGGTTTCACCAACGTTCTCACAGCCACTCGTGCACAACTTGATCTGCGCGATCAAGGCGCTGTGAATACTTGGTTCGAACACAATCGTCCTGATTATGTGTTCTTGGTTGCTGGAACAGTGGGTGGCATTTTGGCTAACAGCACGCGCCCAGCCGAATTCATTTACGACAACCTCATGATTCACGGCACCGTGGTTGAGGCAAGTCATCGCGTGAATGTCACCAAGTTGTTGTACCTCGGTAGCTCGTGCATCTATCCACGTCATGCAACTCAGCCAATTACCGAAGAGCAATTGCTCACTGGTCCACTTGAACCTACGAACGAGTGGTACGCAATCGCCAAGATTGCCGGCATCAAATTGTGTCAGGCCTATCGCCGTCAATACGGCAGCGATTTCATTTCGGCCATGCCCACCAACTTGTATGGCCCCGAAGACAACTTTGATCTTTCATCAAGCCACGTGTTGCCAGCGCTCATTCGTAAGTTTCATGATGCCAAGCAAAGTGGCGGCAAAGCAGTCGAGATCTGGGGAACCGGAAGTCCGATGCGCGAGTTCTTGCATGTCGACGACTTGGCCGATGCATGTGTTTTCTTAATCGAGAATTACAGCGACGATATGCACATCAATGTGGGCACTGGTGTCGACTTGAGTATTCGTGAGTTGGCCGAAAAGGTCCGCGACGTTGTGTATCCAGCTGCTGAACTTCAGTTTGATACGTCAAAGCCTGACGGAACACCACGCAAGGTTTTAGACGTCAGTCGTTTGAACAACCTGGGTTGGTCGCCGAGTTACACGCTCGATAGTGGACTCGCTAGTACCTATCAGTGGTTCTTAGATCAGCAAGACAGTCATACCGCAATGCGCGGAATGAAGCAGTAAGACCTAGTTCACCTGACGCGTGTGGTTGACCCAATAGGGTTCGCGCAATTTGAACTTTTGTAGTTTTCCTGTTGCTGTACGCGCGAGTTCGTTTCTGAATTCGATGCGCTTTGGACACTTGTAGCCCGCGAGTTTTGTTTTGACATACGCAATGAGTTCATCTTCGGTCAGCGTCGATGTCGGATTCTTCACAACGAGGGCCATGACAAGTTCGCCCCACTTTTCGTCGGGAACACCAATGACTGCGACTTCGTTGACATCGGGGTGACCAAACACTGCATCTTCAACTTCAATTGATGAAACGTTTTCGCCACCCGAAATGATGACGTCTTTTTTACGGTCACTAATTGCTAAGTAGTGGTCGGCATCAATATCACCACCATCGCCGGTGTGGAACCATTCGACTCCGCCGGCATCGTCGCTTGCAGCGTGAATTGCATCGGCGGTTGCTTCGGGTTGATCCCAGTAGCCCTGCATGATCACGTTGCCACGAGCAAGAACTTCGCCCTGATCAGATATACGCAACTCAACACCGAGTGCGGGCGAACCAGCACGGGAAAGTTTCTGTGCACGCTCGGCAGATGTGAGTGCATCGAATTCTTCGCGTGTGCGATTCATCGTGAGGAATGGTGACGTTTCGGTGAGGCCGTACAACTGAATGAATTCCCAACCGAGTTCGGTTTCCATGCGCTCAATTGTCTTTGTTGGTGGCGGTGCACCAGCAACCACCATGCGGACACGGTTGCGACCAGGAATTGGTCCATCCCAATTGACTGCCGCATCGAGAACCATATTGACAACTGCTGGCGCACCACACAACATGGTGACTCCGTGCTCTTCGATGCGACGCAGTATTTCGGCGCCATCAACTTTGCGCAAGATGATGTGACGACCACCCATGCCCGTGACGCCATAGACCATGCCCCAACCGTTGCAATGGAATTGCGGAAGGGTGTGTAGGTATACATCACGATCGTTGACGCCCATCTGCCAACCGAAAGTTGCTGCGTTCAACCACAAGTTGCGATGCGTGAGTTGTACACCCTTGGGTCGAGCCGTTGTACCACTCGTGTAGTTGATCGTTGCGGTCGCGTCTTCATCAGGAGTCCAGGGCTTGGGTTCAACCCCGAAGCGCATCAAAATTTTGTCGGACTCGGCACCAATAATGAATTTGTGTTCGCACTCAACTGATTCCATTGCTTCTTCAAGTTCGGGATCAATGAGCAGCACGCGGGCGCCCGAGTGCTTCACGATGTATTTCACTTCTTCGGCAACAAGCCTGAAGTTGACCGGGACCAAAATGCGACCTGAACCTGATACTCCGAAGAATGCGGTCAACAGACGAGCCGAGTTATGAGACACCATTGCCACTCGCTCGCCCACACCAATTCCGAGAGCATCAAGGCCAGCGGCTTGAGCTCGAGCACGTTCGGCGACTTGGCGATAGGTGAGTGAACCCCACGACACGGCGGGCTGATCAGGCTCATCAACGACCGCGATGCGATCGGGGTACAGCAACTCGGCACGGCGGATGTGATCGATGATGGTGAGAGCAACGCGCATGCTTTAACAGTAGGCATTTTGGGGCGCATTGACCATTAACGAGTGGCTGTACACCCCATATGGGCGTGATCGGGGATACCCTGCAACTCAACATGAGTAATTTCGCCCCCCGCAAGGGAGCGCCTCGGAGTCCGCGTCGTCCGCGTGACTCTGCCGGACAAGAAGAAGTTTCCGGCCCCGCGCAACCTTTAACCAGTATCAATGTCCTTCCGCCAGTCGAGACCCCTACGGGTTTC
>CAMDCI010000208.1 GCA_945889715.1 Bifidobacterium breve | reverse complement strand
ATGAGTCACGTGATGGCGTATGCATCTGACCTTGCGGAGAATTGCAGCCCGACGAGTTGGGCCCATATGAAGAAGCAGGTGTATGGCGATTGGGAAATTGACGCCGATACTTCAACAACGAATTCAATTCACATGATGAATGCATCAATTATGCGACCTGACTTCCAAGAAGGTGTGCAGTCGTTCCTTGATAAGCGTGCACCGCAGTTTGCGCCGTTTACTGACTGATAGAACGAAGTCTCTCGGCAAGTTGTTCGGGGATGACGGGATTGAAATACTCGCCTGCACCAACTTCGGCGGCAGCAATGAAACGGGCCAGTCCTTTTTGACGCCATGGTGAAACGATTTCGATACTCATCCACGCGTCGCTAGCTGAACCATTGGCCGGTTGTTGGTTGATCCACATCATGTATGGAAGTGGAGTGTCAAAAAGTTGATCGAGATGATTGATCGTGGCGGTCAACAACGTCGCTAAATCATGACGCTGGTTTGGCGAAAGAGATTGCAAGTCGCCGACCCGTTGACGCGGGGCCAAAGTGACTGCGGTGGGATAGACCGACGCGAATGGAACATAACTCGTCCATTCGGTGTTGTTGCCGATGACCCGTTCGGTTGTTTCGTCTGGTGTCCAGGAACTAGCAAAGAGTTGACGCGGACGCTCGGGGACATGGTCATAAGAATAAATCTGTCCATGCGGATGTGAAATCGTTGCACCAACTTCGGCTCCACGATTTTCGAACACCAAGACGTAGTCAACATCTGGTCGCGCTGCGAGTTGCGTCGTTCTCTCAGCCCAAAGGTCAATAACTTTCGTGGCCTGTTCAACGGAGAGTGATCCAAATGAAGCATTGTGATCGGTTGTATACAAAATGACTTCGCAACGATCGTTGGGCATTGGTGGCCAGCGATTGACGAAAGAGCGAACGTCGTAAGGCTCGGGAGCTTCAAGCCCGCCAACACAAAATGGGCAATCTGATGTCACCGCATTGGTCGCCAAATTGGGTCGCGCTTGGCGATTGCCAACGACGTGTACAACCGTCCCAAGAGCAGGGTCAACACGAAGATCTTGGTCCACATGGACATTCTCGCACTTGTTTGTGAGGCATATCGGGGATTTGCGTCGTACGATTCGGGTCGTGATCGAGCATTTGTCGACCGAGACCACGAGCGTCGTTGTAGACGTGCGTCGGGGGATACCGGTTGTGCTTCATTGGGGTGCACGAATTGACGAGATACCCGAGACCTGGAGTCGTCCGCCCGTGCCATATGGCGCGATTCAATTCGTT
This sequence comes from Bifidobacterium breve, assembly GCA_945889715.1. GTDB lineage: Bacteria > Actinomycetota > Acidimicrobiia > Acidimicrobiales > Ilumatobacteraceae > Casp-actino8. Next base: position 2,135 of record CAMDCI010000208.1, on the reverse strand, counting down.
GAGCCAATTTCGATCGTGCCGATGCACGGTGATGGCTTCATGGGTCGCCCCGGTTTTCAAGCCCACCGCCGTGGGGGTCGGCATTGGTCGCCTCGTTTTGTGTACGAATCGCATTCGCTCACAGAGACTGATGAAGAATCAACTCTTGTATGTCATGCCGTTGATGAGATTGCTGAATTGCGAATTGAAACGCATATCACTCTCACGCATGACGGCGTTTTGAAAGTTCAATCGACGGTTGAGAACTTTGCTGACTCGCCACTGATGCTTGACGCATTCACGGTTTCATTGCCATTGCCGAGCCATGCTGAAGAACTTGGTGTCTTTGCCGGGCGCTGGATACGAGAATTTGATCTTCAGCGATTTGCTTGGCCATACGGAGCGTGGACGAGCGAAAATCGTTTGGGTCGTACATCACATGAGCACCCTCCTTATATCTGGTCAATGCAAACAGGTGCTGGTGAATGGGACGGTGACGTGTGGGGAGTCCATGCAGCGTGGAGCGGAAATCACGTTGTCTATGCCGAGAAATTGCCCGACGGCCGTCGTTACATCCAGAGCGGCGGACTCTTTCATGCTGGCGAGATGTGTGTGTATGCCGGTGAAACCTTTAATACGACCGAAGTTATTGGCGTGTATTCACCGCGTGGTTTCACGCCGGCGTCATGGGGATTTCACAACGAAGCTCGCCGACGAGCACCGCGTCAAAATCTTTCGCCGCGCCCGGTTCATCTGAATACATGGGAAGCGGTCTATTTCAATCACGATGTCAACAAACTCAAAGAATTGGCCAATCGCGCCGCGGACGTGGGAATTGAGCGATTCGTGTTAGACGATGGTTGGTTTGGTGGTCGTCGTAATGATCGAACTGGTCTGGGTGACTGGTGGGTGTCAAGCGATGTCTACCCCGATGGATTGAAACCATTGATTGATCACGTGACCGAACTCGGAATGCAGTTCGGAATATGGATTGAACCTGAAATGGTGAATCCCGATAGCGATCTTTTGCGAGCGCATCCCGATTGGGCTCTGGCGACCGACGGATATGACTCGGTTCTCGGACGCAATCAGTTAGTGCTTGATCTTTCGCGTGAAGATGCTTTCGACCATGTGCTCTCTCAACTCGACGCGTTGCTTGCAAACCACGACATCAGTTACATCAAGTGGGATATGAACCGGTGGCATGTTCAAGGCAGCAGTGCTGATGGCAAGGCCGGAACTCACGATCAAACAGTGGCGATGTATGCGTTACTCGATGCATTGCGTGAACGACACCCCGATGTTGAGTTTGAATCATGTGCGTCGGGTGGTGGTCGTATCGATCATGAGATGTTGCGTCGTGTTGAACGAGTGTGGACAAGTGACAGCAACGATGCACTTGAACGACAATTCATCCAGCGCGGCGCATCAATGGTGATTCCACCCGAAGTAATGGGCTCGCATATCGGGCCGTCTCGATCGCACACCACGGGTCGTCGGCACACGATGGCATTTAGGGGAGTGACTGCGCTCTTCGGGCACCTCGGCGTCGAAGCCGACATCACTCAATGTGATGACGATGAGATCGCGCAACTTGCGCAATTGATCGACATCTATCAGGGCTACCGCGATCTGTTGCATGGTGGTGACACTGTTCGATTCGACACCTATGCCATCTCGGCCGGCACGAGCCTGGCGCATGGGGTCTATTCGCACGATCGCACCGAGGCCCTTTTGGCGTACTGCCAACTTTCTTCGGCAACCTCGCTGACCCCTCCGACATGGCGAATCCCCGATTTGATTCCCGATCGCCACTATCGCGTCGACATCGTGCCAACCGACCCATCGGGTTCGGCCATGGTGGTCGGACCGGCCGCGCAGCAGCCTGATTGGGTGGGGCGGGCGCAAAAAGGCGAGCCATCGACCTACTCGGGTGAGTTTTTGGCCTCAGTGGGTCTGCCTTCGCCCATCATGTGGCCCGAATCGGCAGTGCTCGTGCACCTGTCCTGCTCGTAGCATTGAGGCGTGTCCAAATCAGCTTCTGAACGAATCTCCGCAGCGGTCGTAGTCAAAGTTTCACGCTTGGCCCGCCTTGATGTCACGCCCGATGAAGTGCAACGCATCACCACGCAAATGGCGGGAATGCTTGAACACTT
>CAMDCI010000207.1 GCA_945889715.1 Bifidobacterium breve | reverse complement strand
GGAATCACTTGGGCCGATCGCACCATTGTTGATGGTGCTGTCAATGGCGTTGGCAAACTTGTTCAAGGAGCCGGTGGCTTCTTACGCAAAGGTCAGAACGGAGCGGTGCGTAGTTACGCGGCAGCCGTGGGCTTAGGCGTTGTCGCCTTGCTTGTGTGGTTCTTCGTTCGAGGAGTGGTGCTGTGATGTCGTTGTTGGCCAGCGAAATGCAGGGTTCGCTACCGTTCCCAATTTTGACTGCCTTAATTTTGGTTCCGGCAGTCGGATCAATCTTGACGCTGATTAGTTCTAATCGTCGTCCCGAAATCACTAAGTTGATTGCGTTGTTGACGTCGGTGTTCACCGGTGCACTTGGTTTGTGGATGCTTGCTTCATTTAAAACGGGTGAAGCCGGATATCAGTTCACGTCGCAACACCAATGGATTTCCTCATGGAATATCGGTTGGCATGTGGGTGTTGACGGCATCTCGTTGTTCCTTGTTGTCTTAACCGGCATCTTGTTCCCGTTGGTCATTGTCGGTTGCGATCCGCACCATGACGAAAAGCGTTACCTGGCCTGGATTTTGTTACTTGAAGCCGGAGTCATGGGTTCGTTCTTGAGCCTCGACTTGTTCTTGTTCTTCTTGTTCTTCGAAATCGTTTTGGTGCCGATGTACTTCTTGATCGGTGGTTGGGGTTACGACCAGCGCATCTATGCAGCAACCAAGTTCTTCTTGTACACCATGGTTGGCTCGGCCTTCATGTTGGTGGGCATTGTGACCACAGCATTGTTGGCGAAGAACGATCTTGGGCATGTGAGTTTCGATCTTGTCGAAATCGCTGAAGGTACAAACTTTGCGGCCAGCACGGGGCGTTGGTTGTTCTTCGCTTTCGCCATCGCCTTTGCGGTCAAGGTGCCGTTGTTCCCGTTGCACACGTGGCTGCCCGACGCCCACACTCAAGCACCAACTGGTGGCTCGGTCATCTTGGCTGGTGTGTTGCTGAAGCTTGGTACTTATGGTCTGTTGCGTTTTGGTGTTTATTTGTTCCCAGAAGCTGCACTATGGAGTCGAGAGATCTTCTTAACTTTGGCAGTGATCGGAATCATTTGGGGCGCAGTTGCCGCCACCATGCAAAAAGACCTCAAGCGACTGGTCGCATATTCGTCGGTTGCCCACCTCGGTTTCATCGTTCTCGGAACCTTTGCCTTCACTTCAGAGGCGATGGGTGGTGGCGTCATGCAAATGATCAACCACGGAGTCTCAACAGGCGCACTCTTCTTGTTAGTAGGCATGATCTACGAACGTCGTCACACGCGCCTGATCTCTGAACTGAAGGGCTTGCAAAAAGTTGCGCCGATCTTTGCCGCGGCTTTCATGGTCGTGATGTTGTCAAGTATTGGTGTGCCTGGACTCAACGGTTTTGTTGGTGAGTTCTTGATTTTGATTGGAAGTTTCAACACCGCACGTTGGTGGGCTGTTGTTGCAGCAACTGGCGTGATCTTGGCGGCTTTGTACTTGCTTTGGGCTTACCAACGGGTATTCCACGGCGAACCCGACGAGGCCAACTCGACATTCCGCGAACTGCGTTTGCGGGAAGGTTTGGTGTTGTTGCCGTTTATCGGACTGATCATTTTCTGTGGTGTTTATCCGAAGCCAATGCTTGATCGCATTGAACCAAGTGTGAAAGCAATCTTGGAACGTGTCGAGGAAAAAACCGGCTATGTCGCACCCGGGCCAGTTGCTGTTGAATCTCATGAAGGGGAAGAGGGCTGATGGGCGCTCAATCCATGACGTATCCGTCAATCGATTGGCTGGCAATTACACCGATCATCATTCTGCTCGGTGGCATGATGATCAACTTGGTGCTTGCGGCACTCACTCGGGCTTGGCCACGTGCTTGGTATGCCATCGGAACTGTTGAGTTGGCAGTTGCTTCAATTGTTGTTGAAATGTTTTTGTGGCATGACGTCAACGAAAATGGCGCCCGCATCATCATCAATAACGCCATCTCTATTGATCACTTCACAATGTTCTGCTGGATTGGAATTGCCGGGGCGTTGGCACTTGTTTCATTGTCGACCGCCGAATACTTGCGTCGGGAATCACTTGATGGGCCAGAGGTATATGCGTTGTACATTTGCGCAGCACTTGGTGCCATGATCATGACCGCGTCGAACGACATGATCGTGTTGTTCCTTGGTCTTGAAACTTTGTCAATCGCGCTGTACGTCTTGGCTGCAAGTCATCGTCGTCGTGCCGAAAGCCAAGAGAGTGGTTTGAAGTACTTCATTCTTGGTGGCTTTGCCTCGGCCTTCTTCTTGTACGGCATCGCATTGATCTACGGTTCAACTGGAACCACCAATATCGCGGGTATCGGCAATGTGTTGTCAACTGAAGTATTCGTGAAGGGCGACGATGCGATGCTGCTTGCCGGTATCGCGTTGCTCATCGTTGGTTTGGCTTTCAAAGTGGCGGTCGTCCCGTTCCACTTCTGGACTCCCGATGTGTATCAAGGTGCACCAACCCCGGTGACGTCATTCATGGCATCGGTCGGAAAGTTTGCGGCCTTTGCTGCACTGTTACGCGTCGTGACAACTGCACTTCCAAGCCGTGCAGAAGACTGGCGTCCAGTGATTTGGGTGCTGGCCATCCTGTCGGTCGTCGTCGGTTCGGTTCTCGCAGTTGTACAAACCGATGTCAAGCGCATGTTGGCGTATTCGTCGATTAGCCATGCCGGCTTCATGATGATTGGTATTGAATCAATCGGACATAGCGGAGACGTTGATGGTTTACCGGCCACGTTGTTGTACTTGATGATTTATTCGGTTCTGGTCATCGGCACATTCACTGTGGTGTCACTCGTGACTCGAACGGGCGACAACGGTAGCGACATCGGCTCTTTCCGTGGACTGGGCAAAGAACGTCCAGCCTTAGCTTTAGCAATGACGGTGTTCTTGTTAGCTCAGGCTGGCATGCCGCTGACCTCGGGCTTCATTGCTAAGTTCAGTGTCATTAAGGCTGCGGCCGCCAACCGTAGTTATGCGATTGCGATTATTGCCATGGTTGCGTCGGTCATTGCTGCGCTGTTGTACCTGCGCATCATGATCAGCATGTGGTTGAGCGACGAAGAATCGGGTGACGATCAACGCGAGGCCATCAAGGTGCCCTTGACCGCTGGTTTTGTTATTGCTGGATCTGCTTTCTTCACATTGCTCGTAGGCGTTTGGCCAAGTTGGTTAATTGACGCTTCACAAGCCGCATTACAACTCGCTAAATAGCCTGCCGCTTTCATTCAGTGTGGGGGTCTCCCCGAAACTGCCATATCCCCATGACAGACTGATGGCATGTTTGAAACGCCGGAATATCTCTCGCCATCGTCGATTTCGACCTATCGCGATTGCCCGATGAAGTTTAAGTTCTCGCGCATTGATCGAATCGTTGA
>CAMDCI010000206.1 GCA_945889715.1 Bifidobacterium breve | reverse complement strand
TGACCGACGAGAACAACTTCAGCTCCGTCAAGGACGACATCAGCGGCCGTGACTTTTTCTGGCCAAATTGCGCCCGGATCATCGCGACCAAGACCTTCGGAGTCGGAGCGATCAAGAATTGGGAAACGCAGATTGACGTCGATCCACGGATTGTGATCAACATTGAAACTACGGGCGGGGTCGAGCGACAAACTGATGTCTTTGCTCACGATGTACTCGGGGTACAAGGTCAGTCGTGGAGCTAAAACCATTCCGCGCGATTCGGTGACAGATTTCAAAATGTCAAGATCGGGCCACGGACGTTCGGGGTTGACATGATCGGCGGTCACTGGTGAAACGCCGCCCCAATCGTCAATGCCAGCGTCGAGTAATGGTGCGAAGTCATCGCTCAGATTCGGCGGTGCTTGCAAGTGAATCTCGGGCGGAAGAATCAACCGAGCAACGGCGATTGACCACAAGAACTCATCGGTCGGGCAAGGATCTTCGTGCTGCATTCCCGTACGTGGCTTCGGCAAAAAGTTTTGCACGATGACTTCTTGTACATGACCGCGACTAACTCCCGATTTTTCAACAACTGCGTGTTTGTTGTGCGAATCGCGAATAGCAACAAGCGCAGCAATGCGATCGGCTCGTGTCTCGCCGAGCCCAACCAAGATTCCGGTCGTAAACGGAATGTGCAATTCTCCGGCGTAGTTGAGTGTTGCGAGACGACGTTCTGGATCTTTGTCTGGTGCGCCACGGTGGCATGCCAAATCGTGCCGCAATGTTTCGACCATCATCCCTTGGCTGGGTGAATACGGTCGCAAACTTGCGAGTTCGTCTTTGCTTAATGCACCAGCGTTGGCGTGGGGGAGAAGGCCAGTTTCTTCAAGTACTAATTTGCACATTGCTGCGAGGTATTCAACCGTTGATGCGTAACCGTGTTCGGTGAGCCAATCGCGTGCGACTTGGTATTTCTCTTCAGGAGCTTCGCCCAATGTAAAAAGCGCTTCGTGACAACCGTTGCGGGCGCCTTGCTTGGCAATCTTCAGAACTTCTTCTGGAGACAAGAACGGACTCTCAAGGCGAGCTGGCGGTTGGGCAAATGTGCAATAGCCACAACTGTCTCGACACAACATTGTGAGTGGAATGAATACCTTGGGTGAGAACGTCACTCGAGTGCCATGGTGAGCGTCGCGTATTGCGCGAGCCCGGGCCATGAGTTCATCAAGCGGTGTATCAATCAACGCGCGTAGATCTGCGGGCAGATCTTGGGGTTGAGTGAGGGTGATGCGGGGATCACCTGAATCGATCAGTTGTACATCTATGCGCTGGCGCGTCACGGGGAAGACCCTTCTGTGAGAAATTCTCAATTTTTGCCAGCGCACAACGAGGATCAAACGGATGCGAGAGAGCCATCAGGTCCCGGTAACTGTCGTGCACAGATGAGACTAGTGGTCGTCAGGTGGTTTTGAACGACTCAAGAATGTTGCGGGTCGCCACTCCGACCCGATGTCCAGTGCGGGCGATGAACCCGAGCTGGGTGCCAGATTCGAGGTCGCGTTCGGTGAAGAACTGCTCATGGCCATGTTCGTCAATGACGATGGGGGTTAATGCCACCCCAGCAGCAGTCAACGTGGCGTGGGCATAACCAGCGTTGAGAACCTCGAGAGACACATGGTGGACGCCGGCTCCGAAACGATCAATATGGGCGGCCACGCTCGGGTCCGCCTCGGGGCTGACCAGGACCAGCGTGGCCCCGCCGGCGGCCAGAACAGTAATACCTGGGCACGAGCTGGCTGGAGACGGCAAATGGAATCCGAGCCGTTGGGTATAAGTACTGGTGGCGACCACTAAATCGGGGACTGCGATGACCACGTGGTCAATTCGGCTCGACACGGTATCGATGGCCGAGCGGAGGCCTTCTGGCGATGCGGTCTTTTCGGGGGGTCCGTCGGAGCGGCGGCCGGCGATTTCGATGCGATGGGTTTCGCTGAGAACCACGCGCATGATGTCTTCGACAAAATCGGGATCAATGCCCTGATCTATGGCGTATTGGCGGCGTGAGGTGATCACATTGCGAACCCGATCGGGCTGAATGATGGGGGTGTCGCTGTGTTCTTTGATGCGGGCGACGTCGTGGCAGATATTGATACGCTCGGCTAAAACGTCGACAAGCTGCCGATCGAGCTCATCGATGCGTTGGCGCAGGGCCAAAAGTTCGGGCGACGGATCGACGGACGACATCTAGGCAAAGGTACCAGTCATGAGCCCCAGCGGCGCACTTGTTTCTTTGCGCAACCCGAGAGGCTGGTGTTAGGGTTGTTTGGTCTGACAATCAGACCCAAGCCGTGTGCAGGAGGTAGTGGTGCCAATCCAAAGAATTAATCACGCCGTGCTGTACATCCGAGATGTGGTGGCCACCAAGCGTTTTTACACCGAGGTCATGGGTTTTGAAACCATGATTGAAGATCCGGGCGGGCAGTTTCTTTTCATGCGCGCACCCCTGTCGCAAAATCATCACGACATTGCCTTCTTTGCCATTGGTCAAGGTGCCGCTCCCACCACTGCAGGCCGTTCATCGGTCGGCATGTATCACATTGCCTGGGAAGTCAGCACGCTCGAAGAACTTGAAGAAATGCGCGTGAAACTCAGTGCCGCTGGAGTGCTCGTTGGTGCCAGCGATCATGGAGTGAATAAGAGTTTGTATTCAGTTGACCCTGATGGACTCGAATTTGAAGTGATGTGGCTGGTTCCGCCCGAGCATTGGGGCGAGATGGCTCATCAGGCAATTGTTCAACCTCTCGACTTGCCCGGCGATCGCCGCCACTTTGCACAGTTTGGTTTGAAGTGACTCAGACAACCTTCGATCGAGTGGAACGCCGCACCGTTGCGGTTGAAGTTCGTGAACGCTTGATCGAAGCAATTCGTCATGGCGAATTGATTGCGGGAACAGCACTGCCTGCCGAACGGGTGTTGTGTGAACAATTCAACGTTGCTCGCACATCGGTGCGAGAGGCGATCCAAGGCCTCGCCACTGCAGGTTTTATTGAGCGCCGTGGCAATAGAGCCTTTGTTGTTGAAGTATTGCCAGGTCTTGAACTGGCATTCGACTCGCGCAAAGCAACTGTGCGTAATTTGTTTGAAGTACGTCGCGTGATTGAACCGGCGATGGCCGGACTCGTTGCATTGCGGGCTCCCGAACAGGTGCGCCGCGAAATTGCCGAGCTCGCTTCGCGCCATGCCACCGGAATTGATGAATTTCGCTTGATTGATCGCCAGTTTCACCAGATGATCGCCTCGGCGTGTGACAACCCAGTGTTGAGTGAGGTCTATTCGAAGGCTCTCGCATCGTTGTTCAACTCTGAAGAGTTTGCCTCACTTCTCTACGCCGAAAATAACAAGGAAGAAGTTTCAAACATTGTTGAATCTTCATCGCATGCTCA
>CAMDCI010000205.1 GCA_945889715.1 Bifidobacterium breve | reverse complement strand
CATTCCGTATTCGGTGAAGTCACGACCCCACTTACCCCATGGATGCATTCCGACACCTAGTACAACTAAGTCACGATCGCTCATTTTGCGCCTCCAACAACTTCATCTTGAACAGCCGGCGCCCACACATAAATCATGTAGTCCACACCGTCCTCGCGATACAGCACATCGGTTTCAAGTTGCATCCGCATTCCAACTTTCAGATCCTTAGCCAAAATTCCTTTCGGAGCCTGGCCCAAAACGATGAGTCCTTCTTTTTCAAGTTGCACTGCAACTAATGCATACGGCTCAAATGGTTCGGCCGCACGATACGGCAATGGCGGCGCATACCGATTCTCGGCATAACTCCACACCGTGCCAAACCGCGAAAACGGAGTTGCCGTCAACTCGTCGCTATCGCACGATGGGCTCGGGCAGGCACCTTCACGTGGCGGGAAAACATAGGTCCCACAAGCCGTGCACTGTGCACCAATCAGATGCGGATTTTGATCAAGCGTAAACCAGCCTTCAATCGCTGGCACTTGGGAAGCGTTACTTGTTACGGTTTCTGACACATCGTCAGACTAACCAACAACCTCAGATCATCACCGATTCACCGAACGGTTTGAGTCAAGCAGCGGAATGATTCCCGACTGAACCACCACGTCAAGATCACTTTGCAACATGTGCACTCCATCACCGCGCAACGAGCCCGGAGTCGCCTCTGCAGCCATAACCATGTTCGACCATTCGACTGAATGAATCTGCGGCCATCGGGTCAACCATGTTTGCATCAGGGCATTCCATGCCGAAACTCGTTCGGGTTGAGCGAATTGTGCACCGCCCAAAGCACCGCCATGAATCTCGGGAGTGTTCAACAGCATCAACGTGATCCCGCGTTCGTCGCAAGCCACCATCAATTCTTGCATGGCCAAATCGTGGCGCGCAACAAACTCAGGATCTGTGATCGTGTACCAGACCTCATCCCCAACATATTTTTGCTCAGCCTGTTCAGGAACCGAATAGACCATCACCACTATCGATGGTGCAAAAGTCTCAAACGCTTTATCCCACTCGGGATGCAGGGTGGGACAATTCGTCATATCAAACTCAGCACCATCCCACCACCGAACTTTTTCGGCTTTGACCAACGGGCAGTTTCGGCCACCCGCCCACAACACGCTGTACCGATCTCCTGCAACATTGTTGATTGCTGCCGAAATTCCGTACGAAGTTGAATCACCAATCACCATCACATGGGGACGATTATCGGATCCTTGAAGTTTGTCATCAATCAAAATCAGTTGGCGCGCCAACTCATCAGTTGACGGTTTGTGAAGTGTGATCGCTTGATCAAGACGCAGATCCGCATCATCAAGGTCGTTACTGAACACATCAGCCTCGCCATAATCAACGATGATCACGGGTATCGCAACAAGCGGCTGCAAAATATCATTCACAATTTCAACACTCAAGCGAAACTGCAGAGTTCCATCTTGTTCACTACCAGTTCCTGTTGATTCAAGAACATTGTTTTCTAATTCGGCTAATAACTTTCGTTCTGCTTTGCCAACAGAAAGAACCGCAACGTCGGGCTTTGATTGCAAGATGAGTCGCTGGGCAACTGACGTGAATGATTCACATCCTTCAATCGTTTCCGCGCTCGGCCGAATCGCGCACTCAGGTTGTATTCCACTCACAATGACGATGGGAATTGAATCACCAATTGCATTTTTCACATCATCGGCGATTACCGGTTCGCTACCAAGGACCAACACCCTCAGTGGATCTCGAGTAGGTATTTCATCTGCTAACGAAGTGCTCGGAGCCGCAAACTCGACCATCTCGTCCGGAGCATCAACTCCAGCCAATGCGATTGGCATTGTTACCGAAACTGTTGCCGTCACAATCAGTGCGACACCCATAGCAACGGTCATCCCGACACCCGCCCACACTGGCTGACGTAATACTTTGCGGAATCGAATCGGATTCTCGATGAGCCAGGCTGAAAGGCCCGCAAAAGCAAACGTGACGCCGATTCGCACCAACGAAAGTGCAATGCCATCAAATCCCATTCGGTCTTGATTGAGAACCACAAAGACTGGCCAGTGAAAAAGGTACAAAGAATAAGTAATGCGACCAACTGCGACCATCGGACGAGATGACATCAACAATCGAATAGGTCCGGGTACAAGCACCGCAACAATCAGCGCACTTGAAATCAGCGAGAATCCGCTCAGCCCGCCTTTGTACAACCATGCGTCATTCGTGTGGGCATTCGTCGCAATGAATACGAATCCAACAAATGCCGCAACCCCAACCGCAGCAAATATTTTGGCAGCAAGACCTCGTAATTGCTTGCTGACCGGAACGACCAAAGCCAACAGCGCACCAATCAACATTTCAGCTGCACGGGTATGCGTTCCGTAGTACGCCAAGTTGCGCGAATTTGTCAACACCATCGCCGTAACGCTTGCCGCCGCCAACACTGCAAGCGTCGGAACGAGAATCTTGCGCCAGCGCAACAAGACAATCATCAGCAATGGAAAGACGACATAGAACTGTTCTTCAATGGCCAAAGACCAGAAGTGCAAAACCGGTGATGGTGACGACTCAAACAATTGTGCGTACGTTGTGCTGGCTGTCGCGAAACGCCAATTGGCCGAATAACCAAGTGCGGCGAACAAATCACCGCGCAATCGGTTTCCTTCCAGCAGCCCACACAACGCAACGACCGCAACGGCAATCAGACACACGATTGATCCGGGGGCGAGTCGACGTAAACGACGCGACCAGAACCGTTTGAGATCAACTTTCCCGGCTCGGGCATGGTCGGCCAACATCACCTGGGTAATCAAATAACCCGACAATGTGAAGAACAGCGATACTCCAAAAGCACCGCCGGGGACGAACGACCAGCCGAGGTGAAAGCACATGACGGTGATCACGGCAAGGGCGCGCAGACCGTCAAGGCCTGCGACGTACTCGATTCCCCCCTGATTGTGTTCCCCCACGAGGTCAGGATAGTTGGGAGCAAGTTCAGTAAATATGCCTCACCAACGATTTCTGACACGGCGTCAGATTTTTACAAGACTGGGACTAAGGTTCGTCACCGTATGGATCTCAATGAAACCAGTGAAGAGTCTGAATTTCGTGCCGAGGCACGGGCGTGGCTCGAGGCCAACGTGCCTTCTTCACCACTCCCCAGTTTTGATACCGAAGAGGGATTCGCTCGACACCGCATCTGGGAAAAGAAGTTGTACGAAGGTCGCTGGTCGGCAGTTTCGTGGCCTGTTGAATACGGCGGACGCGATGCTGATTACATCAAGTGGTTGATTTTTGAAGAAGAGTACTACCGCGCTGGAGCACCCGGCCGAGTCAACCAAAACGGCATCTTCTTACTTGGTCCAACCATCATGGAAGTTGGCACCGAAGAACAAAAGGAAAA
>CAMDCI010000204.1 GCA_945889715.1 Bifidobacterium breve | reverse complement strand
GGACATACGGTAGTTGACCGATCTGGTCTGGCGAAGTGGCAGGTTTCCTCAGCTTTTCCCGACCAGATCGCGTGAGGCGATGTGTTGATCGGGGCGAACGGTGATGTAACCGTCATTTGGGAGACCAAGTACATCGCTCCACCAATTGTCGGGGTCATCAAAGTCGCGACCGACCTGTAAGTGGTCCACATTGGCCTTGGCAGTGGGGCCGATGATCACGGTTGTTTCTGTCAGGCCAATGAGATCAAGTGACGAGACACGTTGACCGTTTCGTGTCAGCCATCCATGAGGCAAACGACAACCAGGTTCGGTTGAAGGCGTGTAGTTGCGGATGACGTCATCACTGAGTGGCGCAATAGGTGTTGTTGAACCTTCAAGTTCATAACGGAAACCCATCTGTAAACCAAACATGTCGAAGTGAGTTTGTTGATTCTCAATGGCTTGCTCGAGGCCCTCTTGGTCAGGTTTGCCCAAAGCCTCAAAGACTTCAATCATCTTGAAGGCGTTCTCGAGGCTGGCTTGCGCATTGCGTTGAGCGACTGGACGCCGCTCAGGATCGTAGGTGTCAAGCAAGGAGTCAGGTGATTGGCCTGTGATGACTGCGTGCAGTTTCCATGCCAAGTTGTGGGCGTCTTGTACTCCGCTGTTGAGGCCCATGCCTCCTGAAGGGGGAAAGCGGTGAGCGGCGTCGCCCACTAAGAAGACTCGGCCATCGCGATAGCGCTCAGCGATTTGTGACGTCATCGTCCACGAGGAAGTTCTGAGAATCTTGATGTCGACTTGAGCATCAATGAGGACCGAACGAACCATGGCTTCAAACTCTTCGTCTGATTGGCTGATGACATAGCCGGCATCGACAGGATGCATGTACACCCACTCGTTGTTGCTGCCGTGTGAAATCAAAGTTCCCCCCATACCTTGATCGCAAAGCCAGAACAGCACCCCAGGGCATTCACGTGTGAGCGACGACAGATCGGCGGTGAAGTGAATCGTGGCAAAGCTCTGCAAATTGTCTGGACCTTCCATCGTGATTCGCGATGCGTGTCGAACTGCGCTTGAAGCACCGTCGCAGCCGAGGACAAACCTAGAAGTGATGATTTCTTCGCGTCCATTGAGCGTGACCGTTGAATTCACGTGCTCATCGCCTTGAACCATTGATATCCACTGTGTTGAATACTCAACCGTGATGCCCATTCCTGAGAGTTCGTCAACCAGCACTGGCTCAAGAATGTGTTGTGCCAAGTTGCGTAGCGGAGTTGGAGTGAGGGCCAACATCTCGTCGCCCTGACGTTCATATGGAAGTGAACCTAAAACAGTTCCACCGAGTTTGGTGACCCAATGAACTTGCCCGGCAGCCTGTGGGTCTTGGGCGAGTGAGCGTAAGTGATCAACGTTGACGCCGATTTGTCGCCACACTTCAAAAGTACGGGCGTTAATGACATGGGCAGCTGGAGCGCGTTGCGGGCCTTCGCGTCGTTCGACAATGCGAACTGAATGACCCATTTTGTGCAACAACATTGCAGCACTGATACCTACAGGGCCGGCCCCAACAATGATGACATCAATCTCAGAAGTCGTTGTCATTAGAAGAGACCGCTGTACGACCCACCGTCAAGGTGAATACTTTGACCCGAGATGAAACCGGCTTGGGCGCTACACAAGAAGGCGCAGGTGTCGCCAACTTCTTCAGGGCGACCAAGCCTTTTGGCAGCAATCGTTTGCGCCATTTCTTCGTACGCCTCTTCGAGGGAGATGCCTTTGAATTGCACTGCAAGCTTGGCCATGCCGAGTTGACGATCGGTGTTGATGCGCTCGGGCAAAATGTTGTTGATCGTCACATTTGACGAAGCGACATCTTTCGAAAGGCCTTTTGCGACCGACATCAATCCAGTGCGTGCGGCTGACGACAGTCCCATTGGTGACAACGGACTCTTGGTCATTGCTGATGTGATGTTGATGATGCGACCGAACTTGCGCTCAACCATTCCCTCAAGCACATCACGAATGAGAAGCAAGGGTGCCAACATATTGCTATCAACAGCACTCAACCAGTTGTCGCGGCCCCAGTCTTGAAAGCGACCTGGTGGTGGGCCGCCGTTATTGGTGATCAATATGTCGGGGCGGGGACAAGCCTGAAGTAGTGCGAGTCGAGTTTCGTCGAGCGCAATGTCGCCAACAACACCAGTAACAGTTCCCTTGGCGATGGGCCGTAGTTTTTCGGCTGCGGTATCGAGACGATCTTTGTCACGACCGTTGATAACAACATTGACGCCCTCTTTGGCAAGTGATTCGGCACAAGCAAAGCCAAGACCAGCACTTGATGCTGCAATGATCGCATTCTTGCCAGCGATTCCGAGATCCATTAGAAATCCAAATCGGCGGGCGGGTTGGGTCCCCACTGATTAATACCCGCAAAAATTGAATGCTTATTGAGTGGAGTTGACGCAACGAGTAGATCGCTGTCGGTCCAGTGTTCAATCGTGAAGCCGAGTGGGTCTTTCCAGTAGTCAAAGATCTGTCCACCCAAAATGTGGCGGCCGACGCCCCAGTAGTGGCGTGCACCAGAAGCAAGCAGCGGTTCGCGGCCGCCCATCAGGTCATCAAAGTCGGCGACTTCCCACGCGCAATGTCCAAGACGAGTTTCGCCAGTTTCCAAAATGAGTAGCGAGTGATGATCGGTCGGAGTCTCGCCACGATCGCAACGCATGAAACGACCAATGGGTTGTTCGGGATCTTCAACGTAGATATCGTCCGATCCCAAAAGACCAAGAGTGTTTGAATACCAATCAGCGAGGCGTGCAAGTGATGTTGTCTTGATCACTCCATGACCAAATCGTTTGACTTGTGATGGGCCAGCTTCAATACGTTGCAGTTCGACAGCCCGTGGACGTGACTGCCCGTTGTTGTAAGCGGCGTGCGATCGGATTTCAAGCGGTGCGAGTCGCTCGGCATCAGCGATGACTTCAATGCGATTTCCATCAGGGTCGGTGAGTCGCACGATCAAGCCGCCACCAGGCTCGGCGCAATTTTCAATCGGCGTGCCAGTTGCTTGCGACAAGGTCTCGAGGTCGGCACGAGTTGCATTGAAGGTCAGTCCGATGAAGGCAACTTCGCCAAGATGCGTCACGTGAACATGGTGATCGGCGTCAGTGCCGCGCATGTACAACGCTTCGTCGGTGCGGGCCGACCGCACCATGCCAAAGTTCGTGAGATACGCCTCCATCACATCAAGGTCGGGGCCCTGAAACCGGGGGAAGGCAACATCGGAGACTTTGATGATCGGATTACTCATAGATGAGATAGTACGACCTGAAACTACTTAATTCGAAGCCGTGCCCACACGGGTTGATGATCGGATGCATCTGTCGCGCCATCGATATATGCGTTTACAGTCTCAAAGTGAGACGATGCAAACACAAAATCGATGCGCATGTCATGGTCGG
>CAMDCI010000203.1 GCA_945889715.1 Bifidobacterium breve | reverse complement strand
CATCGTTCGGTTTGTACGTCGATGACGAGTCGATGAAGGGGGACGACATGGGAACACTTGATGGAAAAGTCGCTTGCATAACTGGAGGTACCCGAGGAATCGGTCTTGCAGTTGCCAAAGCCTTCCTAGATGAAGGGGCCAAGGTGGTCATCAACGGTCGCGATCCGGTGAAGGCGCAAAAGACCCTTGATGAACTGAACGCTGGCGCCAATGTCTTTTTTATTGCGGGCGACGTGATGAAGCGTGAAGATTGTGAAGCCATTGTCAATGGCACAGTCGCTCATTTCGGTCGTATTGACATTTTGGTTCCTAACGCCGGCGGTGGCGGAGACCCTGGTCCAGTTGCCGAAATGACTGATGAAGCAATGGAAGTCCCGATGATCTGGAACTTCTGGCATACGTTTTGGACGATTCGCGCTGCTCTCAAGCACATGATTCCGCAGGGCTACGGTCGCATCATGGCGATGAGCTCGGTTGAAGGAAAAATGGGCAAGCCCATGGTGTCGGGTTACGTTGTGTCAAAGCACGCAATCAACGGTCTCGTGAAATCAGTTGCTCATGAAGTGGGCACGCTCGGTATCACGGTGAACGCATTGTGCCCAGGCGCAATTGAAACCGACGTCATGATGGCGCAAGGTCCGGGCGCCGCCGAAGCGATGGGTTTGACCTACGAAGGTTTGCTCGACCTGTTTGCTCAGCAATCAGCGATCAAGCGCATTAACGAAAGCGAAGACGTGGCCCTAGTGGCCGTATTGCTGGCATCAGATGCCGGTGCAGGTATCACGGGATCATTGATCTCAATCGACGGCGGAACTTCGCCTTACTGATCTAGGAGATTGTCATGGGAAAACTTGAAGGAAAAATCGCTTGCATCACTGGCGGCACACGAAGCATTGGTCGTGCAATGGCCGAAGCATTTTTGGCTGAAGGTGCCACTGTCGTTGTGAACGGTCGCGACGCAGCAAAAGGTGCTGTCGCTCTTGCCGAAATGGGTGGCGGACCAAATATTGCTTTTTATGCAGGTGACTCATCAAAGCAGTCCGTTGTTGAAGGTTTGATTGATTTCACGATCGAGAAATTCGGTCGTCTCGATATTTGTTGTTTGAACTCTGGTGGCGTGAATATGACTGCTCCAGTTGCACAAATGTCAGACGAAGAATGGAATCTCGAAATTGACTGGAACCTCAACCATGTTTTCTGGGGAATGCGGCGTTCGCTACAACACATGATTCCTCGTCAGAGTGGTCGCATCATCGTGACGTCTTCGGTTGAAGGCAAGTTGGGCAAGCCTGGCATTCCTGGCTATGTCGCAACCAAGCACGCCGTCAACGGTCTTGTGAAGTCGGCTGCTCAAGAAGTCGGAACACTTGGCATTACGGTGAACGCAATTTTGCCAGGCATCATTGAGACTGACATTGTTCGTAACACTGGTCCTGATTCGGCAGTTGCTATGGGACTCGGTACATATGAGAACCTCATTGCCGCATTCAGCTCTGAAGCGGCAACGAAGAAGCCGAACCGGGTTGAAGAGGTTGCTGCAGTCGCAGTGATGATGGCTTCTGATGCCGCGCGAAATATCACCGGATGTTTGTTCCCCGTTGACGGTGGAACTCTTCCGTATTGATTTTCAGTTTTTACTGAAGGGGCAAGTGACCGCGTGACCTATTCGCATTTAGAACACGCCAATGATCTTGAACCTTCAGCAGGTCATCATCACCTCATCGAAAAGTGTCCGATCCATAAAGAGGACACTTTTGATCCACCGTTCTATGTGGTGAGTCGTCACGAAGACGTATTGGCAATGGTCACTGCGCCAACTCAATGGCTCAATGGCGATGGGCCAGGGGTGTTTTATCAAGTCGGTGGCGTGTTGGGATCGGCTGACGATCCCGATCATCGTCGTCAACGCAAAGTGCTGCAAGACGGCTTTCGTCCAGCGATGGTCGATGCTTTAACTCCACGGGTCGAGGCGATTGGTCGACAGTTGTGGGATGACGCATTCAGTCGTGACGGTGAAGGTGATTTTGTTCATCTCTTTGCATTTCCTTTTCCAGCCATCGTGATTGCCGAAATGTTGGGAATTCGATCGGAAGATCGAGATCAATTTGGTCACTGGTCCGACGACATCGTGAATGGTCTGGGTGGCGGAGACCTAACTCTTGTCGAGGCAGCCAATGCTGGTATCTATGGCTTAGTTGATGTGCTTGTCGCCGAACGCCAAGAGATTATTGAAGCGGGTGGAACTTTGCCTGATGATTTCTTAAGTGTGTTGACTCAGGCGTACCTTGCTGACGAACTGAAATACAGCGAAGTCCGTCGACTGTGCCAGCAGGTTCTTGTCGCCGGTCACGAAACCACGGCCAGTTTGTTGAGCCTGATGTTGTGGCGCTTGATTCAGCAACCCGAACTCATGCAACAACTACGCGATGATCCGAGCAAGATTCAATGGGCAGTCGAAGAATTTTTGCGGTTTGATTCACCGGTACAAGGTCTGTTTCGAACGAACAAAGAAGAGTGCGAAGTTCGTGGAGAGACCATTGCTGAGCGCAGCAAAATGCAGCTACTTTTTGCGGCAGCAAATCGTGATCCACGAGTGTGGGAGAACCCTGACGACATCAATCTTGATCGTTTCGGACCGGGAGCTAAGCCGCATTTAGCGTTCGGTTGGGGAGTTCACCATTGCATCGGCAACGTTCTTGCTCGCCGCGAAGGTCAGATGGCCTTGCGCTGGATGATCGATACTTTCGCCACAATCGAACTCACTGGTGACGTCAAAGTGAATCAGCCGTTCATTCTTCGCGGACTAACCACATTGCCGATCAAATGGACTGTTAGAAGTGGACAGTAAAAAAGTGACGGTACGGACATGAATCAAATGAAGAGCACCCGGGTTTCGATCGTCACGGGCGGAGCATCTGGTATTGGTCGAGCAACTGTCGATGCTCTGCTGGCCGCTGGCGAGTCAGTAGTTGTTGTTGATTTACCAAGTGATGCGCTGCGTGAAGTAGAACAGCATCCGCGAGTTCTTGCAGTGGGCGGAGACGTTACTGATGCTGCAACCAACGAATTGGCAGTCGCGTTAGCCGAAGGTGAGTTTGGCGGACTTGATGCAATGATTCTGAACGCTGGCCTTCCGGCGAGTGGCGACATTCTCACTTTGCCCATCGAGGTATTCGACCGAGTCATTGAAGTCAATGTACGTGGTGTACTGCTGGGTATTCGCGCCGCAGTGCCGGCACTTCGTCGTCGGGGCGGTGGACGCATCGTCGTCACCGCATCAACATCGGGTATCAACGCCGACCCAAATATGTGGCCGTACAACACCGCCAAGGCCGCGGCAATCAATTTGGCTAAAGGTGCAGCCCTTGAGCTTGCCGCCGATGCAATCACTGTCAATGTGGTGTGTCCCGGGCCCACCGAGACCGGAATGACGACTGGTATCAAGCAAGTTCCAGAGGTGTACGAAAGTCTGCGCCGAGCAGT
>CAMDCI010000202.1 GCA_945889715.1 Bifidobacterium breve | reverse complement strand
TTTGCTGGAGCGATTTCGGCAGCGTTGTATCAACGCGAACGTTCGGGTCTTGGTCAAATGGTGTCGTCGTCGTTGTTGCGACAAGGCGTGTACACGATTGGATTCGATCTCAACATGATGTTGGGTTGGGGTCAGCATCCGATGATCGGCCAACGCACACAAATGATGAACCCATCGGTCAACAACTATCAAGCAGGTGATGGCAAGTGGTTTTGGGTGGTTGGTCTTGAAGGCGAAAGGCATTGGCCGCCGTTGGCACGCGTTGCGGGACACCCCGAATGGATTGATGATGAGCGCTTCGTGACTCCGTTGCAACGAGCGATCAATCACCAAGAATTGATCGCACTTCTTGATGAAGCGTTCTCGGGTAAGTCGCTTGACGAATGGGCCGATATTTTTGCGACCGAGCCCGACATGTTTTGGTCGCCGGTGAATTCGGCCGAAGAAGTATTGGCTGATCCGCAACTACGCCATGCCGGTGGACTGATTGAAGTGCCCGATGAATATGGCACGACAACGATGATTGCATCGCCCGCAGATTTTCATGGAACACCAGGTGAGCCCCGTTGGATTGCGCCCAAGTTGGGTGAACATACTGCTGAGGTGTTGCGCGAATTAGGGCGAAGTGATGCGGTGATTGAGGAATTATTTGCTCGTCAATTGGCTGCACAATTCGTTGAAGAATAGAAGTGTCAGCCCAAGCGGGGCATGACGTCATCCATTAACTGGACGACTTCAAAAGCGCAGTTGATGAAATCTTCAACCTCGCCACCACCGGGGTCGACAACTTCTTCCCATGGTTCAAGTTCAACTCGTGCCAAGTTCAGGGCGGCGACCCGTTCAACAAACGGCCCGTCGTGTTCGAGATGACGGGTGAGTCGCTTGAGCGTTGATGTGCGATGGGCAACGTGTGGAAAGTTGCGGCGGATCCATTCAACGTGTTCTGGAGCTAGGGCAATAATGAGATCTGCAGTGTCAACATGATGTTGTTCAATTTGTTTACTGCGATGCCCTTGAGCCTGCAGGCCGATTTGTTTTAACGCCTCGCGGGTACGAAAACTAATGGGCTGTCCATCAACAGTCAGCGTGCCAGCAGTGACGACATCTAGATCGGGGCGCCGATCGTTGATAATGGCCCCAGCCATGACCGAGCGCGCCGCGTTGCCAGTGCAGATAAAAAGAAGTGATGTCACAAGTACGACGTTTAGCTTGTTTAGTTGATGTCGGCCATCGTGGTACGCGGGCGTGCCGCGGCCAACAACGGACGAATTGCTGCATCAACATCTTCAGCCTCGGCTGGGGGAGTTGTGAGCGTGGGTCCACGCTGCCAACTTTCGGCAATAGCCAAGAACATGCCGTTCGATTCGATGACTTGTCCCGTGACATCTTTCGACAACGGTGAAGCCAACCACGTGACAATGGGGGCGACCCAACGAGGATCAAACTTGGCCAACATTTCATCGGGCAAGTTGAGGTCTTCGGTTAAACGCGTGAGCGCACCTGGAGCAATGGCATTGGCAGTGACTCCGTAGCGGCTGAGTTCTTGTGCCGCGATCTGTGTGAATGCAGCAATGCCAGCCTTGGCAGCACCGTAGTTGGCCTGGCCGGGGTTGGCGTACAAGCCAGCAACCGATGATGTGTTGATGATGCGCGCATCATTGGTCTTGCCATCTTTTGAACGGTTACGCCAATACTCGGCAGCGAAACGACTCGTGCCGAATGTTCCTTTGAGGTGAACCTTGATGACTGAGTCCCACTCTTCTTCGGCCATCGAAAACAACATGCGGTCGCGCAAGATGCCGGCATTGTTGACGACTACATCGAGGCCACCGAAAGTGTCGATGGCTTGATCGACGATGCTCTTGGCGCCGGCATACGAACTGATGTCGTCGGTGTTGGAAACTGCCTGTCCACCAGCAGCCTTGATTTCGTTCGCCACGTCTTGTGCTGGCCCTGCATCGCCGCCGCTTCCATCGCGCGACGCGCCGATGTCGTTGACGACTACTAGGCCGCCGTGGGCACCCAGCATGAGGGCATATTCTCGACCAATTCCACGTCCGGCACCCGTCACGATGCAGACCCGACCTTCAACCATATTGTGTTTTGCTGGGTTGTGATTTGACATGTCTTGACTTTAGGCGTTCAAGCGTGTGTTGAACGCAATCGAATCAGCGAGAAGTCAGCCCCGCAACGCGGATAATTGCGAAGGGTCGATGTATTCGTCGAGTTGGGTAATGAGTCCCTCGTCGTTCAACGTGACGATCATGACCGAATGAGCGCAAATTTCTCCACCGGGCGCCGTTCCACGAATGGCGGCCTGCCACATCCAACCAGTGCTCGTGGCGGCGACTGCTCGAGTTTCCCAACGAAGATTCGGGATTGCTTGATGCATACGGGTCAATGTTTTCCCGGTGCTTGCATACGGCACACTCTTGTCATCAAAGTTGTGCCAGACCAGCGCACCTTCAACACACATCGACATGGTGATGTCGGGTTGCCCCGCATTAGTTGCAGCCGCAAATTTGCGTTGGTGCTCGAGCTTTTGTTCATTTGTTAAAGCCATCGTGGTGTCCTTTCAAGAACGAATGATGTGATCAGGTTGGAACGCCACCGTCAACGGTGAAAACTGCGCCAGTCGTGTAGGTGCTGGCATCGCTAGCCAAGAATAAAGCAGCACCAACGATTTCGTGTGGTTCGCCAACACGCTTTAACGCCACCCGCTTCATCATCTGGTCAACCATGTCCCAGTTCCAGGCTTTGCTGATGTCGGTGCGAAATGAGCCGGGCATGATGCAATTGACGCGAACGTGCGGACCAAAGGTTTGCGCGAAACCGATTGTCATCGCGTTCAATCCTGCTTTTGCTGCTGTGTACGGAATGACATCGGGTGTGGGGTGAATTGCCGCGATGCTTGAAATGTTGATAATTGATCCGGCGCGTCCCGTTTCTTTGGCCCGTTCACTCATGCGTGATCCAAGCAAAGCCGAAAGTCGAAATGGCCCTTTGAGATTGAGACCAATAACTGAATCCCACATTTGTTCATTGACATTGGTGATGTTGTCGTACAGCGGTGACTTGCCGGCATTGTTCACCAAGATGTCAACGCCACCGAATTCATTCCAAGCCGCCTCAGCAAGACCTTCAAGTTCGTCCCAGCGACCGATATGACAGGCATAGGGCACGCAGTTACGACCAGTTTCACGACGCACTTCGGCGGCAGTTTCTTCGCACGATTCAATCGAGCGACTAGCGATCATGATGTCGGCAC
Organism: Bifidobacterium breve; assembly: GCA_945889715.1. Taxonomy (GTDB): domain Bacteria; phylum Actinomycetota; class Acidimicrobiia; order Acidimicrobiales; family Ilumatobacteraceae; genus Casp-actino8. The sequence continues at coordinate 223 of CAMDCI010000202.1, read as the reverse complement.
CTTGGTGAGCGAAAGCCAAAGCCATTTCTCTGCCGAGGCCACGACTTCCGCCAGTAATGAGGGCGATGCGTCCAGTGAGATCAAACAGATGTGCGGGGTTCGCCGCGGCCGGGGGAGGTGTCGTCATGAAAAGACCTTAGGTCGGGCGCGCCGATTACGCCGACAGGTGCTTTTCGGGCGAAACTAGATCCATGGACTTTTCTGAGTCAACCCAAGCTGCGAG
>CAMDCI010000201.1 GCA_945889715.1 Bifidobacterium breve | reverse complement strand
GATCGCGATCTTGTCGTGGTGCACCTCGGGAAATGGGTCGCCGAGACTGCGCCTGCACTTGATCTTCATTTATTACGTCTGATTGAGGCATTTCCCGTTGTGTGAAGGTCGGGGTACTCAGTGAGACCCTGCAAAAAATGCTAGAAAAGACGTATGTCTGACGTGGTTGGGGGAGACCTTGGCGGGACTCCGCTGCAACCCGAGGAGTCTCACCATTTATTGAATCCGCGTAACCGCGCTCGTCGGCGAGCATTGGGGCGCGCATTTAAAGTGTTTGCCACTTTGGTCGTGGTCTATTTTCTCATCCTCAATATTCCAGGACTACGAAATGCTGTTGATCAGCTGAGCGATGTGAAGCCAGGGTTGCTAGTTCTGGGTCTGGCTCTTGAATTGCTTGCGCTGTTTTGCTATTCGTTAATGACTCGAGCCGCGTTGGGTCCAGTTGGTCATCACATGTCGGCCTTGCAACTCTTTCGCATCCAATTGTCGACACGCGCGCTGTCGAGTTTGGTTCCAGGAGGTAGCGCTGCTGGCTCGGCACTTGGTTATCGATTGATGGTTGCGTCGAGTATCCCCGGACCAGATGCTGGCTTCGCACTTGCGACAGCGGGCTTGGCATCAGCTGTTGTGCTCAACTTCATTTTGTGGGCTGGGCTCATTATTTCCATTCCGCTTCGTGGTGTGAACCCAGTTTATGGTTCGGCGGCTATTGCTGGAATCATCTTGATGGGTATTGCAGTGGCAATCATTTTTGGATTGATCGAAGGTCAAGAGCGTTCTGAACGAATTTTGCGTTCAGTGGCTCGACGACTGCGCCTCAATGAAGATCGAGCCGGAGAAGCCATTCGACACATAGGTGGTCGCATGCAAGAACTCGCTGCCGACCGCGCTTTGTTGCGCCGTCTCGTCTTGTGGGCTTCTGCTAATTGGCTGATTGATGCCGCTGCTCTCTGGGTTTTCTTGCGGGCCTTCGGTGGATCGGTTCCTCCTGATGGACTCATCGTTGCATTTGGTCTGGCAAATGTCTTGGCCGCTATTCCGTTGACCCCAGGTGGTCTTGGCATCGTTGAGGGTACGTACGTGCCAGTGCTCGTTGGTTTCGGTCTGCGCCGAGCGACGGCAGTCGTCGGAGTTGTCTCATATCGAATCGCACAGTATTGGTTGCCGATCATGATCGGTGGCGTCTGTTATCTGTCTTTGCGTGTCGGACCGTGGGCGATTGCTCGTAACAAACTTGAGCCAATGCGCGATGTCGTAGCGACTATGGCAACTGGCGACGAGGGAATTCTTGACTTCTCCGAACGTTTCCCAGCAAAAGAACGCACTGGGCAACTTCCAAAGCCATCTGTTGAACAAATTCAGGCTTCTGAAATTAAAAATACCGAGAATCCACAAAGTCACGACTAGTTTTGTGGCATGACAGTTCACGAGCGCCCCTTTGGCCGTTGCCTTGAAGATTTCGTTATCGGCGATGTTTATCGTCATTGGCCCGGCAAGACCATCACCGAATATGACGATCATTTGTTTTGCATGATCACGATGAATCACCACCCGTTGCATACAAATGATTGGTTTGCCTCAAAGAGTGTCCAGGGTCGCAACGTGGTCGTGGGCAACTTGGTGTATTCGTTGGTTCTTGGTATGAGCGTGCCCGACGTCAGTGGTGCGGCCATTGCAAACCTTGAAGTTGAAACGTTGCAGCACAAGTTCCCAACTTTCCATGGCGACACAATTCATGCCGAAACTCGTGTACTCGACATTCAAGAGAGCAAGTCCAAGAATGATCGCGGCATTGTGACCGTCGAGACCAAGGGCTTTAACCAAGACGGAAAAGAAGTGTGTTACTTCCGCCGCCGCGTCATGGTGTGGAAGCGTGAGTTTGCTCCCACTCGTGAACGTCCGTACAACGGTGACGCTGCATGGGGCGAAGCCTGAAAGATATTTTCTCGTGAGTGACCACGCTGGTCTTCACGAATCAATATTTGCGTGGATCACACCACGTCTTCGTCAGTTGCCGTGGCGTGATACGCGCGATCCTTGGTATGTACTCGTCAGCGAAGTCATGTTGCAGCAAACTGGTGTGAGTCGTGCCATGCCGAAGTGGTCGGTCTTTATCAATGAGTTTCCAACTGCGCTTGCTTGTTCGCAAGCACCTCTTGGTGATGTGCTGAGACTGTGGCAAGGACTTGGTTATCCACGCCGTGCAAAAAACTTGCAAGCCGCAGCCAAAGTTGTTGTCGAGCAACATGGCGGAGTCGTGCCGAACACTCTTGAAGATTTGCTTGCACTGCCTGGTGTTGGCCCGTACACGGCGCGAGCTGTTTTGGCTTTTGCGTTCGAAGAAGACGCCGCAGTAGTTGACACCAATATTGCGCGAGTACTCGCGAGGTTTCATGGTCGAACGTTGAAAGCACGTGATGCTCAGATGTTCGCTGACGATTGGGTTCCACAAGGAGAAGCCTGGCTATGGAATCAAGCGCTCATGGATCTGGGTGCAACGATTTGCCGTCCACAACCTATGTGCGACGAGTGTCCGCTGACTGAACAATGTTCCTGGCGCGGGACTGGCACCGATCCAAGTGTGGGGTCGGCTGGAGTGAGTGTTGCCCAAGCAAAGTTTGCTGGTTCAGATCGTCAAGCCCGCGGGCGATTGATGAAGCAACTCGGAGAATGTACCGTCCCAATTCACGCGGTTGCAGAGATCATGGATCGCTCTGCAGAAATTGCGAAGCGACTAGTAAATGACTTGATCAGTGATGGTCTCATTGTTCGCCAAAATGACGAACTCATGTTGCCTTAGCCGCGAGTAATTGCAGCAACAATCTCGGCGAGCGCCGCATCGGCATACGCCCGCATTTCATCATCGGTTCGATCTTGAATCGGATGAGGTGTAAATACCCGAGCGACATCAGGAAACCCGAGCGAACGTGATTGCGCATCTGCTGCTGAAATGAATTCAGAAGAAGCGACGAATACACCAGGAATGCCCCGGCGTTCTAGATCAACGATGTCGTGCACACTGCACGACGTACAACTGCCTCAATCGGCAAGTGCTTCAATCACCACTTGGCAATTGATGGAAATTTCGTGGCGCAGATCAACTGGCGCCGGCTTGGTGAACGTGGGCTTTTTGTAACGCTTGACGTCAGCCCCCATTTCGGAGAGTCGTTCTTCGAGGCGATCAATGAAAACATCGCCACGGGCTTTGGAAATATCGAGCAAGCCAACAGTGAGACCTTTGAGAGATGTCGGTCGGCCAACTCGTTCGACGGTGGTGGCGCGGCGCTCGTTGGTGGGGTCGAGCACAACGCGATTCGTAGAACTTTTCATGGCAACACCTCTTTCGTCACTGGTTGGCTTCCAACGTCGCCGTTGGCCCATCCACCAATAATGGCAGAGAAAAGCCCAGCCCCTCCGCCTGCGTGCACAAGAAGGAGTCCGCCAGGGCGAAATTTTGGCAATGTCATACCGTTCAGACGCTCTGGGACGCCTTCGGCAAT
>CAMDCI010000200.1 GCA_945889715.1 Bifidobacterium breve | reverse complement strand
GCTGTTGCTGACGACGAAGAATGGAGTCTGGCAAGCGAGGCGGTCGCACTCATCGAAGAACGTGGTTTCGCGAGAGGGCGTCAGTTAGACGCTGAATTGCTCATACTTCGCAAGCCATTTCTCTAACGCCAAGATTCGCAGCATAAATTCGAGAATTTCCATTGACACGCAACTGACAATTGGGCGGTAAGTCCGTAATATAAGAAGTCTTATGTCTATTCTCCCCAACGCTGCATTTTCCATCTCTCTTGATTGTCAGCTCGACAATGTGCCGGGCACCCTCGGACGGTTGTGCGGAGCCATTGGTGAGGCAGGGGGAAACATCGGAGCTCTTGATGGTTTTGATGTTCGCGGTCCGGTTCTTCGTCGCAATCTTGTCGTGCACTGTCGAAATGAAGAGCATCAAAACGCAATCGTTGCAGCAGTGCAAAAACTCGATGGTGTCACAGTTATCGATTGGTGGGACCGCACATTCCGCATGCATGAGGCCGGAAAAATTGAGGTCATCAGTACGGCCCCTGTGAATGACCGTGATGATTTGTCAATGGCGTACACACCTGGCGTTGCTCGCGTCTGTACCGCAATTGAAAATGATCCATCGCTTTCTCATAAGTACACCATCCGTAAGAACACCGTTGCCATTGTCAGCAACGGAACTGCGGTCCTCGGACTTGGTGACATCGGTCCAGAGGGTGCAATGCCTGTTATGGAGGGCAAGGCACTGTTGTTCAAAGAGTTTGGTGGGGTGAATGGTTTCCCGATTTGCATCAATGCTCGCACCGCCGATGAAGTTGTCGATTTTGTGCAACGCATTGCCCCAACATTTGGTGGAATCAACTTGGAAGACATCAAAGCACCTGAGTGTTTCGAAATTGAAGAACGCCTACGTGCAAGTCTTGACATTCCTGTGTTCCACGACGACCAACACGGCACAGCAGTGGTCACATTGGCAGCGTTGTGGAATTCATTGAAAATCACCGGCAAGAAAATGGAAGACCTCACGGTTGTCATCGCCGGAGTTGGAGCCGCTGGTGTTGCTATCGGCAAGATTTTGCTCAATGCTGGTATCGGTGATGTCATTGGTTGCGATCGAGTGGGCGCTATTTACACCGGTCGAGGTGAAATGAACTCGGCAAAAGAATGGTTTGCGGCCAACACAAATTCGTCACGAAAGATGGGAACCATTAGTGACGTCATGAAAGGCGCCGACGTGTTTGTCGGAGTCAGTGGGCCGGATCTTATTACTGCTGCTGATGTGCGCTCGATGGCAAAGAACCCCATTGTGTTTGCCATGGCAAACCCGAACCCCGAAATTCGTCCCGAGCAGGTCGATGGCCTTGCTTCAGTGATGGCAACGGGTCGTAGTGACTATCCGAACCAAATCAACAACGTGCTGGCATTCCCCGGCATCTTCCGTGGTGCACTTGACGCAAATGCAACAGACATCACTGAAGGTATGAAATTGGCGGCGGCAATTGCTATTGCCGAGTCGGTGACTGATGCTCAGTTGTCACCAGATTTCGTGGTGCCATCAGTGTTTGACAGAACAATCGTTGAACGTGTTGCTCCAGCGGTTGCGGCAGCTGCCGTGAAAGACGGCGTCATCCGCAAGTCGTAGAGCAGGCATTGCCCGTTCGCTATCTGGATTTTTCTTACGCCTTGGCGCGGGTGCGTCGCAGAATTGGGTCAGCAATTCGTAACGCATTATCGGCAAGTCGCATGACTTTACCGGCAGCACCCGGAGTCGTTGAGTCAATCAAATTGCCCATAACCGCAAGCGTGATATCGGCGGCAACTTGGGTTCCGACAGCAACGCGTAAACCAGGTCGCAATAACCATGGATGACCAATGATAAAACTGAATCGTCGGCCAGTGCGTAAGAACGCATCGAAGCGTTCACCAACCTGCGTGTCGTACGAACTTGGTGCGGTAGCCGGATTATCAATGAAACACTGAACAGCAAGCATTCCCGACTCGAGTGCGTAATCGATGCCTTCGCCATTCATCGGATTCACAAAACCAGCGGCATCACCAACCGCAACCCAACCTGGTCCGTGGCGACGTACGCAACTCATGGGCAATCGCCAGGCGCGAGGCTTGTCGACATAATCACCTAGCGACCACGGTTCGCGCACAATAGATGCGTACTGATCAAGCAAAGTATTGAGATTGAGTTTCTTAAAACCCTTCATAGTGCTTAATGCACCAACACCAATATTGACTGTGCCATCACCGGCAGGGAACATCCAGCCATATCCGGGAACGGGAGTGCCGTGTTCGTCGCGCAAACTTAAACATGCTTCAAGGTGGCGTTCGGCATGACGAGGAGTTGGAGCGTATGCACGAATGGCTAATCCAAAAGTTTCGTCGGGATCACGAACAGCGCCAAGCATTTTTGCTGCTGCACCCTGGGCGCCAGTTGCCAAGACTACGAGCGATGCACGTATCACTTCGCCGTTAACTTCAACGCCAACAACAACACCGTCTTCAATAACGGGCAATGCTTCGGTGTTGAAACGAACATCGGCCCCAGATTCAATAGCAATATCTAGAAGATAGTTGTCAAACTTTTTTCGTGGCCACACTGCACCGTGGTGCGGGAAACGATCGGTGGTTGGCCATGACAATTCACGCTGCTTCTTGCCAGCAATCATGCGTAGGCCATCAATGCGATGTGCGGCAGAGTGATCAACGTTCAAGTCGTTGAGAGCCCCAATAGCGCGTGGGGTTAAGCCATCGCCACAAACTTTGTCGCGGCCATACTGAGCTTTTTCAAACAACACCACTCGTAGACCGGCGCGTGCAGCTGAAATTGCGGTCGATGAACCTCCGGGGCCACCTCCGATAACTGCGATGTCAAACTGCATACCTTGAGCCTGTCATGCTGGCTTCAGCGATGCCAACATTGGCGTTCTGTATCAACGACCAGAAGTTGAATGTCACATTCCAACTGTTGATGGAGGCTCTTGCCAGCGAGAAATAGTGAGACATCGTGAGTTTCAACTACTTGCCGACCGCGTCAAGCAATTTGAGAGGCCTGGCCTACAGATTGGCGAGGATATCTACCAGTACATCTTTGCTCATAGCACCCAGTCTGGTTTCGAGAATTCCATCTTGGTCGAGAAAAACCCATGCTGGTTGCGACGGAATGTCGTATTCGCTGAAGATCGATGCAGCGGTGTCATCAAGATTGTCAAAGGTCAACGAATGACGGTCAATGAATTCAAGGTATGAATTCTCGTCGCCGTTCCAGGCCACGCCAACGATGCGAACCTTTCCGCTGAACTTTTTGCTGACCTCCTCGACCGAGGGGGCTTCTCGATTACAAGTGCCTCAACCAGGTGCCCAAAACCAAAAAGCCACTGGACTTTCGGCGAGTGCGGCAGTGAGAGAAAAGGATGTTTGCGTGCCGATGATGTTTGCCGAGACTTCTTGTATTTGCGATTGTGCAGAAGTGTCTGAAGTCAAGGGCTCGGTTGTCTCAATGACTGGCGTCGAAGAGGGCGTCGTTGCAACCTCTTGAGTTGTGTCATTTGA
>CAMDCI010000199.1 GCA_945889715.1 Bifidobacterium breve | reverse complement strand
GAGTTTGTCTTTGTACAAGATTCTGCGTCGGCCAACGAAGATGAGGGCTATGCCATGGGATTTGTGTATGACGATGCAACCGATTCGACTGACTTGGTCATTTTGGACGCCAGCGATCTCGCCAAAGCGCCAATCGCTCGAGTGCATCTTCCGCAGCGTGTGCCATTCGGCTTCCACGGAAGTTGGGTCGACGACTCAACCATGTGAAAACCTCTGAATACCATCGTGATTCTGGTGTGTATTTATTGCGCTATACGCAACAAATCCACACCAGAATCACGATGGAGTTTGGGAAAGTTGACGAACGTGGTCGTAGAAGCCGAGCAATCGTTCGGAGGGTTCGTACATTTCGATGAAATGTCCGAGATCATGTCGAGCATCACAAAAGACAAACTCTTGTCCACCACTTGTTTGGGCATGAAGAGTGAGTGGCCAGCCTTGATGTGAGCACCACTCAATGCCGTCATGTAACGAATCAACCATGAACGCCATGTGATGCAAGCCCGATGGACTTGGTCCAAGCGGGGGAGTGTGTTCGCGAACCAGTTCAACCATGATCTCGCCCCACCAGCCATAGGCCGACGAGTGATCGAATGTGCTGGGCTCACCATTGATCGTGCACGAGGAAATCTCGATGTGATGGGCAAAAACGAATGGACCACAACTAGTACGTTGGCGAAATTCATTGGCCGCCTCTTCGAGAGTGTCGGTACCGCGGGCGCTGTAAGCAATTTGTACCGGTCGACCGAGGATGGACATGTCCCTAGCGTGTCATATCCGACTACGGTGAAGACGAGATAGAGGGGGACGAAATGTTTGAAATTCAAACCATTGACACATTGCCTAGTAGTGAAGCGCATCAGTTACTGATTGATCGTGCGGCAATTATCGATGTGACCAACCGTTATTGCTGGGCCCTCGACACCAAGGACTGGGCAGTGCTCGACACTGTGTTCGCCGAAGATGCCAATGGCGACCTTTTAGAAGATGTGGTGGGTCGAGTAGCAATTAAGAAGCGAGTAGAAACTGCGCTATCGCGTATGGACGAAACTCAACACCTCATTTCGAATCATCAGATCAATGTTCAGGGTGACACCGCAACTTGTCGTTGCTATTTGCAAGCGCAACACGTTCGTAAAGCAGCTCACGGCGGAACCAACTTCATTATTGCTGGCCGTTATGAAGATCAGTTGAAGCGCACGCCAGACGGATGGCGTATCAGTTTTCGCCGCCTTGTCGTGATGTGGACCGACGGCAATCCCGCGGTTTCGCGAGGTTAAGTTTTAACTTTCTATGTAGCTACTGAGCAATTGCTCGACGCGCATTGAAGCAGGAATTCGATCAATGCCAATGACTCGATCAAGTTGCTCGTGAAAATTCCAGATACGACGTTCTTGATAATTGGTGGGCATGCCACGCATCGCTGGAGATTCAAGTGATCTCTGCATAGGTGCCATATTCCAGAAATCTTCTTCCATGATGAGTTTGAAATTGTCGAGTCTCATCTGCCAGTTGGTTGGCAAACCCTCTTTCGGATCGAAATCAATAGGTGCGTAATGAGTCCAGTCGATTCGCGTGGTCTGCTTATCAATGGGCCAGAAAGTGATAAATGGAAATCCGTACGCGGCGATTGGCGTGATGAGGTTGGGGAAGATGCCGTATGCAGAACTCGTACAACGAACCATGTCGTTCACTGTTTCTAAATCGGTGAAGCCGGGGATGACAACATGTTTGTAATCATCCCAATTGCTCATGCCGAGCGCCGAGTAAGAAGTTTTTGAAAACGGTGTCACCATGCGTGAACAACCGTTGGGGAGAAGCCCCATAGTTGCTCCCCGATTATCAAGGAGACTCTCGCCATTGCGACTATGAATATGTCGGAAGTGGTATACCTCAAGGAATGCCTCAGCCGTAACTTTCCAGTTGCACGGAATGATCTCGCTTTGTTTGGCGACCGTACGTAACGTGGCGCCTTGAAACTCGGACATTTCATCGGCGATCTTGCCAATGTGGTTGGCGAATGACATTGCCTCAGGGTCTTGGTTGACGAAAATCCAGTTATCCCAGATCTCACACGAGATCGATGGCAGACAACGATCGGTCATGTCGAAATCGACAAAATCTCTCTCGTCGGTTACGGAAACTAACTTTCCGCTATCAATGTCGTATGACCACGAGTGATATTGGCATCGCAAAAGTTTTGATGTTCCCGACGCTTCACGCACAACCGGAGCGCCACGATGCTGGCAGGTGTTGTAGAACGCGCGAACTTGTGAATCTTTGCCCCGAATCAAAAGTATTGGCACGCCTAAGTCATCAAAAGTGAAGAAGTCGCCGACATTGGGAATATCTTCGGCCCGGCCAGCCAAGACCCACGCGCGTGGCCATAAGTATTTTCGTTCAAGATCCCAAAACTCATCAGACGTAAACCGCTCCACCGGGATGTCATGGAATTTAGGGAATCCATCGGGTGGAGCTGTCCGATCAAACTCATATTGCATTTCTGCAGTGAGGCGAGCGACAAGTTCGGGGTTCATGGTGATGGCAGAATTCGTTCAGAATTCGCTGAGCAGGTCGCCAGATTGCAGGTCGTGGGCAGCGGCAAAAACACGAGTAATCATGGCATGTAGTAACGCACGACCACGATCGTTGCCTGGATCGATATCGCTCACAGCAACCTGCGACCACGCCTGATGCAATAAGCAGTATCGATAGTCGCGCCAGCAGCGGTCCCATGAGTAATTGGAGACTCCAGCAGCAATCAACCCGTCGTAATATCGGCGCACCAATGTTTGTTCCCACTCGCGTCGATTTTCAATAGTGACAGATTGGCCGAGGAAGTTAGCCACATCCCACATACCCACATGGCGGGCGCTCAATTGGAAGTCGAGAACTGTCACAACTCCTTCGCCTGCTGAACCGCCAAATAAAAAGTTGTCAGCCCGAAAGTCGGTATGCGAGAACGTCGCATTGCCTTGTTCGACCCACCAGTCGACCATGTCTGGATACTTCGGGGTGAGTTCGCGCATCCACTGCATCGTGTCTGCTTCGACATGAGGTGACCATTTAGCAATAAATGATTCAAGCTTCGGCTCGGCCATTTCGCGAGCGGCGCGATACAACGGATTGTTCATCGGCGGGAGCCACGAAAGCGACCACAACAATTCGTTATCCCAAAAATGACTGTGCAATTTCACGGCTTGATCGAGAATCGCAGCGCTGTCATCAAAGTTTGCGCCAGCAACTTGATCAACCATTCGGGGGTTGGTGATTTCTTCTAACAGAACGATGTACGGAGCACCTGCTGGATCGACATCGGTGTAGTAGCAAAAAGGAACACGCAGATTGATCGATTGGGAGAACTGTTTGTAGAACGCAGATTCACGTTCGTAGAAACCCATCGCTTGCGACATGAAAACGTTGCCAGGAGCGGCCGCTTGACATTTGGCAATCATGCTCGGTGGCTGAGGGCCAGAAGAATTTGCGGCGTAACTCAGATGCAATCGAGTGACTTCTCCGAGCAGTCCGACACCTTCGCC
>CAMDCI010000198.1 GCA_945889715.1 Bifidobacterium breve | reverse complement strand
CAAAACAGAGTGCGGATTACATGTAACGACGAAGTCAGAAGGACAGTCATGACAATGATCGATAGTGGAACACAAGCAACGCCTGCCGAAATTAAGCAGAGCGTGGCCGAACTCGAAGATGAAGCAATCACGATTATTCGTGAAGTTGCGGCCGAATGTCGTAACCCGGTTCTGTTGTTTTCGGGCGGAAAAGACTCAGCAGTTCTTTTGCATCTCGCAGCAAAGGCCTTCCGTCCCGGAAGCTTGCCCTTCCCAGTGATGCATGTCGACACTGGGCACAACTTTGAAGAAGTCATCACCTACCGCGACATACTGGTTGAGCACTATGGCGTGAAACTGGTTGTTGCCAGTGTTCAAGCATCAATTGATTCGGGTCGAGCGGTTGAAGAAACTGGTCCGCGCGCCAGTCGCAACCGTTTGCAGTCAGTCACCTTGTTGGACGCAATCGCAGAGCATAAATTTGATGCAGCATTTGGTGGCGGACGTCGTGACGAAGATAAGGCCCGTGCCAAAGAGCGCATCTTGTCGTTCCGTGATCACTTCGGCCAATGGGAACCGCGTGCGCAACGTCCCGAACCTTGGAACATGTTGAATGCCAAGATTCGTCCAGGCGAACACCTTCGTGCGTTCCCACTTTCAAACTGGACCGAACTCGATATCTGGCGTTATATCGGCATTGAAAATGTGGCTCTGCCATCGATCTATTTCTCGCACCGCCGCACGGTTGTTGAGCGCAATGGAATGTTGCTCAGCGTTGGCGGACCAGTCGTACTTGAAGCGGGCGAAAAGGCATTTGAAGAAACAGTTCGCTATCGCACCGTTGGTGACGCGAGTTGCACCGGCGCAGTTCGTTCAACAGCAAGCAACGTTGAAGAAGTACTCGTCGAAGTTGCTGCGGCTCGTATCACCGAACGTGGTGCTACTCGTGCCGATGACAACTTCTCCGATTCGGCGATGGAAGATCGCAAGCGCGAAGGATATTTCTGATGGTTCTACGTATCGCTACTGCTGGTTCGGTTGACGACGGCAAGTCAACGTTGATCGGTCGTTTGTTGCATGACACCAAAACAGTTTTTGAAGATCAGTTGTCGGCCGTTGAAAAAGCGAGCACTCGTTACGGCGATGGTTCGTTGAACCTGGCGTTGCTCACTGATGGTTTGCGTGCCGAACGCGAGCAAGGCATCACTATCGACGTTGCTTATCGCTACTTCGCGACACCCAGGCGCACATTCGTTGTTGCTGACACACCTGGCCACGCGCAGTACACGCGCAACATGGTCACTGGTGCTTCGGCATCAGATGTCGCAATTGTTTTGGTCGATGCTCGTAACGGACTGACCGAGCAAACTCGCCGGCACCTGTTTGTTGCTTCGCTTCTCGGTGTGAAACTCGTGATCTTGGCGGTGAACAAAATGGACCTCGTTGATTTTGATGAAGCCACGTACCACCGCATCGTGGCCGAAGCGACTGCCCACGCTCAGGCATTGCCGGCGCCAGTAGTTCTGAATCCATTACCAATCTCGGCTTTGCTTGGTGACAACGTTGTGGATGCATCGACCAACATGCCTTGGTTCACAGGTGTGCCGTTGTTAGATCTGTTGGAAACCATTGAAGTTCCTGGCGATCACAATGTGGGTGCACGACTGGCCGTGCAGTGGGTGATCCGCCCCTATTCAACTGAACATCACGACTATCGCGGTTTTGCTGGACGACTCACTGGTGGATCGTTAGCGATTGGCGATCTCTTGCGCGTTTTGCCTGGTGGACAGCAATCAACGGTGATCGGCATTGATCGTGGCGGAGTACCTCAAGACACCGCCCAGCCTGGTGAAGCCATCAGCGTGCAACTTGCCGATGACATTGATATTGGTCGGGGCGATGTTCTCGTCGCAGTTGTCGCCAATGAAGCTCCGATTGTGACCGACCGAATCATCGCCGACATTTCGTGGATGGTTGACAAGCCGCTCGAAACTGGAAGCCGATGGATCATCAAGCATCAGACCCGTACCGCGAAAGCATTCGTGAGTGCAATTGAACTGCGTCACGACGTAGCGACAGCAACCCATAGCCCGGCCGAAAGCTTGGGGCTTAACGACTTGGGTCGTGTGCACCTCAATGTTTCGGTTCCTTTGGTGATCGACAATTACGACCGCCATCGTCCTGGTGGCGCCGCGATCTTGATTGACGAAGCAACGGGTATGACGTGCGCAGCCTTAATGATTCGAGACAACGAATGACCAAGAACCAATTCCCGATCAACCTCAATCTTGAAGGTCGGTCGTGCTTGGTCGTTGGTGCAGGTCGTATTGGTTTACGTAAGACCGAACAACTTTTGGCAGCAGGTGCGCGAGTCACTGTTGTCGCCCCAGAAGTTGTTGGCGATTTTGCTGGGCTTCCGGTCACGATTCACCAGCGTGCATTTGAATTGACAGATCTTGATGGACAACGTCTGGTCATTACTGCAACAGGTAACCGCGAACTTGATCAGTTGATCTACGACACCTGCGAAGAGCGAGGCATCTGGATCAACTCGGCCGATGATCCCGAGCGTTGCGCGTTCACATTGCCGGCTGTGGTTCGTCGTGGCGACCTCATGGTCACGGTGTCAACTGGCGGAAACAGTCCGGCATTGTCATCGTGGATGCGGCAAAAACTTGAAGCGTTAGTTGGCCCAGAATTTGAAGAAGTTGTCAATGAGTTGGCTCAAGAGCGTGAACTGATTCATGCCGATGGTCGTAGCACCGAAGATATTGACTGGAAGCCCATCATCGAAAAGATTGTGGCGAGCCACAACATTCACATGTCGTGCCCTCGTGAGTCGTTGCAGGGAACGGTGACAGCATGACCGTGTTCTTAGTTGGTGCTGGTCCGGGCGACCCCGAATTGCTCACCGTTCGTGCAGCGCGACTCATCGCCGAAGCCGACGTCATCGTGCACGATCGATTGGCCGATCAAGCGATTTTAGATTTGGCTCGTGCCGACGTTGAGTTCATCGATGTTGGTAAGAAGCCCGGTCTTCCCACTCCACAAGAAATGATCAACACGCTTTTGGTGCACCTTGGGTCACAAGGTCTGAATGTCGTTCGCCTGAAGGGTGGCGACCCTTATGTATTTGGTCGTGGGGGAGAAGAAGCCCAAGCGCTCATCGATGCCGAAGTTCCTTTTGATGTCGTGCCCGGCATTAGTTCGGCGGTGGGCGTACCCGCTGCTGCTGGTATTCCGGTGACTCATCGCAATGTGTCGGTCGGATTCACAGTTGTGACTGGTCATCGTGAAAAGGGTGGAGCAACGTCAATCAATTGGGAAGCTCTTGCTCAAGTTGGCGGAACGATCGTTGTGTTGATGGGTGTTTCAGAACGTGCCGAAATTGCCTCACGTTTGATGTCGGGTGGTTTGGCGAGCGACACTCCTGTTGCGGCTATTCGTTATGGTACGCGTCCCGAGCAAACAACAATTCGCACCACACTTGGCGAACTTGCTGATGCACCACTTGAATCACCGAGCACGATCGTGATTGGTCAGGTTGCAGCATTTGATTTTTCGCCAACTGCCGGAACCTCGGCATGGGCACGAAAGGC
>CAMDCI010000197.1 GCA_945889715.1 Bifidobacterium breve | reverse complement strand
GGTCTTTGCTGCAACCCCCAAGACCCCCGGCGGCTCAGCCATTCATGTGAAGTCAATGCGGGTGTGCCCCAACCGACCGGGACGCGCGCTTATTGATTTGACATCTGCACCGAGCGCGTAACTAAACCGCCACCCAATACAAATCGATCATCGGCGTCGTAAAAGACTGCACTTTGGCCTGGCGAGATGCGTCGCTGGGGCTCGGTCCATGTGGCGATCACTCGCCCAGCATCATCAACCGACAAAACCGCTGAACGGGGTTCGCCATGAGCACTGCACTGAACGCGTGCCGCGCCAACATATGGTTCGTTACTCCAGACCACGTTGTCAACGACCTCATGATCGACCATCAACATCGACTCGGGCCCAACAACAACTTTGCGACCCGGCACATCAATATCGACGACGAAACGCTTCGTGCCACCACCGCCCGCAACTCCACGGCGCTGACCAAGCGTGACCAGTTCGACTGATTCAACCGATCCAAGTTCGTTGCCCAATTCATCGACGACGACAGCAGGGTTCAACGGAATACGACGACCGATGAAACTCACACGGCCGCTACGGCCTTCGTTATCTTTCGCCGAAGTAATGAAACACACATCTTGACTGTCGGGCTTGTTAGCGGTACGCATACCAAGACGCGTTGCGTGTTCACGTACAACGGTCTTAGTCATTTCGCCCACCGGAAATAATGTCCGTGACAACTGATGCTGATCCATCATGTGTACGACGTAGCTCTGATCTTTGGCCATGTCGTAACCCCGAACGAGTTTCCAGACACCATCCTCGTTAGTGACTCGGGCATGATGCCCAGTGGCGACTGCATCAAAACCTAGAACAATGCCGCGCTCGTGCAAACGATCAAACTTCAGATGACGGTTGCATTCGATGCACGGGTTAGGCGTGATACCGATGGCGTGGTCGTTGATGTAGGGCTCAACAACATTGCGATGAAAATCTTCGGTGAAGTTAAAGACCAAATGGTCGATGTCCAGTTGTTGGGCCACGCGACGCGCGTCATCGACGTCGCTCACGCTGCAGCAACCCGTGTCGCTGTCGCCACCCCAGAGGCGCATCGTGACTCCGACGACTTCGTGACCTTGTTCAAGCAACAATGCAGCAGCAACCGACGAATCAACGCCGCCCGACATCGCTACAAGAACCTTCATGGATCTAGAGGCTACGGCGATTTTGTACGGCTCGGATTCGAGTCACTGCGCCGGTGATTGCCTTGATCGCCCGATCAATGTCATTTTCGGACGTGGTGTGACCCAGACTCAGCCGTAACGCACCCATGGTGAGGTCGGGAGTGAGTCCCATCGCCGCCAAAACATGCGAGGGCTCCATGGCGCCACTGGCACAGGCCGAGGCTGCCGAAGCACACACGTTGGCCTCATCAAGCAAGTACAACAGCGATTCGCTCTCGATGCCCTGCAGACAGATATGTGCGATACCCGGCACGCTTGACTCGGCCGGAATCGTACGATGCGCACCGTCGATAGCCAACAAGCCGGCAAACAACTGGTCACGTAGTGCACTAATACGAGCAACTTCGCTGCCTCGTTCAACATCGGTGATTCGCAATGCTTCGGCTGCGGCAACGATGCCACCCACATTGTGAGTGCCACTGCGACGATCACGTTCTTGCCCGCCACCCAACACGATGGGTTCGAAATACTTTCCTTCGCGCACCACCAAAACACCGACACCTTTTGGTCCACCAAATTTGTGGGCACTCAATGCCATGGTGTCGACAAGCGGCCAAATGGTACGCAAGTCAATCCAACATGCGGCTTGCACGGCGTCGGTGTGCAACATCGCTTGGGGTGCATAACGGCGCACTATTTTTGAAACCGCAGCCATATCGGTGATCGCCCCAGTTTCATTATTCACGGCCATGATCGAAACACTCGCGACTTCTGATGAGAGAGATGCTTGCAACGCTTCAAGATCGACTGTGCCAATGTGATTGACACCAACAACAACACCATTGGCATGTTCGACACAATGCAACACGGCATGGTGTTCGGTTGCCGAGCACACCGCTACTCCGGGCGTGCGCCGAATGACACCAGTAATTGCCGTGTTGTCACTTTCGGTTCCGCAGCCAGTAAAAACAACTTCGCCAGGCTTGCAACCAATGACATCGGCAATCACATCGCGGGCCTCATCAATTGACTTTCGCGCCTGACGAGCAAAGCGGTGCGAACCCGACGGGTTGGCAAAGACCTCAGTCATAAAGGGCAACATGGCCTGAACTGCCTCGGGACGCATGGGCGTTGTTGCCGCATGATCGAGATAGACAAGGCCAGAACTCATCCCTTCAGAGTACCGTTCAGTGGGTGAAGGAGTACGTGTGAAGGGTTACAACGATTCAACATATGGCGATTCATTCGCCGATGTGTACGACGATTGGTACGAAGATGTCAGCGACGTCAATGCCACCGTTCACACCCTGCAAGAGCTCGCTGGAAATGGACCATTTCACGAATTAGGGATCGGCACGGGACGCTTGGCGCTTGCACTTGCGCAAACCGGAGCAACTGTGTCGGGGATTGATTCAAGTGCTCTCATGCTCGAACGTCTCGAGCAAAAGGCTGCCGATCGCGGCCTGATTATTGAGGCCATCAAGGGCGACATGGTTGATGACATCCCAGCCGGCCCTTTTGCCGCGATTTTTATCGCCTACAACACCATCTTCAGTCTGCAGACTTTCGCGCGCCAGCAAACTTTGTTTACCAATGTGGCCAGCCGCCTCGCACCTGGTGGGGTCTTCGTCGTTGAGGCCATCGTGCCCGATCCGCAACGCCCCGCCGGAAGCACAGTTGGCGTGCGTTCAATGCACGCCGATCGTGTTGTGTTGTCGGTTGATACACACGACCCCGAGGCTCAACATGTCGATGGGCAATTCGTTGAATTCACCGAAGCTGGCGGAGTTCGTCTTCGCCCCTGGAGCATTCGGTATTCATATCCCCACGAACTTGATGACATGGCGGCGACTGTCGGATTACAGCTGAGCCACCGTTGGGTGAATATGAATCAAGAACCCTTTACATCCGATGCTGAGACTCATGTCTCGGTTTACACTCAATCCTGACCATGAACGCCATTTCGACTCCAGATCTCCTATCCTGAAAGCACCGTGAGTCAACTACGTCTGAATCCTCTGACGGGTCGATGGGTCACCATCGTCGCCGAGCGGGCCATGCGCCCCACCGATTTCGCTACTCGCACACCTACAGTCGAGTCCGATCCAAGTCGTCCGTGTCCTTTCTGTCCTGGCAGCGAAGAGATTTCACTCCCTCCAATCGATTCAACGGGCAACGAAGACGATTGGCGCATGCGCGTACTGCCCAACTTGTATCCCGCGTTCGCCGGCGAAGATTCGTTAGCCGTACGCAACCTCGGACCAGTGCATGTCATGGCCGAAGCCAGTGGCACCCACGAAGTCTTCGTGTTTACCCCAAGTCATACTCGCAACATCATCGAATTCTCCGATGCCACGTGCGCCGACATGATGGTCACGCTCAAGAAGCGCCTTCTCGATCACGCGTCGTCTGACAACATTCGTTACACCCAAGTCAT
>CAMDCI010000196.1 GCA_945889715.1 Bifidobacterium breve | reverse complement strand
GGCACAACCCTTCGGGCTTTGGATGCCAGTCGGTGGCCCGTGCAAACTCGTCGGCGGTGGTGCGCAGTTCGGTCAAAATCATGTCGTCAGTATGTCACGACAATCGTGCAACAGAAGTACTTAGCCAAGACTGCGAACTTTAAGAGCATGGGCCTTCTCGTGGAATTTGGCCCTGATCAGGTCTTCGTCAACACCGAGCACTCGCCCATTCTCCATAATGAATTGACCGTTCACGATGGTATGGCGGACATCGTCAGCCCGTGTCGAATACACCAGAGCAGACATCGGGTCATAAACCGGCTGGGCATGTGCGGTATCAAGGTTGACCACGATGACGTCGGCTTTTGCCCCA
Organism: Bifidobacterium breve; assembly: GCA_945889715.1. Lineage (GTDB taxonomy): Bacteria > Actinomycetota > Acidimicrobiia > Acidimicrobiales > Ilumatobacteraceae > Casp-actino8. The sequence goes on along the minus strand of CAMDCI010000196.1, from coordinate 3,244 downwards.
ACTTCGAGTCGACCAGTGTCGGGGCGATTCATTGCTAGGGCACCTTGATATGTCGACATTTCTAATAGTTCGTTGATCTTTAAGAATTCAACATCGCCAGTGTTGGTCTTATGAATGAGTCCAGCGAATTTCATTTCTTGGAACATGTCACTGGCGTTGTGACTCGCTGGCCCGTCGGTTGCGAGACCGACGGTGATACCCGCTTCGCGCACTTGGCGAAGTGGCATGGTGCCCGAACCTAATTTGGCGTTGCACACGGGGCAGTGACCGATCTTTGTTCCGGTTTCAGCCAACAACTTGATGTCAGTTGCATCAAGTTGCGAACAATGTCCAGCGGTGACGTCAGGTCCAAGGAAACCTAGTGAATGCAACCACTGAACTGGGCGAAGTCCATAAGTCTCAAGGCAGTATTCAACTTCTTGCATACCTTCAGATAGGTGTGTATGAATCGGGACTTGTTGAGCGTCAGCTACTTCACGAACGAGTCGCCACATTTCTTCACCACATGAATAAACGGCGTGTGGTGACAAGGCGATGCGGAGAAGATCGTCACGAGTCTTGTGATGTTGCGCAGCGAGATTGCCAAAGTTGTTAATTGTTTTCCATGAATAGTCGGTGATTGACGCATAGAGACCACGATCAGCAAAGCCGTATCCGAGGGTTGCGCGAAGGGGAATTTCTCTGAGGGCCTCAATTTGTGGTTCAACTGCGTAAGCATCAAAATGTTCATTGAATGATGTGATTCCCGAACGAGCCATTTCGACAAGACCGCACATGCTTGCCCAATAGAGCGTTTCCTCATCGAAGTTTTGCTTGAGCTTCCACATGGTTTGCAGCCATTCGAAGAGCAGCACATCTTCAAGGAGTCCGCGGAGCAACAAGTTTGATGCAACGTGCGTGTGGCTGTTGCAGAAACCTGGCATGACTGCGCAGTTGCGAGCATCAATCACTTTCTTGGCAGAAGAGACGTCGATGTCAGCCGCAGTGCCGACCGCGCTGATCGAGTTGCCCGTGATAGCGACGACGCCGTTGTTGATAACCGGCTTTCCCGCCATGGGGAGCACGGTTCCATTGACGATGGCGATGTCTGTCATACGAACATTCTTACTGCTCGCGCCGGCTTAGTGGCGGCTTGCAGCCTCGGCTAACTCGTGTGGTCCGGAACTCGGATAGCCCTTGAAGTTTCGAACGAATTGAGACCAAGGTGAGAGTGTGGCAATCAATAAGTCGAAATCCGCACCAATCTTTGCGATCACCGTGCGCATCTGTGCGTCGGTATTGACCTCAACTTGCTCGCGCAGATTGCGCCCAGCTTCGGTAAATGCACCGTCGTTGATGAGCCCACGCGATTCGAGTCGTTCAATAGCAGATGCAAAGTCGTCCTCGCTCCAGGCTCGGGTGCGGCTGTAGGACTTGAGGGGGAGTCCCCAAAACAGTTCGGTCAGTAAACCAATTTCAGTGGCGTCAAGTCCTGCCGAAATCCAAGCAGCAGTGTGTGAGTCGCCGCGATATTCGCGCAGCATGTCACCGAAATGCCACACAGCACCAAGGTCGGTGTCGGGAATTGATTGGCTGAGTGCGCCAGCGAAAAGTGAGCGTCCCTCAGGTCGCAAAACTTCAATCGCGCGTTCGAGAATTGGGCGAATTCTGTTAACCCCACCTGGTTTGGCTCCGAGGATTCGTTCAAGTTGAGAAATGGCTCCATTGCGACGTGCAGCACAAATGGTTTTTGCGTCAGTGATTTGCCAACCCGCAGTAACTGCTGGGACAACGACAAGTGGATTGAAAACCGCAAATGCTGCCGCAACAACTTCTCCGGAGACTTGACCCATTAATGATCCGCGACTGGTGAAGTAGGCGACGCTTTCGGGCAGTGCAACACCATTCATGTCTCTGGGACTTGACTGGAAGCCAAGAGCCACGTAATTGGCGTGACATTCGGGCGAAAAGTAGACCTGTCCGACGACTGGTTCGAGTGCACCGCCGAGTGCACGAGCCTTGATTGAGAGTTCACGTGAATCCATGGGCTCACCGTAGAACGCAAGCAACCTAGACTCATTACCGTGAGCGTTCAGATCGAAATATGTGAAGTAGTAGACGATGACGTTGTGCAGGCATTTACGATGCTGATTCCGCAACTGTCAAAGTCGAACCCTCCTCCGAGTCGCTCAGAGTTAGAGGCTTTGGTGAAGTCCGAGGCTTCGACATTGTTCTTGGCCAAACTTGATGGTCAAATTGTTGGCTCGCTGACTCTTGCCATGTTCTGTATTCCTACTGGAGTGCGGGCTTGGATTGAAGATGTCGTGGTCGATGATTCGGCCCGAGGCCATGGGGCCGGCGAAGCCCTCAATCAAGCAGCGCTTGATTTCGCTCAGGCCAATGGGGCGATCACAGTTGATCTCACTTCGCGCCCATCACGCGAAGCTGCCAATCGTTTGTACCAACGCATGGGTTTCAAACTCCGTGAATCAAACCTGTATCGCTACGAATTAAAATAAGGTCGACTAGAACCAAATTCTCTGATGTGAGTTGGTAACTTCTCCCTACTTTTGTAAGGATAGTTACGCACTCAATCGAGATGGGAAATGCCAGCTATGGGGAATAACAACGACAAGAAACTTTCGTTGGAAGAAGCTCGCGAGAAGTATCGCATTGAACGCGAAAAGCGTTTACGCGCCGACGGCATTCGTCAATACAAAGAACTCAAGGGCGACTACGAAGAGTTTGACCGTGATCCGTATGTTGAGCCTGGTTTTACCCGTGATGCCGTTATCGAAGACGTAGATGTCGTCATTGTTGGTGGTGGCTTTGGCGGAATGATTGAAGCAGCCAACTTGACGAAAGCCGGAATTACTAATTTCCGAATTGTTGAAAAAGCCGGAGACTTTGGTGGTACCTGGTATTGGAATCGTTATCCCAACGCTGCGTGTGACGTTGAGTCGTATGTGTATTTGCCGCTACTTGAAGACACGGGTTACATGCCCACCGAAAAGTATGCGAAGGCTCCCGAAATTTTTGCTTACTGCCAATTGCTCGGACGCACATTTGATATGTATCGCGGCGCACTCTTTCAGACTGAAGTTGAAGACATGCGTTGGGATGAATCAAAGAAGCGTTGGAATGTCATGACATCACGTAGTGACGTTCTCTCGGCGAAGTTCATTGTGATTGCCGGTGGAGTTCTGCACAAGGCCAAATTGCCTGGCATTCCTGGCATCGAAACTTATGCGGGCCGTGCCTTCCA
>CAMDCI010000195.1 GCA_945889715.1 Bifidobacterium breve | reverse complement strand
GCGGTTGGCTCATCAAGAATAAGAACTCGGGCACCGCGGTACAGAACTTTCAAAATTTCAACACGTTGTTGCTCGCCCACACTGAGTTGCCAAATGCGTGCGCTCGGATCGACTGCGAGGCCGTAGCGATCGCTCAGTTCTTTCACTCGTGCCGCAACGGCCTTTTGATCCATGAATAGCGATGAATCGGATTCGCCAAGCACGACATTCTCGGCAACTGTGAAGGTTGAAACGAGGCGGAAGTGCTGGTGCACCATTCCGATGCCTGCATTCAGGGCGTCACGAGGAGAGTTGAACTCAACCTTGGTGCCACCAACTTCAACGACTCCGTCATCTTGGCGATACAGGCCAGTGAGAATATTTGACAAGGTTGATTTGCCCGCACCGTTTTCTCCGAGGAGAGCATGCACCTCGCCAAAGTTGATCTCGAGATTGACATGATCGTTGGCGACCACCCCTGGGAACTGTTTGACGATTCCCGTCATTTTGACGGCTGTTTCGAGCCCCATGACTCCTCCTCCCCATGAACCTTTATGACTTTAGATGAGAAAGGGGGCGGGCTATATAGCCCGCCCCCTTCCGGCAATACTTAATTGTGCTGAATGTCAGCTGGCGGGGATTTCTCCGTCAACACCAGCGACGAGGTAACTCATCGACATCAGCTCACCAAAGGTGTGGCTGACTCCCTCGGCGAGTACTTCGTTGCCCTGGTTGTCCATGATGGGACCAGTGAACTGGCTTCCTGTAGCGGCGGCCAATTCTTCGGCCTTGGCCTCAATGAGGGCACGAGTTTCTTCGCTCACCAAGTCACCAAACGATGCCAAAGTGACGAATCCGTCGCTGAGGTTGCCGTAGTAGTTACCGGCAGTCCAGGTGCCATCAAGTACCTGCTGAATACGAGCAATCTCGTAAACCTCCCAGTGGTACGACGAAGCCGTCAACCAAACATCGCCATAGTTGGCGCTGTTGTCGCGGTTGTAGCCAGCCCACGGAATTCCAGCAGCCAAAGCGGCGTCACCAGTCGAAGGCGAGTCGATGCCCTTCATACCGAGGACGTCATAGCCTTCGGCGATGAGTGCTTCGGCAGCCTTACGCTCGGCAGCGGGGTCGAACCAAGTGTTCAACCAAACAACCTTGACAGTGGCGTCGGGGTTTGTGGCCTGGGCTCCGAGGGTCCAGGCATTGACACCACGAACAACTTCGGGGATCGGGAATGAAGCGAGGTAAGCAAGCTTGCCGGTTTCTGATGCGGCACCAGCAGCCATACCTGTGAGGTAGTCAGTGTCTTCGGCTGCGCCGTAGAACTGTGACACGTTCGGAGCGCTCAAGTATCCGGTGGCGAACTCGAAGCACACGTCGGGGTGAGCCGCAGCAACTTCAAGGAAGGCATCCTGGAATCCGAACGAGGTTCCGAAAATGACGGTGTTTCCGTCAGCGATGAGGTCTTCAACGGTCTGAACAACCTGAGGACCTTCGGGAACGTTCTCTTTGTAGGTGGTTTCAACAGCGTCACCGAGAGCTTCTTGCACAGCAAGACGAGATTCGTCGTGAGTCTGGGTCCAGCCACCATCGTTGGTCGGTCCGACGTACACCCAAGCGGCCTTCAACGGGCCTTCTTCTGGTGCGCAGTCAATAACCGGGCTGGCGTCAAGTCCGCCTGCTTCAGCCGGAAGATCGGCCCATGCAGTGAAGTTCGCCAAAGTGGCGCCTTCTGCTGGGGCGTCAGTGTCCGTCGGAGCTTCTGAGCCTTCTGGTGCATCTGAACTTGCTGGTGCTTCTGAGCCGGCCGGTGCTTCGGTGCTGGTCGACGAATCATCGCCGCCACAAGCCACGAGACCGAAACCGAGTGCTGCAGTGAGCAGAACTGGGACAAATTTGCCCTTGGTCATCCTTTTCATATATTCCTCCCTCAAGGTCGGCCTAGGGTCGGCCGACACCGAAACCTTAGTCGCTCTTGAGCAATGCCTGTACCAGCGCGAACAAAAAGTCAACATGCCGTTAACAATCGGTGCCCCTGGCACGAGATGCCACAACGATGGGGAATCCGAACGCACATTTTTTCGGCCTTTTATCGTTTAGTTATTGAGATTTCTTCTCATCACTCTCTTCCGCTTGCCGGATGTGAAAGGTACGCCCATGAACCAACCTGTCTCTATTTTCTATTCAGATGATTTCGTCGTCGAAGGAGCTTTCGACACCATCGGCAAAGCTCACGAATTAGCCAAGTTGCTCAATGAGAGCCCAATTACTGGGACGACCATGGTGAGTCCAAGCCCGGCAAATCGAGCCGACATCGTGTCGGTCCATGACGAGCACTACGTGGATGAAGTTCTGAATGGTCATGGTGGCCAGTTTTCGGGCGACGACGAATCAGCTACTTCAGTACTTGCATCAACGGGTGGAGTTTTGCGAGCAGTTGAAACTGTTCTTGAAAATGGTGGATGTGCGGGTTCACTGTCGAGTGGTTTGCATCACGCAAAGCACGATCGTGGTTCGGGCTATTGCACATTCAATGGTTTGGTCATTGGGGCACGTCGCGCATTGTCACTTGGTGCGAAACGAGTATTGATTCTGGATCTCGATGCGCACTGTGGTGGCGGAACCAAAGAACTCATTGGTCTGTTACGTGACCAAAATATTGATGGCATCGAACAAGTTGACGTTTCAGTGTCGTCATTTGATCAGTATCACAATTCTTCGTTTGCGCAACTGAAAATTGTTGGAGCGAGCGAATATCTGGGCACAATCGAGAACAGTCTCGCGGAGATCGTTGATCCGCAATCAATTGATCTCGTGATCTATAACGCGGGCATGGATCCACATGAAAAGGCCGGTGGCGTTACCGGAATCACCGACCGTGTCATTCGTCAACGTGAAGCGATGGTTTTTGAATGGGCCAAGTCACACGAGTTGCCAATCGTCTGGGTATTGGCGGGCGGCTATAGCGGCGGTTCGTTTACAAAGCGAGATGTCGCAAAGCTCCACCGAATTACCGTTGAAGAATCGGCTCGCGTATACGCGGAAGGAGCGACTAATTGAAAGTGACGATGACCGCAGCGTCAGCATCCGACTGACGCTTGATCTTTGATGTGATCGCACTTGACCATTCAAGGAGTCGAAACTGAATCTTGTATTTGCGACGCATTGCCACGTTGACAGGATCGCAATCAGCGCCGGTGACAACACGTGCTGTTGCTTCAATGACCGGTGTGCCAGCGACAACGCGGCCTCGAACGTCGCACTGTTGCAGCGTGGCGTTCGGGTTATTGCGCAGGCGCTTGACTTTGCCGGAGTCACCACCAACGGTGAAACAAGCTTCGTTGTCGCCTAACGGGGCAATCCACACCGCCGTCTTGACAGCCACTCCACTTTTACGGAAAGTGCTGAACAAGACGTAGCGATGCTGGGCAATTTCAGCGTTCATCGCGGTACAAGCGCACGTTGGCTTTCTTGCCACGAATGCTGACGTTCTTCATGGTGTTCAAGATGTTGTCCATCTCGTTGCCGGGAACTTCGACGATTGAGAACTGATCAGAGACTTTGATATCGCCGATGTCGCGGCCAGAGATACCACTCTCGTTAGCAATTGCTCCGACTAG
>CAMDCI010000194.1 GCA_945889715.1 Bifidobacterium breve | reverse complement strand
CTAAATGGTCATTGTGTTGTGCGCAATCTTGCGAGCCGCGAAGAGATCACGACTTACAAAACCGCTATTGATGAAGCAACAATGGAGCGTCGTTGGGATAAACGACCAATTGAAGAACGAGATACCTATGGGAAGGCTTTCATTCAGTCGGCTGCGTTGTGCAACCACAGTGACAAAGTAAAAGAATTCGTTTTCGCTCAACGATTCGCTCGCGTTGCCGCAGAATTACTCGGAGTTGACGGTGTGCGTTTGTACCACGATCAAGCGCTGTACAAAGAGCCTGGCGGTGGATTCACTCCCTGGCATCAAGATCAGGTGTACTGGCCTCTCAATACCGATCGCACGATCACCATGTGGATGCCAACGATCGACGTTCCATCTGAAATCGGTGGAGTCGTCTTCGCAAATGAATCTTGGAGAGATGGAAACCTTGGCGAAGAAGTCATCGGCGATGCCTCGCAAGCATTCTTTGACAATCTGATTGAAGATCGCCGCTATTCACTCGAATCTCATGGACCATTCAGCGCTGGCGATGCAACTTTCCACTTGGGTTGGACACTGCACAGTGCGCCAGCCAATAACACCAACGTCATGCGCTCGGTCATGACCATCATCTATTACGCCGATGGCACCACGATTGGCGAGACAAACCATCCCGCCCGAGATCTTGACTTAGCCCTGTGGCTTGGCAATGCAAAGCCCGGATCGCCAGCCGACTCTGCGGCCAATCCCCTTTTGTGGCATCGTTCTTGGAATGACTAATTCGCAACCGAACACTTCACGGTTGACGCAGACGTCATTCCATCTTCTCGCCAAACCGACCGGTGCTATTTGCAATCTCGATTGCACCTACTGCTTTTTCTTATCGAAAGATGCGCTGTATCCAGGCGACCGGATGCGCATGTCAACAGAAACTCTTGAGTCGTACCTCAAGCAATTGCTCGCGAGTCAGCCAGATGGTCCCGTTTCGATTGCCTGGCAGGGCGGCGAGCCCACGCTCATGGGTCTCGATTTTTATCGTCAAGTCATTCAACTCATCAAAGAATACGCCCGCCCGACGCAGATCATTGAACACACCATGCAAACCAACGGAACGCTGCTTGACGACGAATGGGCAATGTTCCTTAAACAAAACTCAGTTCTTGTTGGTTTGTCAATTGATGGGCCTCAGTCAATGCACGATCAGTATCGAGTATGGAAAGATGGCCGAGGCAGTTATAACGATGTTGTTCAGGCTTGGGATCTACTTCAGCGACATCAAGTAGACACCAATATCTTGTGCTCGCTGAGCGCTGCGAATGCCGATCATCCCACAGAGGTCTACAAATTCTTTCGAGATGAACTTGGCGCCAAACACATTCAATTCATCCCAATTGTTGAACGATCAACACCGGTTGACCTGGAAATCGCCGAAAAAGGGTGGAGCGAAAAACCAGGAAGACGCCGCATCTTGTACACCCAACAAGGCAACCTTGTCACCAGTCGATCAATTACCGGTAAACAATACGGCGAATTCTTGAGCGCGGTCTTTGATGAATGGCTTTCGCATGATGTCGGCGAAGTGTTTATACAGATCTTTGATGTCACTCTTGGTGCCCATGTCGGCATGTACAGCTTGTGCGTCCATGCGCCGACGTGTGGTACCGCACTTGCGCTTGAACACAATGGCGACATGTACTCGTGCGACCACTTCGTTGAGCCCGATTACAAACTTGGGAATATTCATCAAACACCCATGATTGATTTAGTGACGTCTCCACAGCAAGTTCAATTTGGACGAAACAAGCAATCACTATTGCCAAATATGTGCCAACAATGCGATGTGCGCTTTGCTTGCAACGGAGGCTGTCCAAAAGACCGCTTTATCGAGACTCCCGATGGTGAAGCCGGGCTGAATTATCTCTGCGAAGGATTCCAAACCTTTTTCCGCCATGTTGATTCACCGATGAAAAGAATGGCCGAACTCATCAGTCAGGGCCGCTTTGCCGACGAAATCATGTCCGAGCACTGATCCGAACTATTCTTGCCGCAGCACTTGCCGTAGGGGGAAAAATGTCAATGAGTCATCAAGAGGCCATCGCGCAACTCACCGCACCTGGGTCGGCATTTGAGACTCACAAGATCTTAGTCAACGGCGTCGAAGTGAATGCCTTCAAAAATGCTCCAAACAATCTGCGTGATGTTTTTAGCTTGTCACGCGCTCGCGGAGAAACGATTTTCCTTGTCTACGAAGATGAACGTTGGTCCTTCACACAAACAATGAACCACGTAGACGCGATCGCCGCAATGTTGGTTCATAAGTACGGCGTCAAGAAAGGCGACCGTGTAGCCATCGCTATGCGCAACTACCCCGAATGGGTGATGTCGTTCGCCGCCATCTTGTCAATTGGGGCAATTTCTGTTTCTTTTAATGCCTGGTGGACCGAAGATGAAAATGACTTTGCTCTCGAAGATTGCGGAGCAAAGGTCTTGCTGTGCGATGACGAGCGTGCCGAGCGTTCAACAGCGTCGCTGAAGCGTTTGGGCATTCATGGAGTCGTATGTCGATCAAAGAAGCCCTTACCTGACGGGTTTGATCGTTGGGAAGAATCAATCATGCTTGGCGAAGCAATGCCGGTTGTCGAGATTTCACCCGATGACGATGCCACGATTTTGTACACCAGCGGTACGACCGGACGACCAAAAGGTGCAGTCAGTACTCATCGTTCGATTATTCAAGCGCTCTTGGCATTTTCATGTCGAACCACAATTACGAATGTTCGCTATCCCAAGGATCCCAAAGACCCGAACGAGGCGCCAAGTTTGGTCCCCGCGTTTATTTTGGTCGTCCCTCTTTTCCATGTCACCGGCTGCATTCCCGTCATGATGAGCTGTTTTGTTGGAGGACTCAAACTTGTCATCATGTACAAGTGGGAACCCGAGAGGGCTCTGCAACTCATTGAGCGCGAACAAATCACCAACTTTGTTGGAGTGCCCACTCAATCATGGGACCTTTTGGAATGTCCGAATTTTTCCAAGTACGACGTCTCAAGTCTGAACAGCGTGGGCGGCGGCGGAGCACCAGCACCACCCGAACTGGTGAAGCGAGTCGCAACTAATTTCAAGAAGGGTCAGCCTGGTATTGGCTACGGCATGACCGAGACAAACGCTTACGGTCCACAAAATACCGGAGCTGATTACATTTCGCATCCCACATCAACTGGTCGCGGAGTACCCATTCTTGAAATCGAAACCCGAGACGCCGATGGACGACGTTTAGGACCAGACGACATTGGTGAAATTTGGTTCAAGGGCCCACATCTCATTCGGGGATACTGGAATCGGCCCGAAGCTACGGCCGAAACAATCGTGAATGGTTGGCTGCGTTCTGGTGACCTCGGAAAGATTGATGAAGAAGGGTTCGTATACGTACTTGATCGAGCCAAAGACATGGTGTTGCGTGCCGGCGAAAACATCTATAGCGCCGAAGTTGAGGCATCTATTTACGAACTCGCGCAAATCCATGAGTGCGCAGTGTTCGGACTTCCCCACGAACGGCTTGGTGAAGAAGTCGCCTGTGTCATCATGCTCAAACCTGGTGTGACCTTAAATGCCGACGAGGTACGGGCT
>CAMDCI010000193.1 GCA_945889715.1 Bifidobacterium breve | reverse complement strand
GGAGCCTTCTTCGCAACTGCCTTCTTCTTGGCAGGAGCTTTCTTAGCAGGAGCTTTTTTGGCCGGAGCCTTCTTCGCAACTGCCTTCTTGGCGGGAGCCTTAGCAGCTGCTGCTGCGGCTGCAGCTGCAGCAACGGCGCCAGCCCTGTTCAACTTAGGTGCCGGAGACACACCAAGGGCAATGTCCTTGAAGCCCTTGAGTGCGGTGATCTTGGCAACTGTCTTCGCGGCGATCTTGATGGTCGCACCCGTTGCTGGGTTACGGCCCATGCGTGCGGGACGCTTGATCTTTGCGAATTTTGCAAAACCGGAAAGGTTGACAATCTCGCCCTTAGCCACGGTGGCCAAGATGACGTTGATCGTACCTTCAACGGCTGTAGTAGCCGTCTTCTTGTCGATACCGGTGTGGTCGGATACTGCTTGGATGAGGTCGCGTTTCTTCATGTACGTAAACATATTTCATGAAAATGCGCTGATGGTGGATTTCCGTTGATTTTCTTGAGATTTTTTGAAAATCCAAAAATGAGGGGTCGGGCAGATCTGCGGTCGTTGCAGCTCAAAAACCATGAGTACTGTCTGATTTAGAGACGAAACTTTTCATTGGTTTTGGGGGCAAGACAGTGGCGATTCCACACGAGTTCACGGCCGAAGCAATAGCTCAAGCATCGACTGATGCATTTCGGCCGTACAACGATTTTTTGCAATCGGGTGAACCGTATGTCTCGATTTATCTGAACAATCAGTGGTTAACTCCGCCCAAAGATGACGCCGAACTTGAGTGGGGTAAGGGTTGGTATTACGACACAACTGTTGCGCGTAAACACGAATACTGGAAAGACATCAATCTTCCGCAGCCAACTAAAGACATCACTGTGATGCGACAGAATCTTTTTGATTGGGGCTATTGCCTCATTGAAGACGGGATGTCACAAGAACAGTGCGCTCGGTTGCGTGCACGTATTGAAGAGCAAGCTGCCGCTGAACGCGCGTTAGGTATTGCGTATCTCGTGAAGTCGCAACAGCATGTGTGGTCACTCGTCAATAAAGGCGACGACTTTGTGAAGTGCCTTGAGCATGATCCAGAGGGAGTGCAAGCCGGCCCAATTATTGAGCGTTTATTGGACGAAACGCTCGGAATTGGCTGGAACCACTTCAGTTTTCTATCGAACATTTCGTATCCCAATTGCCATCCGCAACCGATGCATCAAGATCAAACATTCATTGCTCCGTACAATCCGCGTGAAGCCCCGGTGTTGCTCAACACGATGTACGTGTTGCAAGACGTCAATGAAGTGAATGGTGGAACACTGTTTATTCCGGGTTCGCATAAGCCAAACGGAACTGGCGGTCCGTATGCGTTGTATGGCCCGATGCCTAAGCCGATTAACCTTGAAGCAAAAGCCGGAACGATCTTGATGTTTGACGGACGACTGTTGCACGGTGGCGCAGTGAATCATTCGGACAAGTTCCGCTACGTGATCACGAACTCGTGTGTGAAGAGTTTTATTCGTCAACAAGAAAACTTTTTGTTGACGATGAGTCCAGAAGTTCTTGCGAAGGCAAGCGACAAGTTGTTGTGGCGACTTGGTTTTCAGTCATCAATCACTGCGAATCTGGTTGAAGGTTATGGCTATCAAGGCAGCGGAAAAATGGGCGATTCAAACGGTTCGGTTGCCCATGTCAGGCATGAAATGGACCAGGGCGAATACCGCCATGTAGGGGCACTAACGATGGACGATGTGACAAAGATTTCCTCTGATGAGTTCGCTTTGGCCCGAATCCAGAAGGCGAATGAGTCATTTCGGACTCCCGAACTTCTTGAGAAAATGCGACTCTTGGGCTGAAAAGCAACCTTGCGGTTGTGTCACGCGGCCTTTCCCTCGTCGTGGCGTTGATGTGCTCGTAGCCTGAGCAGTCGTGATTGTGATCGATGCCCAGGGACTCAAAGCCTCGCGACCGAACCGTCCCTTGTTTGCTGATGTCTCAATCACCCTCAGTGATGGCGATCGCGTGGGCGTTGTTGGCCTGAACGGATGCGGCAAGAGCACCTTGTTGCGCATCATCAGTGGTGAACAAGAACCAGAAGCTGGTGTCGTACGCCGTGGGCGAAATGCTCGTGTTGGTGTTTTAAGTCAGGCGCCAGTTCTTCCGAAGGGCACAGTTCGCGAAGCTGTTGGCGGCACGTGGCAGGGCGAGGCCATGCTCGATCGCCTAGGTATGAGTGGTTTGATTGATAGCCAAACCGACCAGTTGTCGGGCGGTCAGAAAAAGCGCGTGGCACTTGCGGAATTGTTAATCGGTGAGTGGGAAGCGCTCATCTTGGACGAACCCACCAACCATCTTGATCTTGACGCCATTGCCTACCTTGAAGAATGGCTGGCTAATTACAACGGCGGCTTGCTGCTCGTCACCCACGACCGCCATGTGCTCGACCGTGTCACAAACAAGGTTCTCGAGATTGATCGGGGTAAGGCGTATCTACATGTGCCGACCGGTTGGAGCGAAGGCTCGGGATATGCCGCATATTTGTCGGGTCGTAGTGAACGCGAGGAACAAGCAGCGACTGCCGAACAAGTTCGTAAGAACCTGGCCAAAACCGAACTGGCCTGGTTGCGTCGTGGTGCACCGGCACGAACTACGAAAGCCAAATCTCGTGTTGCCTCGGCAACTGCTTTAGTGAATACCAAAGCCGAAGCACCAGCGCGTCAAGGCGAACTTGGGTTGACGAAAGATCTTGGATCAAAACGCCTTGGTTCAAAAGGTGTTGAACTACACGGAGTCGGATTTAGTTGGCCAAATGGAAAACGGGTTCTGTCACCGTTTGATCACATGCTTGAACCAGGCGATCGACTTGGAATTGTGGGGCCTAATGGCGCCGGCAAGAGCACATTGCTTGATCTGATTTCTGAACGACTCACACCAACTGAAGGCAAGATTGATATTGGTCGTACCGTCAAAATTGGTTATTACGACCAGTTAGGTCGTGAACTAGACGTCTCTAAGCAGGTGCGTGATGCTGTTGCGGGTGACAAAGGTGCACCATCGTTAGAAGACATCAATTTGATGAAGCGTTTTTGGTTTGATGGCGATTCGCAGTTTGCTGAAATTTCAACGCTGTCTGGCGGAGAGCGCCGCCGCTTGCAGTTGCTGTTGACTTTGATTGAGCAACCCAACGTGTTGTTACTCGACGAACCCACCAACGATCTCGATCTTGACACCTTGCGTGCACTCGAAGACTTTCTTGATGATTGGCCCGGAATCGTTTTAGTCGTGAGTCACGACCGGGCATTTTTGGATCGTACGGTGGACGAAGTTTTTGCCCTTGATGGTCAAGGGGGAGCATCGTTGGTACGCGGCGGTGTTGCAGGCTGGTTGAAGCAGCGACTTGAACGCGGCACGAAGCCAACTCAGAACACCAAGAGTGTCAGCACTGCCAAGTTAGATACGCCGGCCAAACCTGCTGTCGATATGCCCGCCTCAAAATCGGGTTCCTTCAAGAGTGCGAGCACTTTGAAGCGTTTGGTGAGTCAAGCCGAAAAGGCTCTGGCTCAAGCCACGACCGAGCGTGACACGATTAGCGCGAAGTTAATCGCCGAAGCGTCAAGCGCAACCAGTAATCACGCAAC
>CAMDCI010000192.1 GCA_945889715.1 Bifidobacterium breve | reverse complement strand
GAACCCCAATAGGTGGCGAGTCCTCGTGATGTTGCACCGAGCATGAAATTTTGTACGGCTGCAGCAGTCGCATCTCGATTTTCTGCAGTGCGAAGTTCGCTATCGCCGACTGCGCTGCCAAAAACCATGACGACTGGAGTGCGGGCGTACTTCGTACGCGCCTTTTCAACTTTGGCTGGTTCATCTCCGAATACAGACATTGCTTCGGCGATGGTGTTTCCGAGACGATGTTGAGCGGGTCCGGTGATGGCGGCAAAGCGCCATGGCCACGTTCGTTTGTGGTTTGGTGCCCACGTCGCAAGTTCGCATAACTCGTGAATCAGTTCCTCGGGTACGGGTCGATCTTTGTCAACCAACATGCTCGTGCGTCGAGAACGAATGATGTCATCAATGGGAAAGTTGCTCTTCGTCATTCCGATAGCCCTTCACGAATACTTGTAAATGCTGCGGCGAGATGTTTCATTTGTTCAGTCGTGAGTCGGTCAATAAACCGATGGCGAACACTCGCCACATGGAGTGGGGCTGCGGCAACCAATTTGCGGTATCCCTGAGGAGTGAGTACTGCCAACTGCACCCGGCGATCTTCGTTTGATACCTCGCGTGTGACTGAACCCTCTTTGACTAATCCGTCGAGCCGACGGGTTAAACCACTCGGAGTGAGATTGAGCTGTGCGGCTAAATCACACATTCGGGTACGGCGATCGGGAGACTCTGACAGGTACACGAGTACCTGATAGTCGCCGGAGGTCATATCGCTTGATTCACGTAGATCAGAATCAAGGCTGTATTGCAAATCTCCAATCGTTTCGATGAACGAAATCCAGGCGGCCATTTCGGTCTTGTTCAACCAGTTCGTTTTTTCGTCAGTACGGGACATGTGACAAGGCTAACAAGTTATTTCTCTCACAATAGTTGCGAGCGCAACTAAATGGGACTAGGTTGTTCATATGACAACAACAACTATCCCCGCAGGAACATGGAACATTGACCCCTCTCACTCAACGGTTGGCTTCGTGGCCCGCCACCTGGTGATCAGCAAAGTACGAGGTTCTTTCCGCTCATTCAGTGGCGCAATCGTCATCGGTGCGCAGCAGCTTGATTCTTCAGTAACCGCCTCAATTGATATGGCATCGGTTGACACGGCAGATGAGAATCGTGATGGACACGTCAAGGGCGAAGATTTCTTTGATGTTGCCAAGTTTCCGACGATGACCTTTGCGAGCACCAAGGTGACTCAAGATGGTGATGATTTTGAGGTGATTGGTGATTTGACGATCAAGGGTGTCACACGTTCGGTCGTTCTCGATCTTGAGTTCAACGGCACTTCAAAAGACCCATGGGGCGGTACTCGCGCCGGGTTCAGCGCCGAGACCGAAATCAACCGTAAAGACTTCGGTCTCGAATGGAATGTCGTGATGGAAACTGGCGGCGTCTTAGTTGGTGAAAAGATCAAGATCGAATTAGATATCCAGGCTGTGCAAGCCTGAGCATTTTTCGACTTGCTATTTTGAAAAATGCTGAGCTAAGCGGTCGAGGGTTGCCACGATTGACGCGCGATTTTTGACTGGATACCGCATGACGCTCATCATGAGTTGTGATTTCGAGTTATTCCAATCGAATTGTTCGGTCACCTGTGTGCCACCTTCGACCGCTTCAAGCTTGTAACGCCAAATGTGTCCGCCGAAATGACGCCAAGCGATCTGGTTGGGCTCGTCAAATTCGACAACTTCATTAGTGATCTTGTACTTCATGCCGATCTTCATATCCATGCCGAACTTGGCGCCAAACGACAATCGCGACGGTGCGGAAGAGCTGGCGTTTCTGACTGATCCTGATCCATCAATCAACTGATGTTGAGCGGGATCAGCCAGCAGATTGAAGATTTCTTGAGGAGTGGCTGTGACGAATCGAGATTCTGAAACGACTTTGTTTGGATCTGATGTAGGCATAACTTCCTGCTTTCTTGTTACCCGCGAAGTGCGAGAGAATCTTTCACCGAATCGGCGCATCGACGACCTGAGTACAAGGCGCCTTGAGATGAAGCAGTATCGCGGTGATCTCCGCAGACAAAAATACCGTTGTCGAGCTTCTGCTTCTTCTTTGGGTTGAAAGGGGGAGATTGATCGGGCTGGCCGTGCTCGATGCGATATGTGCGGAGGTGCCGCCACGATTCAACTTGCGCACCAAACATGGCTTGTAATTGCTGTCGTGCAATGTCCTCAATGTCATCGCCGATGCAGCCAGGCAGGGCCGCGGCGATGAGGTGCTGACCCACTGGTGCGTAACTCGGTGCGATGTTGCTCATGACTGCGATGTTGAGCACTGGGCCTTTCCCAGTGCCATCGAGGATGATCAGTTTCTTGTCGGTCGGGGCCGAGTTGCTAGCAAAATACACGCAACTCACTGAACGCGATTGCACTGGCGCAATGCCAGTCAACTTTGCGGCGGCGGGACCTTCAACTGCCACGATGACTGCCTTGCTGGAAATGGTGTGACCCGATTCGGTAACAACCGATTGAGAAGTTACGTTTGCAACACGAGTGTTGAGATGAATTTTCTCAGCAGGGGTGTGGCTGGCAAGTTGTTCAGAAATCGCTGACATTCCCGCCGCGGGAACGACTGCATCGCCTTGATTGAGCATGCGAAATACCACGTCAAACATGCGTCGTGACGCAGTGAGTTGAGGATCAAGTTGAATTCCGCCGACGAGGGGAGTGAAGAAACGTTGAATCATTTTTGGCGAAAAACCTCGACCGCTCAACATCTTGGCGGTGGTGATGTCGGGGTGAGACAGCAGTGCCGCGCCGTTGCCACGAGTGACTGACAGGCGCAAGGTGGCGAGTCGAATTTTGTCAACGACAGAACCAATGGGTGCAACGGCAGTCGCGACAAATGATTTCGGCCGACGCAGTGGGTCGGAGAAAACTTTTCCCTTGCCATTTATCCAGACCAAAGCACCAGGATCGAAAGGTTGGAGATTTAAAGCATCAACATCAAACTGTTTTTTCAGTTCGGGATAGGCGGTTAACAAAATCTGAAAGCCGCGGTCAAGTGTGAATCCATCAACATGGTCGGTGCGCACTCGACCACCGACTCCGTCGGATGCTTCCAGCACATGAACATCAAAGCCAGCAGCGGTCAGATACCGACTCGCCGATAACCCAGCAAGTCCTGCGCCAACAATGACAACATCGCAAGTGGCAGGAAGCTGAGAACTCATGAAGTGACTTTCGCTGGAATCAGTTGGGCTTGTTCAACAACGAACGTAACGCTGACTCAAGCGTTGAATGTTTGAAGGTAAAGCCAGATTTTTGCAAAATCTCTGGCATTACTTTTTGTCCAGTGAACAAAAGTGCTTGAGCTAGTTCGCCGCCGAGTAGCAACTTAGGTCCGAACGACGGCACCGGCAAGAACGAGGGCCGATGTAAAACCTTGGCGAGAGTCTTGGTGAATTCTGCTTGTGTGACTGGAATCGGAGCGGTGAGGTTGACCGCACCAGTGACGTTGGCGGTGAGTAGATAATCAATCGCGGCAACTTCGTCATCAATGGAAATCCAACTTTGCCATTGTTTACCCGAACCCATTTTGCCGCCAGCACCAAGTTTGAAAAGGGGCAGCAATTTGGCAAGGGCGCCACCTGCGGGGCTCAACACGATTCCGGTGCGCAGATG
>CAMDCI010000191.1 GCA_945889715.1 Bifidobacterium breve | reverse complement strand
AACAAGGCGACCATGCGACCCAAGTTGAAACCAGCTTCGCCAGCGGGCTGACCAACACCAATGATGAGGTCTTCGATGTCAGAGCCTTTAACTGATGGAACTTTGGCCATCAAAGCACGAACAATTTGGGCGGCCATTTCATCGGTGCGCAATGACACCAATGAACCTTTATTGGCGCGGCCGATTGGACTGCGGGCGGTAGCAACAATGACTGCTTCGGGCATGGGGTTCCCCCTCGTTAAGGCACGTAATGTGCGGACTTCGTAAGCGTAGCGAAAGTTACTGAAGGGTCACATATCGGTCGTATCGGGAAACCCCCAAAATTTTCGGTCACGATATTGAACTATTGAGTGGCAACTACCTGGCAACTTCATTAAACGCGGTCAGCGCTACCCCATTGGACGAAACCGAGATCCGGGTGATCGATGCCGTCGATAACTGGGTTTTCCACCCGACCGACGCATCCATTCCCAAAGCCCAAGCAACGGCCGACTTGATGGGCGATACATGCGACACCACGACCGCTGTTCGCCCATTCAGTCGTTGCACCAAATCGTCACAGGCCTCGGCAACTCGTCGCTGCACTTGATTGAGAGACTCACCTTGTGGGGCTGCGAAGTCATTGTCGTTTTTCCAATCGCGCCACACGTTCGATGGTACTTCTGCTTGACGCAGTCCTTCATAACTGCCGTAATCCAGTTCAATCCATCGTTCATCAATATCAAATGAACTTGCTACTCGATTGACAATTGCTGTCGCCGTTTGTCGTGCTCGCAATAACGGACTGCATACAAACAACGTGTCGGGCAATAACTCAGGTTGCAGATAAGCAGCAACGGCTTCGGCCTGGGCAAGCCCAACCTCATCAAGCGGGTTATCAGTTCGGCCTTGCAAACGACCGGTCGCATTGAACTCGGTGCGTCCGTGGCGAACAATGATGATTGAGCTGCTCATTCGGACAGTGTTCCCGACTTCATGAAATTCTTCCGGCGAGTTGCGTCACTTAATTTGAACTTCTTCCAGGCGAATACACACATCAACAAGCCGGCAATTTCAAACGCAACATTTAACATTCCTCGATCGACGACCGGCAGTCGGTCCCCCGCAAATGACAGACCGCTGAACGGCCACCAAAAGACTTTGGTGTTATTAAATGCGCCGTCATAAATCAAGTGCAGAAACATCCCGATAGGAATCGCCAACAGTCGTTTACGAATCGGACGGCGACCAATGGTTGCCAACATCACGACGACGAGAGTCGCCACGCTGGCACTAACCGAGTGAAAGGCCCGTGCTCCGCCCCATATTCCGTCAATGACATCAGGCAATAACGCGCCGATCACCAATGTCCGATGGTCAAATGCTGGGTCCCGAAAAACAAACCAGACTGACAAAACAGCAGTACCGATAAACCAGAAAAACATTGTTATCGGACAAGCAGCCGATTGCAGTTTGGGCACTCAGCAACGTGGTCGATTGGCAAGCGCTTGATGATGTCAAGTTCTGACACCGAAATATCCATATGGCAACCACCGCAGACCCCATGTTGAATAACGGCCACAGCGATTCCCTTATACGAAGCCCGCAAGCGGTCATAGGTCGCGATATCAGGTTCAGCAATCGGAAGCACCACTTCGGCGCGCCGGACCAACAACACAGTTATTTCATCGCTCTTAGCCGCCGCTGCTTGGGTCAACGCGTGAGCGGTCGTTGCTTCAACTTCTACGGCGCGACTTTCGGTGTCAACTGTCTTGCGCACATCTTCATCGGCTGAAGCACTTGATTCCAATAACAGCAATCCACGATCATCGAGTTCATTGCGTTCGGCGGCCAGCGTTTGCATCTCGTTTTGTAATGCTTCGGCTTCGCGAGGAGCAATGATCGTCTTCATCTGGCGCTCAAGTTTGGCACGATGGGCATCAATCTCGACCGACTTTTTTTCAATAACCGCAAGCTCTGTTTCCATCGTTGACTGCTCACGGCGCAAATTGTCACGCGTTGAACGCACATGAGCTAAGTCGGACTGCGCTTGAGCGTGATGCGTGCGCTCTGGCAATTTTTCCAGCGCAACTTTGGCCTGTTCGATGGCCGTATCAACCTTTTGCAGTTCGTACAGCGCTTTGACATCCATAACGATGACTGTATGCCCTCGGGCTAGCAACTTCCCACTGTGTAGAGCGCTGGATCAATAGTGGGCACCGGCCATGTCGGGTCGACGACCCCTCGTGGCACCGTGGTATTGAGATCGGTGATCACACCCGGGATGGGCGGTACCAGCGTTGTCGAGGTGGTGGACGTCGTCGTGCTCGTCGTTGTGGTCGGCACCGTCGTCGCCGTCGGGTCAGTGGGAACTGTCTCAGTCGGGGCTGATGTTTGGGTTGGCGGGGCTGTGATCGGGGTTAAACAATCAGTTCCTGGTAAGTACAGGCGCATCGACGCACGTGTATTAGCTGGCGGAGTCGGGAAAAAGGTTGCGGGCTGGCCGAGGAGAGCAGCATCCATCGCAGCCTTCCAAATGCGCGATGGGAAGGTCCCTCCCACGACATTGTCAACACCGACCGCCAAGAATTCAGGAATATTGACCATCGGCAAATACTTGTCGGGGTGGCCCACCCACACCGCCGTCACTAATTCGGGAGTAAACCCGACCATCCATGAGTTCGTGTTGTTGTCTTGAGTTCCGGTCTTTGCGGCTGCGACTCGACCTTCGAGTGCGCTACGGCGAGCAGTGCCCGAAATCAAAACCCCCGCCATGATGTTCGTCGTCTTGGCGGCAGCCTCAGGTGTCAGCACTGCAACACCTTCATCTTGATGTTGGTAGAGCACCGATCCGTCAGCTCCAGAAATGCTCTCGATGTAATACGGATCCATGTGCAGTCCGTTGTTCGCCAATGTCTGCGCCCCAGAAGCCATGTCAAGAGGACTCATCTCGTTGGCCCCAGTTGCAAACGATGCATATGGACGCAACGGCTCACGCTCGGCCGGATTGCGCTCTGGGTACAAGTACAAGTTCTTGGCCATGCGGTAGGTGGTATCGACGACACGGTCAAGGCCAACCATCTGAGACAGCCGACCAAATGCACAGTTAATTGAATACCACGTCATCTCGTCGACTGGTCCGAGGGGTCGACTCACACCTTGTTCGACAACAAAAGGATTTTCTGGATCGTCAGGATTTGGCAAAGTACATGGCAAAGTTCCGTCGAGAAGATCATCGTTTTGCACACCCGCCTGAATCGCTGCGGCCAAGATAAACATCTTGATACTTGAACCAGTCTGACGTGGAGCAAGCGCCATATTCACTTCGTTGCGTCCTGCGATAAATGGTTTACCTCCGACCATCGCGCGCACGGCACCTGTCTTGCTGTCCAACGACACAATGGCTGTTTCGATTCCTGCTGTATTTGCCGGCAACTGAGTGACCCGCGCATTTTCGGCTGCCGATTGCACAACTGGATCAATGGTTGTGTAGATACTCAAACCACCACGGAAGAGTTTGTTGTACCGCTCTTGATAGGTCTCGCCTAAAAGATTGCTCTTGTTCAAGAGATACGACTTCACTTCTTCGCTGAAATGGGTTCTCGTGATTTTCTTTTCGGCGATCGTCTGCACGACTTCTGGGATCTGCCAACTATTCGCACATTCGGCAATCACTGTTGAATCCTCGGGTGGATCGAGACACACCTTGATGGAGTTCGCTTCAGGAGCCTCCATCAG
>CAMDCI010000190.1 GCA_945889715.1 Bifidobacterium breve | reverse complement strand
ACTGCGTGCACTTCACCAGAAGAAATGGACAAGTTCACACCATGAAGAATTTTCTTTTTACCGACCGACGCATGAAGGTCGCGAATTTCAAGAGTACTCATGATGCCGATCCTTTAGCTGAAACATGTACTGCCCCATCAACAACGCGTGCATCAAAGACTGCGACTGGCTGAGTTGCGGGGAAAGTGTTGGGAAGGCCGGTAATCAAACTGAATGCGCTGCCATGCTTGGGGCACTCGAGTTGCTTTTCTTCGCACCACACTTCGCCCCCGGTGCTCAGTGACACATTGGCATGACTGCACACATCACCAATTGCGTAGACATCGTCATCAATGCGGACAAGCGCAACGGCTTTTCCGTCAACGACAACTTTCTTGGCGGTACCGGCTTCAATTTCATCGAGACGACAGACGATGGTCATGAGGGCTCTCCGATCGAAAGTTTTTGTGCAACTCGTTGACGTAACGGTGCGGCCAAATCACCAACGGGTAATTGAGCGAGCACTTCATCAAAGAATCCGAGAACAACTAAGCGTTGTGCCACATCGGGGTTGACACCGCGGCTTTCAAGATAGAACAACTGGTCTTCATCAATTGGCCCGACAGTTGATGCGTGACTGCACTTCACGTCGTTGGTTTCAATCTCGAGGTTGGGAACGCTTTCGGCCCATGCACCATGCGACAACGTAAGGTTGCGATTGGTCTGATAAGCCACCGAACCCTTGGCATTGTTGTGAATCTTGATGAGGCCGGTGTAGACACTCTTTGCAGTGTCTTGAACGGCTCCCTTGAAGAGCAAGTCACTCGTTGTTCGTGGAGCAGCGTGCTCTTGCAACGTACGGAAGTCGTGCATTTGGGTTCCGCCAGCGAAATACAACGCGACTTGGCGAGTGTTACTTCCCTGGCCGCGCAAACGTGCTGCAGTGCTCACACGTGCGTAATCGCCACCGAGTGCAACCGTGGCCAACAACGTGTCGGAGTCACGCTCGCCGACACTGTCGTGTTCGCCAATCTGCCACGACTTGTCACCAAGTTCGTTGATCGCGAGGTAGCGAATGCGTGCCGACTGCGCAGCACGAGCATCAAGCACTGGCACTACTAATGAGCGCACACCGTCGTCTGAGATAAATCGTTCAACAACTGTCACTTCACTGTTTTCGGCTGCGTTGATCACGAGCCGAGGGAAATAGACCGAACCATCACCGTTCAGAGTGTGAGTGATGACGATCGGTTGCGGTGCAACGACACCACGGGCAACTGACACAACGACAACGTCCATATGAGCCAAGTTGAGGCTGTTGAAAAGATCGGTGCTTGTCGACTGCGCAAATAAGTCAGCGAGCGAAGAATCAACGCTGACACTTGAGGCCAGCACCCGAGTGACCGTCACCTGGCTCGAGGCACCGGTGATCGTGGTTGGTGTCTCGGTAATGGCGAAAGTCGAGAGATCAAGTTCGCCGATGCGGCTGTAACGCCAGGTCTCTTCATCAATGGTGGGGAAAGGAGCTGCAATCGCCCGCTCGTGAGCGGAACGGCGGACCTGAGACCAAGTCGCACCAAGACTGAGCGCCGAGTCGGGGGTCAAAACGGGCACGGATAAATATTACTACCGCCGTAGTGGTAATTCACCCTGAGGGACGAAGTCTGTGACTCAATCCTTGCGGCGACGACGAAAGAAACGCTTCAGACCCTTGGCATTCTGTTTTGCCTGTTCGGCTTCAACTTCGGCCAAAACCTGCGCACCAATGGCATTCAAGATGTCTTCAGCCTCATCGAGAACTGCCGCAGCAGAGCCGTCGTCCAAACCAGGCGGTTCGGCGGGGTTGCGAGGCGGAACAAGAGATCCGTAGGTCCAGCCGGCATCGGGACGGCGGGCGAAAGCCGAGCAATTTTCGGGACAACGCCACGGGGCGTCAGGAGCTAGATCGAGGTTGCACTTGCGAACAGTGTCGCCGTTGCCGTACGTGCGACTTTCAAAGTTCTTGCATTCTTGTCGCATCGGCATCAGAACAATCTACCCCTTGTGATTCTGGTGCAGGATCGTTGCGTATTTCGTAACAATTCTGCACCAGAAACACAGAAAAATCAGCCGACGGAGCCTTCCATCTGGAGTTCGATGAGACGACTCCACTCAACGGCGTATTCCATTGGCAACGTACGAGTCACGGGCTCAATGAATCCGTTCACAATCATGCCCATGGCCTGCTCTTGTGACAAGCCACGGCTCTGCAAATAGAACAACTGCTCATCAGCAATCTTTGACACGGTTGCTTCGTGACCGATCTGCGCATCCTTCTCGCCGACTTCCATGTAAGGGAAGGTGCGGCTTTCGCTTTGATCATCAAGAATCAGCGCGTCACACTGCACGTGGCTCTTGCATCCGTATGCGCCTTCGTCAACGCGCACGAGTCCGCGGTATGCAGTGATTCCGCCGTCTTTGCTGATTGATTTCGACACAATCTTTGACGTGGTTTCGGGAGCAGCGTGCACCATCTTGGCACCAGCATCTTGATGCTGACCTGCGCCGGCATAAGCAACGCTCAATACTTCGCCCGTTGCCTTTGGTCCGACCAAATACACGCTTGGGTACTTCATGGTGAGCTTTGAACCGATGTTGCCGTCGATCCATTCCATGTGGCCCTCTGCTTCAACACGAGCACGCTTGGTAACCAAGTTGTACACGTTGGGTGACCAGTTCTGAATCGTTGTGTAGGTCACGTGAGCACTTGGCTTCACGATGATTTCAACAACAGCCGAGTGCAGCGAGTTGGTTGTGTACACCGGAGCTGAACAACCTTCGATGTAGTGCACCTTCGAGCCTTCATCGGCAATGATGAGCGTGCGTTCAAATTGTCCAGCATTTTCAGCGTTAATGCGGAAGTACGCCTGCAATGGCATTTCGCATTCGACGCCCGGCGGAACATAAATGAATGATCCACCCGACCACACTGCACTGTTGAGTGCCGAGAACTTGTTGTCCCCTGGCGGAATGACGGTGCCGAAATACTGCTTGACCAATTCGGGATACTCGCGCAACGCGGTGTCCATATCGCAGAACAAGATTCCCTGTTCTTCAAGTTCAACACGGTTGCGGTGGAACACCACTTCGCTTTCGAACTGTGCAGTCACACCCGCCAAGTACTTGCGCTCGGCTTCGGGGATACCCAACTTTTCGTAGGTGGCCTTCATCTGCTCGGGAAGGTCGTCCCATTCATCAACTTGTGCAGTCGCCGGACGCAGGTAGTAGAAGATGTCTTGGAAGTCGATATCGGGCATGTTGTTGGCGAACCACGGCGACATGGGCTTCTTCTCAAACAAGTTCAGGCTGCGCTCGCGGAATTGCGTCATCCACTTGGGCTCGCCCTTCCACCACGAAATCTGGTCGACGACGGGCTTGCTCAGACCCTTTTCAGGCTTGAACGCGTATTCAACGTCGTCGCTCCAACCGAGCGAGTACTTACTGAGATCGAGATCAAATGATGTCATTGGGGGGACTCCAAAGAACGCAGGATTCGCTGGTCACGAACCCTCTAGCTGAATTAACACTACGCCGATAGTAACAATTATCCACGCCGATTGATAGACCCAGCGCAGATTTCTTGGCGAACCCGAATTAAGCGCTCGCCGACAATTCACCGAGCGCCTGAGCAGGGAGTTCAATGAAAATGCACTCGCCCGGGCAGGCCTCAGCGGCATTGACCACCGCCTGGTAATTCTTG
>CAMDCI010000189.1 GCA_945889715.1 Bifidobacterium breve | reverse complement strand
TTTGACGGCGACCGGGTCAACTTTGACGGTTCTCAACTCGTACAGATTTTCAAAGAAGTTCGTTCGGGCGACGCGGCGCGCCGAGCTGGTGACGATGTTTTAGCTGGCGACAAAGTTTTCGTCATCGGTACCGAAATTCGGCCATCAGTTGCTGGAGTGTTAGCAAGTGTGAATTGTCGAAATCCGTTGGTGTATCGGCGGGTACGTGTGGCAGTTTTATCAACGGGTGATGAACTCATCGATGACGGAAGTGTTTTGGCACCCGGACAGATTCGCGAGAGTAATCGCACCATGCTCATGGGACTTGTTGCCCAGGCTGGGGCAGAAGCAATTGATTACGGAATTGTTCGTGACGATGAGGCTGCACTTGTTGCGGTCTTGCGGCAAGCGGCCACCGAGTGTGATGCCATTGTGACAAGCGGTGGCGTGAGCATGGGTGACTATGACGTCGTCAAGGCTGTTCTGTCGCGCATTGCCGAGATGCATTGGATGCAACTAGCTATCAAGCCAGCTAAGCCGTTTGCATTCGGCTTACTCGACGCCGATGCTGGACGTCGCGTGCCGGTCTTTGGGTTGCCTGGTAATCCGGTGAGTTCGTTAGTAAGTTTTGAATTATTGGCTCGTCCAGCGATTCGCAAGATGGCAGGTCACCCACAATCGGCATGGGATCGGCCCCTGATCACTGCGATTGCTGATAGTCCAATCAAACGCTCGGCAGATGGCAAAGTCCACTATCAACGAGTCATCGCCCACTTTAAGGATGACGGGCGGCTGCATATTGACTCGATTCGTTTGCAGGGAAGTCATCAATTGGCGGCTTCGGCCTTGGCTAATGCCATCGCGGTGGTTCCCAACGGCACTGGGGTGGAGGCTGGGGGAGAGGTCCCGACCATCCTTCTCGTATCCTGAAGCCATGTCATCAACAACTGTTGTTCGAGATCTGGTTGACCCGTATGGTCGAACCATTCGCGACCTGCGCATTTCGGTGACCGACCGCTGCAATTTTCGTTGCACCTATTGCATGCCGGCCGAAGGAATGGTGTGGTTGCCCAAAACCGAAGTTCTGACGTTTGAAGAAATCGAGCGCTTGGCCCGCATCGTCGTCGAACATTTTGGTGTTGATGGAATTCGTTTAACTGGAGGCGAGCCCACCATGCGCGCCCACTTGCCAGTTTTAGTCGCCAAGCTTGCCGCGTTGTCAGTGCCCAAAGATTCTGCTTCACCACTCGCTGGTCAACCGATCGATCTTGCGATCACAACGAATGGCGCAACATTGGCAAATTGTGTTGATGAATTGAAGTTGGCCGGAATCGCCCGCGTCAATATCAGCCTTGACACTCTTGATCGAGCAAAGTTTGAACAGATGACCCGCCGCGATGAATTGCCACGTGTGTTGGCGGGCATTGATGCAGCGATTGGCGCAGGCTTCTCGAGCGTCAAGATCAACGCAGTCGTCGAGCGCGGAGTCAACGACAACGAAATTCTTGACCTCGCCGAATTTGGGCGAGCCAAGGGCGTTGAAGTGCGTTTCATTGAGTTCATGCCCCTTGATGCTGAAGGTCATTGGTTGAGCGAAAAAGTTGTCAGCCAAGATGAAATCGTTGAGCAGATTGCGCAAGTGCATCCACTTGAATTGATCCCAGCCCGCGGTGCTGCTCCGGCCGACCGTTGGCGCTATCTCGACGGAAAGGGAAGCGTGGGCGTTATCCCGAGCGTGACCAAACCGTTCTGTGGAGACTGCGATCGTGTGCGCCTTACTGCCGATGGACAATTCAGAACGTGTTTGTTTGCGACCACCGAATTTGATTTGCGTGATCTCATGCGGGCGGGTGCCGATGACGCGGCAGTTGCTGCCGAAGTTGAACGGGCCGTCGGCACAAAGTGGGCGGGACACCAGATCAATCAAGTTAATTTCATTCGACCCAAACGGTCGATGTCGCAAATTGGCGGCTGATTTCAGCAAGCCGCTGTTTGGTCTCTCGTCGTCACGTGAGTTTTTCTAATGAATGAATTGTGGTGTGCACTCCAGGGCTGAAAAGTAATTGCGGTTCGCCTTCTGGGTGGGGGAGTCCGGCAGCCGTGATGAGGTTGTCGTCAAGATGCAACAATTCAGCACGATGAAGCGGCCAGGCTTCGTGCTCAACTGCTCCGTACCACAGCCGATCACCACGAGATGATGAGACGAGCCCCCACCGTGAAGTGAGAAAATTATCCAAGGGACTTGGTTGAACCGGTGCGCCAACGCGAACAGCGATTGCCGATGACGAGCGATTTGGCCACTTGCGGATGACATTGCTGGTCAATATTGCACCTTCACCAGCTCCCGTCAATGTCACACTGGCGTTGCCGTAGCAATACGGAAGTTTGAATGCCGAGCGCGCCACCAAAGTGGGAAGAAGTTTTTGCGTGTCAAGCGAGAAAAACCACACGGCCGACCGGCCTCGCGATGTGACGTAAGTGCGCACATTGACTTCGGCAAAGTTCGAAGTTGTTGGAATCGGAGGCAGACCACGTAACCGCAAGTTGCGCATGTTGAACGGCACGAGTCCTACGTAGGCACTGCCTTCAAATGTGTCCAGTTCAACTCCTGCTGGAAGGAGTCGCTGAACGACCTCAGGTTCGTAGGCCCAATGGGCAAAAAGTAACTCTTGCCACTGTTGCGTCATGACCTTCATATGACCATCGTTGAACACGTAGGTCATTGGTGTCGGGTCAGAACTAGGTGACTCCTGACTCGTTCAATATCATTTGGCAGATACTCTTACGAATGTGAATGAGCGCTCAAACCAATCTGATTCCCACGTATCTGGGCTGACGCACCTTGATCAACAGGGGCAGGCGCGCATGGTTGACGTCGGGGCCAAGCAGCCCTCGCAACGTCGTGCAGTTGCCCGATGCAAAATTTTTATGAGCCCAGACACGATTGTTGCGGTGACAAACCAAGATCTGAAAAAGGGTGATGTCTTGGCAGTGGCTCGAATCGCCGGTATCCAGGCCGCCAAACGAACGTCTGACCTCATTCCGCTGTGCCACCCGGTGATGTTGACAAGTACCTCAATCAGCTTTGAGATTGCCGACGATCACATTGTGGTCGAAGCTCATGCCGAGGTGTTTGAGCGCACTGGAGTCGAAATGGAGGCCCTCTGCGCCTGCTCGGTGGCGGCGTTGACCATATATGACATGTGTAAAGCCATCGATAAGTCGATGGTGATTGGCGAATTGGCCCTCTGGGAGAAGACTGGAGGGGCTTCTGGCACCTATCGGCGAGCCCCTGAACAGGGGAAATAGCCAAATTCGGGGTTGTGACGCCGGCGATCTGGATGCGTTTTGTATCCATCTCGATTGACGGGCCGTTCACCCAAAGTTCGCCTAATATTGCGTCGTTCGTCACGAATGTTGTAAAACTGTAATGAAGCGGGTTGCCTAGTAACTCGTGACCGCCTCGGTGGTCGCAATTTTTTAAGTACATCGTTAGTGCAAATAGCCGGTTAACCGATTCAAGATTGAGGGGAGGACGTCGACATGGGCACCATCGTTTTGTTAGTAGTTGTAGCCGCCTGGGCCACAGTTCTCGTTCCGCCGTTGTTGCGTGGCCGTCAGGTCAATCGCCCCAACTCATCAGTTATTGACTTCCGTCGTCAACTGTCAACTCTTCAGCGTTCGGCTCCTATTCGTCCCGGTTCGCCGATGCGTTCAATGGCTCGCCCCTTGGCACCATC
>CAMDCI010000188.1 GCA_945889715.1 Bifidobacterium breve | reverse complement strand
GCGAGCAAGACGGCCAAGGTTCCGAAAATCAACGGGAACCAAGAGCCATATCCGTAGACATCTTCGACGATGACTTCTGATCCAGAAAGGTATGTCGTCATCACCGCGAAGAGAAATGTCATGGCAATAATGAAACTCAATGTTGCTCGATGCGTCAGTACTTCACGTCCAGCTTGACCCACTGCGCTCCAAGTGAAGGGTCGCCGCTTGTCGAGAGCCAACGTTTCGGGAAGCCGACGTGACCAGATCATCAAGATCAACGCAACACCCGCGGGCACCCAGAAAACGATACGCCAAGGAGCAATATTGATTAATCCAGCACCGATACTTGGCGCAAGAATCGGAACAAGCAAGAAGACAGCAACCATGCGCGACATCAACTGAGCCATCGCAGATCCTTCATAGCGATCGCGAATCATTGCAGTACTGAGAGCGCGGGGGGCAGCAGTACCAAGCCCCCAAATAAATCGTGCAGCGATCACCCAACCCCACGATGGCGCAACACTGGCAAGAAGCGCGCCAACGATAAACAACGTGAGACCGGCGAAGAGAGGAGCGCGTCGTCCATAACGATCGGATGCAGGACCGTACAACCATGGCCCAACTGCTAGTCCGAGAAAATAGGAAGTAACGACCCAACTCACTTGGGTGGAGTCGGGTGACATTCCGAACTCTTGGCGCATTTCGGGGAATGCTGGAAGCATGAGGTCGATCGATAAAGCAGCGCTTGCCATGAGACAGGTGAGCAAGATGATGAACTCGCGCCCTGTGGCAACTTTGCGCTCTGAGCCCCCATGCCGATTCGCGAATCGAGGTTGGATCACTTGGGGGACTGGCAAAGGCACTTTCACACGATAGGCGACTGAGTCTCGAGGATTTGGGTTGGCACCGGTTGAGTCGTCAGGTGGTGCAACTTGAGTGACAAAAATTCTTGACAACTTGAAATTTTGCGGCGAAGTCAAGTGTTGAATATGGCATGCCCGCAATTACCGCCGATACCTTGACCCTTCCTCGAATTACTGCACCGATTGAGGGACATCCTCGTCCAGTCATTTCGGTGACAACTGCGCCGAGTGGTCATGAAGGTGAAGGATTCCCGGTGCGTCGAGCATTCGCTGGTGTGAGTCGTGAGATTCTTGATCCGTTTATTCATATGGATCAGATGGGTGAAGTGAATTACGCACCATACGAACCACGCGGAACCGATTGGCATCCGCATCGTGGTTTTGAGACGGTGACGTACATCATGGATGGCATTTTTGTCCACCAAGATTCACATGGTGGCGGTGGTGTTATTGCTGATGGGTCAACCCAGTGGATGACTGCTGGTGCCGGAATTCTGCACATCGAAACTCCACCAGAAAAATTGGTGATTGCCGGCGGGCTCTTCCATGGCGTTCAGTTATGGGTGAATCTTCCCAGTCATAAAAAAATGATTTCGCCGGCGTATCAAAATCTTGAAGCCGATCTTGTGACGTTGCTTTCGTCGCCAGATGGTGGTGCACTCATTCGTTTGATTGCCGGAGACTTGGGAGAATTTCACGGTCCAGGTTCAACTCATACGCCCATTGTCGTTGCACACGTAACATTGGCGCCAGGAGCACGAGTTGAACTGCCATGGAACCCTGCATTCAACGCATTGGCTTATGCGCTTGCCGGTTCTGGCTCGGTCAGTGATGAACGACGACCGTTCCACTTAGGTCAGTTAGCCGTCTACGGAAGTGGCGACTCAATTTCTTTGCAAGCAGATGATGATTCATCGCTTGATCTTCTTTTGCTCGGTGGCCAACCGATTGGCGAACCAATTGTTGCTCATGGTCCGTTTGTGATGAATACCGAAAATGAAATTCGTCAAGCGTTTGATGATTATCAACAGGGTCGACTCGGAACCGTTCCGGTTGGCGGTATTCGTCCATATAGAGGCTGATTATTTCAATGAGTCGATGAAGCGCAGAGTTGCTTCGGCGATTTCGCCACGCCATTTATGCACAGTGTCATTTGTGTCGTTGCCGTCAAGACTGCTTGCAATGTTTCGTTGCAATGTTTTGATGTTTTTCCGTTGAGTCTTCAACATGTCGGAGATATCAATTCCGCATTCGTCGGCCAACACCAATTTGAGTAGTAATTCGCTGCGCATGTCTCGCAAATGGACAACAGGCGTATTGATCCATGTTCGGAACATCGCTCGCCCTGACTTGGTGATCGTGAGAAGAGTTCGATTACCTCCAGCGAGACCTGCTTCTTCACCAAATTCTTCGACATATCCGTGAATCTGCAGTTGTTCGAGCGCTCGGTAGGTGAGTGGGCGAGTCAACGACCAAATACGGCCGATATCAGAACCGGGTTTGAGTCGCGCTGCGATGGCAAAGCCATGTGAAGGCTTTTTATACAACAAGCCAAGGCATGCCCATTCTCCCAGCAGAAGATCGTGGGACTCGCGCGCTTGTCGACTCATCTCGTTTCTCGATATTCAGACACTGTGCCATCCCAAATAACTTTTCCTTCGTTTAGTTCAATAATGCGATCAGCCATGGCCAAAGCGTCTTCTGAATCGTGGGTGACAAGAATTCGATATCCGGCAAAGCTGGCCAGAACTTCACGGAATTCTTGGCGAATGAGTTGACGAGTTGCAGTGTCAAGCCCCGACATTGGCTCATCAAGTAAGAGAACTTTGGGTTGGGTGACCAACGCTCTGGCTATTGCGACTCGTTGGGCCTGCCCACCGCTTAATTCTCGGGGCTGCCGTTCAAGAAGATCAGTAAGTGCAAATTGATTGATTAACGGTTGAGCTTGAGTGGCTGCGGCGGCACGTTTAATCTTTCGGGCGCGAAGTCCGAAAACAATATTCTCTAAAACGGTCATCGTTTCGAAAAGGAGTCCGCCCTGGAAGACTATTCCGACGGTGCGTTGCGTCGGATCAACGTAAGTATCGGTCTCTGCATCATCAAAGGTTTCACCGTTAAGTGCCAACATCCCTGATGTAACGGGAAGCAAGCCAGCGATGGCGTGAAGGAAAGTTGATTTACCCGAACCATTTGGTCCCATGATTGCGACAACTTCGCCCTCATTAAACACGAGATTGACGTCGAGGGTAAAAGTGCCCCGCGACAGAGTGAATCGAGTATCGAGAGTCATAGTGAAAGGCCTTGTTCGGTTCGGCCAAGCCAGCGATCTCTCAGCGCGATCAAAATGGTGAACGCGATTGCGATCATGACGAGCGAAAGAATGAGCGAAGATTCAGGATTTGAATCGAGGGCGGCGTATGTCGCGAGCGGCATGGTCTGCGTAGTGCCCGGCAAGTTTCCAGCAAAGGTGATGGTCGCCCCGAATTCTCCGAGCGCGCGTGCCCAGGCGAGGACAATTCCGGCAAAGAGGCTTGGTCTGATACTGGGCAAGGTGACTCGACGAAACACGTACCATCGCGTTCCTCCGAGCGTTCGAGCAGCACCTTCAAAACGTGAATCAAGTTGGCGCAACGCCGCTTCAACCGTGAGGACCAAAAAGGGCATGGCCACAAAACATTGCGCCATGACGACAGCAGTTGTTGTGAAAGGTATACGAATTCCAAACCAACTATCGAGGTATTGACCAATGAGACCTCGTCGTCCAAATGTAAATAAGAGAGCGATTCCGCCGACAACGGGAGGAAGAACCATGGAGAGTGTTGTCAGTGCTCGAATAAATCGACGACCAGGGAATTCGACGCGAGCTAAAAGCCAAGCAAGTGGCACGCC
>CAMDCI010000187.1 GCA_945889715.1 Bifidobacterium breve | reverse complement strand
ATATCTATTCGGCGTTGAATGACGCGGTGACGAGTGACTGAATCCGCTCCCACCGGCCCCATTTCATTTTCTGAGTTGTCGGGCATGCCGATGACGCGACTCAAATCAGTTGGAGCAGGTAAACGAGCGGAGAGCTTCGCCAAATTTGGCGTCGAAAACCTGCTTGATTTATTGACTCATTATCCGCGTCGTTGGATTGACCGCACGAAAGAAGCGACGATTGCCGGTGCGATTGAGGGCGCAGATTCTTTGGTGATCGGCGAAGTGCGCTCGGTAACAACTCCACCTAAAGGGGCAAGGCGAGGCCCATCGCGCGTCACTGCAACAATCGCCGATGAGAGCGGGCGTTTGTCAATCGTCTTCTTTAATCAACCATGGCGCGAAAGACAGCTGAAAGTCGGTTCGTATGTAGCGGTGTTTGGTCGACTCGGTTCATTTAACGGAACCAAGCAAATGGCAAACCCGACTGTTGATATTTTGGGCGATCCTGACGAACGCCCACGTCCCATAGTCGCGGTGTACCCGCAAAGTGAAAAGATTGATTTGCCATCGTGGGTTGTGTTGAAGGCGATTGACGAAACGCTTAATCGTTGCCGGACGCGTGGAATCAGTGATCCATTGCCGAAAGCAATGCGTAAAAAATACAAATTGATGGATCGCCAAGACGCGTTGTTCGGAATTCATGTTCCCGAAACTTTCGCCGAGAAAGAAATGGCTCGACGGCGTTTGGCATTTGATGAGTTGCTGCGAGTGCAATTGGTTTTAGTGATGCGCAAGCGTTTAATTGAAAGAGACTCGATTGGGATTCAACACAAAGTGAGCGGTCAGCTTGTTGGGCGCTTTTACCAACACCTGCCATATGAGTTGACGCAGGCACAGCATCGAGTCATTGCCGAAATTGAGGCTGACCTTGCGAGTCCGCACCCGATGCATCGCTTATTGCAAGGTGACGTGGGCGCCGGCAAAACGATTGTCGCAGTGTCGGCAATGTTGGCTGCAGTCCAAGGTGGGCATCAAGGTGCTCTGATGGCACCAACTGAAGTTTTGGCCGAGCAACATGCAGTAGGTATTCGCAAACTGTTGGCGGGTCTTCATATTCCGGCGAGCGACAACTTGTTTGGCGAGCGAGAAGTACGAGTCGAATTATTGACGAGCAGTGTGACGGCTGAGCGACGCCGTGATGTGTTAGCTGGCCTCGCTGACGGCAATATTGATATCGCGATCGGAACTCACGCTCTCATTCAAGATTCGGTGCAGTTTCATAGTCTTGGAGTCGTTGTTGTTGACGAGCAACACCGCTTTGGCGTTGAGCAGCGCGCGGCGTTACGCAACAAGGGTGAAGACGGTGGGGCGGTGCCTGATGTTTTGGTGATGACCGCCACTCCGATTCCGCGAACCGCAGCGATGACCGTGTACGGCGATCTTGATGTGAGTGTTCTTGATCAAAAGCCGCCAGGGCGTACACCCATCGTGACGAAGCATGCATTAGGCGAAGACGAAGAGGCTGAAGTGTGGACCGATGTTCGTGCTGAGGTTGCGGCGGGAAGACAGATCTACATCGTATGTCCACTCATCGAGGAGAGTGAAAAACTTGAGGTGGCATCGGCCGAAGAAACAATCGCACGTTTGGCGTTTGATGAACTGAAGGGCCTTCGTTTGGCATTGCTTCATGGTCGCATGTCGTCGGCCGAAAAAGAGTCGGTTATGGACGCCTTTCGTGCTGGCGAAACTGATGTGCTCGTTGCAACAACGGTGATCGAAGTTGGTGTCGACGTTCCAAATGCCACGATCATGGTGATTTTGGACGCCGATCGTTTTGGCATCGCTCAGCTTCATCAATTGCGTGGTCGAGTTGGGCGTGGGGTACATGCTTCGCGTTGTTGGTTGGTGACATCGATTAAAGAGAATGATGATGGTTTGCTCTCTGAATCAAATCCGCGGATTGACGCGATCGTTGAATCAGATGATGGCTTCTATTTGGCCGAAGCCGACCTCGAATTGCGCGGTGAAGGCACGTTAATGAACAAAGAACAAAAAGGCCGCAGCGATCTGAAGTTGGCATCGCTGCGCCGAGATCGCGAACTTGTTGAGTTGGCGCGCGAAGCGGCTTACGAAATGGTCGATCCTGACATCACTCTGACAAAGCAATCCGAGCTTCGAGCAGAGTTATCGATGTTCCTTCGTCCTGAAGACGAAGAGTTCTTATTTAAGAGTTAGAGAGCAGAAGTTATGTTCAAAACTTACGCCGAATCAAAGCGACTTTTAACTTCGGTTCAAAGTCGTGCCATCGGGCGATTGGGCCAAATTTCAATGTGGACTTTCGCAACCTTCCTAGCGGTGGTGATTCATACCTACATTGTGACGCGATTGCAATGGGACATTCATCGTGGTTTAGGAACTTCGGCTTTTGACGTAGGACTTTATGATCAGGGACTTTGGCTTCTCTCGCAATTTGAAGCGCCATTCGTAACTTTGATGGGTCGCAATCTATTCGGCGACCATGCTTCGCTGATTTTGATTTTCTTGACACCGATCTACTGGTTCTTCCCTGGAGTCGAAACACTTCTTTTCCTGCAAGCTGCTGTTATATCAGCGGGTGCAATTCCAATTTATTTCTACGCTCGACGTGTTTTGGAAAGTAATGCATTTGGTTTCTTTTTTGCGGTTATCTGGATTGTTAATCCAGTCGTGAATGGAACAAATCTTGAGAATTTCCATCCTGAGGCTTTTTTGGGATTGTTGGTCCCAATCGCTTTGATCGCAGCCTTGGAAAAGAAATGGCGTCGTTATTGGATCGCGATGGCGTTGTGTCTGTTGGTAAAAGAGGATGTTGTACTGCTGATATTGCCATTGGGTGGATTGATCGCTTTACGAGGAGATAAACGGCGCGGGTTAATCACCTCATTCGTGGCGATATCCGCAGCGTTTGCAGGAATGTTTTTAATCATGCGCAATTTAATTGGTGTTCCCACTCGTAATGCGTGGAGAATCCCGTTTGGTGGAGTTGGAGGGTTCATCAAAGAGTGTCTAACCAGCCCAACTAATGTTGTGAGATACCTGACATCTGAAGAGCGCCCGATTTATCTTTGGAAACTTTTCGCTCCCTTCGCTTTTATGAGTTTTCTCGCTCCAGAAGTTGCGATGGTGAGCTCCTTGGTTATTTTCTCAAATATTGTCAGCACCTTTTGGTACCAATTCCATATTGAGTATCACTATTCCTTGATCATCGTTCCAGCATTACTTATTGCGGTAATAGTTGGGCTTGCCAAAATGGATCGCCGCAGAAGATTTATGATTGCGGGACTAGTGGCTATCACTTCACTGCTCGCCGGCAACGCTTGGTCATATGTACCTTTCAGATCAGACGATTTTCCGAGATGGGGGGCTAATAATCCGGTCGCTCTATCGAGTTTTGAAATAATGGATCTTGTTCCAGCGGAGGCAAGTATTTCTGTTTTCCATTCGTTGGCGCCACACCTTACGCATCGTAAGGAGGTCTACATGTTTCCTAATCCGTTCAAGATTGTGATGTACGGTCCCGACACCTCGACCGAAGGTCTTCGAAGTCCACTCGCTGAATTTGTAGATTTTGTTGTGTTGCCGACTCAGCTCGATTCAGAATTGTCAGCGATCCTGGAGTCGATTTCAGAAGAATTCACGGTCGTCGCCTCAAATGAGAATTGGCAGTTACTGAAACACAATTGAGGGCACATTGAATAGTTCCTCAAAACGAATCAAGGTC
>CAMDCI010000186.1 GCA_945889715.1 Bifidobacterium breve | reverse complement strand
CCCGCTCAACCCGAGCCCGTGAATCCGCGTCCGTTCGGCATTGATGATTTAACCGAGCCGTCACTCGTCGGGTGGTGCGCTGCTCCGCAACGTCCACTCATTGATGTTGTGCAGGCTGCACGTGAGGCTGGCTTTGATCCGGGCGATGTGCGCGCTATGAGTCGTCAACGTCCTGATGGCGTGTTGCTCGAATGGGAGTTAACTCTCACATCGCTCCCCATTCCTGAAGGTGGCGTGCTCCCGTTCTTTATTGATTGGGGTCGCACCGTTCATCCAACAGCCGATATGCCCATTGGTGGAACATTGATGGTGCTTGATCTCTTTCATCCACAACCGCGAACAATTGACTTGTTCTTGTCGGCGGTGAGTGATGAAGCACAACTCGGTGATGAAGAAGCCAACATCACTCTGAGCTACGCCGACAATGCAAGGTTGACCGCCGAAATTCTGACCGCCAACGGCTTAGTGATCCTTCACTAACTGATTGATATCAGTTCATTCAGGGGTGACGTAGGCGGCGGTGATGCCACCGTCGATGATGAGCGATTGGCCAGTCATCCAACTGCTCTCATCAGAAGCCAAGAACAGCGCACCATTGGCGATTTCGATCGGATCACCGAAACGTCCCATCGGGATATGCACCAAACGACGATTGCGCTTGGCATCATCGCTCAAGAACTTGGCCAACATCGGCGTCATAATCGGGCCAGGGCACAACGAATTCGCCCGGATTCCTTGACGAGCGTAAATCACAGCAATCTCGCGTGTCATCGCCAGCACGGCACCCTTAGACGCCGTGTACGCAACTTGAGGCATTGCTGCACCCATGTGTGCCACAAAGCTTGCGACGTTCACAATTGAACCGCCGCCTGAAGCCAACATTGCTGGAATCGCATAACGACAACCAAGCAACGTGCCCAAGACATTGATGTCCATCGTCTTTTGGTACACATCAACTGAAGTGTTGGTCGGACCATCGTCGTCACTCAACATCACGCCGGCATTGTTGTACAAGATGTGCAGACCACCGAAAGTCTCAACGGCATGCTGAACTGCTGCTTCAACCGAACCTTCATCACTCACGTCACAACTCACAAAGGTTGCTTCGCCCCCAGCAGCATCGATGGCGTCAACAACTTCGTCACCGTCGACAACGTCGGCGATCACGATTTGCGCGCCTTCACGGGCGAACAGTTCGGCTCCGACACGACCAAGGCCAGACGAACCTCCGGTAATGATGGCAACTTTTCCTTGTAGACGACCCGCGACTGCGCTCATGACAAACTCCGTTCTTTGCTCACGACGATACTGCCCGCATCGGCAAGAATGCAGATTTCACTATGGCCAGACTTCGCCGCAATCAACCTTGCTTAGATCCGCTCGAAGTAACGGTTCTTTTCCCAATCGGTCACGGTGCGATTGAAGGCTTCCCATTCGCTTTCGGCCGAACGCAAGATCCAGTGGTGAACATTCTCACCAAAGCACTCACGAGCAATTGAACTATTGCGCCACAACTCAATGGCACTAGGAAGATTCCACGGCACTCGCCCAACGTTGGCGTCTTCGTATCCGTTGCCAGCAAACGGTTCACCCAACGCCAACTTGTTCTTGATGCCGTACAAGCCACCAGCAATTGTTCCAGCGAATGCCAAGTAACTATTGGCATCAGCACCTGGAATGCGGTTCTCAACACGAGTACCTGAACCGTGCCCAACTTTGCGGAAGCCAAGAGTGCGATTGTCGACTCCCCAACCAATACCGGTTGGCGCCCACGAACCAGGCTGGAAACGTCGGTAGCTGTTCACAGTTGGTGCCCACAGCAATGAGAATTCTCGAGCCGTGTGAATTTGTCCAGCCAAGAAGTGCCGGAATGTCTCGCTCATGCCTAAGGCATCGTTGTGATCTTCAAAGACCGACTTCGATCCATCAAGCGTCCACAAACTTGCGTGAATGTGACACGACGATCCGACATCATTGAAATCGGGCTTAGCCATAAAGGTGATTGATCGCCCATTGGCTGCCGCAATTTCTTTAGCGGCATTTTTGTAGATGTGATTACGGTCGGCCATTTCAACTGCCGTTGAATACGACAAGTTGATTTCGTGCTGACCAGCACCAGCCTCACCCTTTGAGAACTCAATGGGCACACCCGAGTTTTCTAGAGCACTACGTATTGCACCCACGATGTATTCATCGCGGGTTGTTTGCAAAATGTTGTAATCCTCGGCCCACGCCGAATGCGTACGCAACGAGTGATAGTTCTTTGCTTTCGCCTCGTCGTACGAATCGTGATACAAAAAGAATTCAATTTCGCTGCCGAGCAACGGTAAGAAGCCCAGGGCTGCAGCCTGCTCAACTTGCGCCCGCAAAATGCTGCGTGGTGCCACATCGACAAACGAATTGTTCGCGACATCCAAAAGATCGCACATGATGATTGCGGTTTTGGGCAGCCATGACGCGATGCGCACGGTGTCCCAATCGGGCATGGCCAACATGTCGCCGTAACCCTTATCGAAACTTGAGAACCGGAAGCCCTCTGATGGTTGATTATCAATATCGCATGTGAGCAGATAGTCGCAGTTCTCAGTGCCATGGTCGGCAACGTGATCGAGAAAGAAACGACCAGTCGCACGCTTACCTACAAGACGCCCGTAACGATCGACAAAAGCCATGATGACTGTGTCGATTTCGGAACGCAAAATACGATCGGCAAGCTCTTGACGGGCAACAACTTCTCGCTTCATCATGAAACGAACCCTAGCCACGCATTATTGAAGTCACTCCCGCTCCACCTCAACATGAGATGTACGAGGAAGATCAGGCCTTGGCGGGCTTTTTGGCGACGACCTTTTTTACCGGAGCCTTTTTCGCCGGAACTTCGGCCTTCTCAGCCTTTTCGGCAACAGGCTTAGGTGCAGCAGCCTTCTTCGCAGGCGCAGCCTTCGGTTCAGCAGCCTTTTTGACCGGTGCGGCCTTCTTGACTGGCGCTGCCTTAGCGGCTGGCTTCTCGTCGAGGTCGTCATCAAGATCGTCATCGTCGCTCTCAACCTTTGGTGCTTCAACCTTGGGTGCTGCGGCCTTAGCGGGCTTGGCCACCTTCACTGGTTTCAAGACGCCCTTAGCCAATGCTTCGTCGAGATAGACCTCGGCTTCATCGGTGGTGACCTTCAAGGCCGGAGCAATTTCAGAAATGAGGTTGACGCGGGCCCGCTCGTACATGGTGCGTTCGGCGGCCGACAACGATGCATCGCGGTTACGCGCGGCGAGGTTCCGAACAACTTCAGCGACCTGGTACACGTCGCCACTCTTGAGCTTTTCCTGATGGTTCTTGAAGCGACGGCTCCAGTTGCTGGGCACGCGAGGGTCGGCTTTAGCCAACACTGCGACCAAGTCTTCGAGTTCGTCGGGTGACACCGGCGGGCGAACGCCGACTTCGTCGACCTTCGACATCGGAACTCGCAGGGTCATGTCGCCGATCACGGTGCGGAGAACCAGGTATTCCTGTTGCTTGCCAGTATTGAGAGGATCTTCCTTGCGAATGGCCTCAACTTTGCAGGCTCCATGCTGGGGATAGATGACGGTGTCGCCCTTTTTGAACTTCACTCAGACCTCGCTCAGAATCGCCGAAATGGGCTTGAAACCCCATCGGAACAGACGCTGAAGTGTAGGGGGAAAATGGTCGTTTTCATCGGGAAATGCCCGTTTTGATGTGCGCCCTCGGCATGATTCGAACATGCGACCGATGGATTAGAAGTCCATTGCTCTATCCAGCTGAGCTACGAGGGCGAGCATTCCAAGGTTAC
>CAMDCI010000185.1 GCA_945889715.1 Bifidobacterium breve | reverse complement strand
CCTCTATCGTGCCACGCCGAGGTGCCCGATTGCTCGCCCTTCGCTCTCTCATTTATCGCCAAAAACGGGCAGACTCTAAGAACCATGACCGCGTCCCCCGAACGATTCCCTATTTCTGATGCCCGCGAGGCTCATATTGGCCTGGCATCTGGACTTCGGTTACGAACTCTCCATCGCGGCCCCGAGACTTCAGACAGTCCGGTTTTCTTACTGATCCATGGACTCGCGTCTAATTCACGAATGTGGGACGGAGTCGGCTCAGTACTCGCTGCCAAAGGCCATCGCAGTATCGCTGTCGACCTTCGGGGACATGGACGTAGCGACAAGCCAGACGATGGATACGACTTTGAC
Organism: Bifidobacterium breve; assembly: GCA_945889715.1. Classification (GTDB taxonomy): domain Bacteria; phylum Actinomycetota; class Acidimicrobiia; order Acidimicrobiales; family Ilumatobacteraceae; genus Casp-actino8. The sequence goes on along the minus strand of CAMDCI010000185.1, from coordinate 3,456 downwards.
ACCGTGACCCGTGATCTGTGTGAATTACTCGACGCTCTGGCAATCGACACAGCAATTTTTGTTGGTCAGTCATGGGGAGGCAACATTGTCGTACACGCAGCTCATCAACACCCCGACCGCGTTATTGCCGCAGTTCCCGTTGACGGTGGCTTTATTCAACTAGGCGACTCGTTCCCCGACTGGGAAGTTTGTGCCGAACGAATGCAGCCGCCACGTCTCGCTGGAATGCGCGCCAGTCGACTTGAGAGCGCGATTCGTGCCACCAATTCTGATTGGCCCGAATCGGGAATCATTGGATCGCTTTCTAACTTTGAGTTTCATGAAGACGGGACAATTAGTCCCTGGCTGACCTTTGATCGACATATGTTGATTCTCAAAGAATTATGGATGCACCGCCCATCTGACATGTTCGCTTCTATCGAGCGGCCCGTCTTGTTTATGCCGGCCGACTCGGGCGATGTTGCATGGACAAGCAACAAAGAAACCGCAATCAACGCAGCCCTCGGAAAGCTGAAGAGCGGACGCGCTCACTGGTTTCGCCCGGCACACCACGACCTACATGCACAGCATCCCGAGCGATGCGCCGATGTTCTGATCACTCATTACAAGAATGGTTTCTTCACATGAGTACTTCTCCGCGCATCTTGACCATCATGGGTTCAGGCGAAACCGCACCCACGATGATGAAGCATCATCGCGAGTTGATTGCCCGATTTCCTGGAACGCCCAAAGCAGTTGTTCTCGATACTCCCTACGGCTTTCAAGAAAATGCTGCTGAACTTGCATCAAAAGCAGTTGAGTATTTTCGTAAGAGCGTTGGTCATCCCATTGAAATTGCTGGGCTGACTCGACTACATGGTCAAGACACCTTGACGGTCGAACAAGGACTCTCTCGGGTCCGCCAAGCTGATTATGTTTTTGCCGGACCCGGTAGTCCAACCTATGCACTTCGTCAATGGGCTGGGACTGCCGTTCCCGATATTGTGCGCGGGAAAATGCGCACGGGTGGTGCGGTTACGTTTGCCTCTGCAGCCGCGCTGACGCTTGGTCGCTACACAGTCCCGGTGTACGAGATTTACAAAGTCGGCGATGATCCCTGTTGGCTTGAGGGTCTCGATGTCCTGGGCGAAATCGGACTGAATGTCGCAGTCATTCCGCACTACGACAATGCCGAGGGCGGCCATCACGACACACGATTCTGTTACCTGGGCGAACACCGACTTGCCATGCTTGAGGAACAACTCCCAGCCGATGCGCATGTCATCGGAGTTGACGAACACACTGGAGTCATTTTGGATCTCGACTCCAATACCGCGACTGTGATTGGCAATAGCACCATCACCGTGCGCATCAAGGGGCGTTCAACAATCCACAATTCTGGCGATGTGATCTCGATTGATGCACTTCGCGACCCGGCAACTGGCGCAACGAATATTCCGATTCACGTAACAGAGGCTCCCGATGCGAAATCAGAAACTCACAAGGATTCAACGTCGCTGGCCAATGACACGCGAAATGCCGAACGATCATTCAATGAATCAATGACAGCCGGTGATGCCGCTGGTGCAGCACGGGCGGTTCTTTCTCTTGAATCGGCGATCCACGCGTGGTCGGCCGACACTTTGCAAGGCGAAGAAATGGATAATGCCCATGCAGCTTTGCGCTCAATGATTGTTCGTTTGGGTGATGCTGCCGTCGGCGGACTCGCCAATCCTCGCGATGCTCTTGAAGCGATTATGAATGTTCTTCTTGAACTTCGGTCGGCCGTTCGGGCTGACAAACGGTACGACCTATCTGATTTAATTCGTGATCGTTTGGCCGCCATCAACGTAGAAGTACGCGATACGCCGCAAGGTGTCGAGTGGGTCATCAACTCGTAACTAGCAATTCCTCAGTGGTGGTTGATACCAGCAAGTTGTGTACGTCGCCGAACCCCAACGACTGAGTACGCCGCAATGAATACCAAAGTGCCAGCCAAAATGATGACCGCTCCGCTTGGAATGTCGGCATACCAACTGATGTACATGCCCACACCACCGAAAATTGCGCCGAGAACTGGCGAGAGCCACAGCATCCGACCAAACGAATTCGTCAGCATTCGAGCGGTTACAGCGGGAAGAACCAGCAGCGCAGAAATGAGCAGAACACCGATCACTCGAACGGTCACCAAGATTGTTGCCGAGAGCAGAACCATGAGCACCGCTTCCATCGCCGGGACACTGACTCCACTCACACCAGCAACCTCGGGATCAAAAGTGGCAAACAAAAGTTTGCGATACAAGCCGATGATGACAACGACACTTAAAACCCCAACGCCAGCAACTGCCAAAATATCGCTCGTGAAAACACCTAATACATTGCCGAAGAGAACAGCATCGATACTTCTTTTGGCCTGACCAAATCGCGCCTGCAATGCCAACCCCATCGCAAAAGATGCCGTCGTAATCACTCCGATTGCAGCATCGGCACCAATGATGCGCTTGCGGGAGACTCGACCAATCATTAATCCAGAAGCAAGGCCCCAAAATCCGGCACCAAGGAAGTAATTCAAATTCAAGACGGCGGCCAATGCGGCGCCGCCAAACACGGCATGACTCAGTCCATGTCCGATATAACTCATACCTCGCAAAACCACAAAGACTCCGATGAGTCCGCAAAGGGCTCCCGCCAACGTAGCGATAATCAGACCGTTACGGAAAAACTCATATGAAAATGGTTTGAGTAGATCGACAGCAACAATCACGATGCACTGCTTCGGTTCAAACGATTGCGCAGTTCATCGCCACCTTGCTCAAGAACAATGGGCATGCCTCCATGTTGCAAAACTTCCATCGGCGCGCCATATGTACGCTCCAAAAAGTACGGTTGCAAAACTTCGGCCGGAGTTCCATCGGCGATGACTGTTCGGTTGAAGCACACCAAACGTGGAAGGTGGGCCGCTAGTCCGTTGAGATCGTGCGTCGTAAGAACAATTGCGATGCCATCTCCGTTTGGTGGACTTTCATTAAGGTCAGCAAGAACATGAAGTACCTCATGTCGCGTCCGCACATCAACGCCAGCAGTCGGTTCGTCGAGAATCAACATGTCGGGCTTTTGAATGAGGGCACGCGCCAAGAAGACTCGCTGCTGCTGACCGCCCGACAACTCTCGAATATGACGCTGTAACAGTCCCCCGAGACCTAAGCGCTCGAGGACATCTTCGATTAAAGCAAGTTCGGAGTTTTGCGATTTTGGACGCATCAAACGTTGGGGACGGCTCATCCCAATCACTTCGCCAACGGTTACTGGGAAATTCCAATCAACAGTTTCCAACTGAGGAACATACGCCAATCTCAGACCGGGCAATCTTTCAACCTTGCCATGCACTGGTTTGATGGAACCCAGTAACGCCCGCAACAGCGTCGTCTTGCCTGAACCAGATGGTCCGACGATCCCAACAAATTCACCGCGCCTGAT
>CAMDCI010000184.1 GCA_945889715.1 Bifidobacterium breve | reverse complement strand
GATCCAACGCCACCTCGCTGCTGCGACATTTTGGCATCGGCACCGCGTCGTAAACGTGGCAAGCGATAACGCAGTAAGGCCAGTTCGACTTGAGCCTTGCCCTCGAGGGTGTGGGCATTTTGTCCAAAGATGTCAAGAATCACCGCAGTGCGGTCTAGTGCAGTTCGCCCCAACAACTTTTCTAAGTTGTATTGCTGACCAGGTGACAATTCATTGTCAAAAACCACGGTGTCGGCATCAACTGCCAAACATAATTCGCGCAGCTCTTCAGCCTTACCTTTACCAACGAACCAAGTGTGATCTGGCACGTCTCGCTTTTGCGTGAGTCGACCCGCTTCATCAGCACCCGCGGTATCGATCAACAAACTCAATTCATCGAGGCTGGCTTCGGTGTCTTCTTCGGTTTTACCATGCAATGTCACGCCAACCAAAACAATTCGCTCACGAATCGAGCGCTCAATCAGGGTCTGACCAAGGGCTTGGTTATATGGCGAGTTTGGACTTGAGTTCGTCACATGTGCACCGAAATTGACGCGATAAAGACCGCTGGCCCGATCAAGGTCACGGCACGAGTTGACGAGTCAACCCGAACCTTGGCATCGCCACCGTCCATATGCACAATGACTTCGGATGTTGAGGCCGGTACAAGCCCCCACGCAATCGCTGCTTCGGCGGCAGCACAGGCACCAGTTCCACAGGCCAAAGTAATTCCGGCACCGCGTTCATGTACACGCATCGTGATCGCATGGGGCTCGGGTCCAGGTTCAATAATTTCAAGATTCAGGTGTGGAACTTTTTGTCCAAGTTCAATGAGGTTGACCATGGCAACATCGTCCACTCCGACAACCGAGTGCGGATTGCCCATGGACAGATGGCGTACCGGACGATCAGGGTTGCATCCGAGACTGGCCCAGTTATGCGGTTCGGGTAGATCGGTGACGCGACCCATGTCAACGCTGATGTCTAATGAACCCTCGTGCCAATCACTTTCAACGCTCACGGTGCGCTCACCGGCATCAGTGTCAACAATGTATGTCGCAGGCTTGCCCTCAGGGCCCGCAATTTCCCAATGTGCGGCCTGCACCAAACAGCGAATACCGTTTCCGCTCATTTCGGCTCGACTGCCATCGGCGTTATACAACACCATTGCGAGTCGATTGCCCTGCTTGATTTCGAGCAACAACAAACCATCAGCCCCTACTCCGAAACGACGATCACACCAACGTTGAGCCAATTCGGACCAACGGAATGAAGCGTCGGCTTGTGCAATATTGATGACTAAAAAGTCATTGCCGAGGCCGTGATGTTTGGACAGATCAATATGCATAGGACTTGTCCTCAGACTACGCCAAAAGGTTGACCATTTATAAGGCTGATTAAGAAGGTCATAAGGCTGATTAAGAAGGCTCGCCAAAAAGCCTGATGAGTTGCGGTGCGACTTCGGCAACTGGGTCAACATCAATATCAAACCACACGATTCGCGGATCACGACGAAACCAGCGTTCTTGCCTCACCGCAAACTGGCGAGTCCGTAAGACAACTGTCGCAACAACTTCTTCGAGCGACATCCGTCCTTCAAGGTGCTCAACCATTTCTTTGTAGCCGAGTGCCTGCAACGCAGTGGGCGACAATCCAGCCACCAGCAATTTCTCAACCTCGTCACGTAGGCCCCGCTCAACCATGATGTGCACACGAGCCTCAATACGCTGCGCCAAAACCTCTCGCGACCAGCGTAAAGCCACTTGTTGCACTGAACTTTCAGGATAGGTGTCAACACCTGGTCCAAATGAAGAAAATGGTTTGCCGCTCCCCTCGCAAACCTCAAGCGCGCGCACTATGCGGCGCACATTGTTGGGCTCCATTTTTGTTGCTGCTGACGGATCAAGAGATGCAAGCCGCGCGTGCAAGACTTCGGGCCCCAGTTCAAGAACTTCTTGATCTAAACGTGCTCGAACCTCGGGCCACTGACCAGGCAACGTCAGTTCATCAACGACTGCACGCACATACAAACCGGTTCCACCGACGAGAAGTGCACGACCATCACGCGCTGCGATGTCACTGATTGCCGAGTGATACGCCACTTGAAAATCAGCAACTGTAAAAGGCTCAGTTGCATCAACTAAATCGATCAAATGGTGGCGCACCAACTGCTGCTCTTCGAGCGTGGGTTTAGCGGTACCAATATCCATTCCGCGATACACCTGCATCGCGTCAATAGAGACCAATTCAATTCCGAGATTTCGACCGATGTCAGATGTTGCAACTGCCATCGCTACCGATGACTTACCGCTCGCCGTCGGACCCAAAATGACTAACGATTGCGGAACGATCGTCGATTGAGTCGTCATTCGATCATCACATTGATGCGACAGGAATTCGAACTTTGTGCGATGGATCTGACGTGATCTCACGCAAAATTCCACGAAGGTGGTGCGGAGCAGCCTCGGTAATTTCGACCAATCCGTAACTCCCGGCCCGAATCGTGTTCTTTGGTCTGAAGTGCACAACTTTGTTCTGCCGAGTACGGGCTTGATAGACCTCGGGATTACGTCGCGATGGACCCTCAATCAAAACATCTTCAATTCGACCGATTCGAGCTTCATGACGAATCACTGCCGAATGCTCAACGACGACTCGTAATCGCGCAAATCGATCAACAACTACTGCTGGGTCAACAAAATGATCGACCATCGTTGCGGCTTCGGTGCCTTCGCGTGGCGAGAACATAAATGTGTAGGCATAGTCGTAATCGGCTTCGGCTGACACTTCGAGGGTACGCACAAAGTCTTCTTCAGTTTCGCCAGGGAAACCGACGATGATGTCGGTGCTAATTGCCAAATCAGGAATGAGCAGACGAGCCTGGTGGAGTTTTTCTAAATAGCGTTCGGCGTTGTATCCACGATGCATGATGGCAAGGATACGATCGCTACCTGATTGCAACGGATAATGCAAATGCTCACAAATCGTTGGCACCTCTGCCATCACTGCAAAAGTTTCTGGTCGCATATCTTTAGGGTGCGGACTCGTAAAGCGAACTCGTTTGATTCCAGAGATCATTCCGACTTCTCGTAACAATTCGCTGAACAGTGGACGCGCCGAAACATCTTCGCCAGCGCGTCGTTTGTCTAATTGCAAGTCACGCCCGTAGCTATTCACGTTCTGACCAAGCAAAGTCACTTCGGTGACTCCTTGATCGGCAAGGGCACGAACTTCTGACACGATGTCGACAAACGGTCGACTTATCTCAGAACCGCGCACTGAGGGCACAATGCAAAAGGCACACGAATTGTCGCACCCAATTTGAATCGTGACCCATGCGTCGTATGACGTCGCGCGCTTGGCCGGTAGCGCCGACGGGAACATCGCGTGATCGTCGAGGACGGCTTCTTCCAAAATTTCGGTCAACGGCCCGTCGACGCGGGCAGTCTCAAGTAGTTCGGCAGCGCGGTGCACATTATGTGTACCCATCACCACGTCAACCCACGGCGCGCGCTTTTGGACAATGTCGCGATCCTTCTGGGCCAGACAACCCGAGACCACAATTTGTCGGCCTTCGCGAGCATCTTTCCAGCGCTTTAACATTCCAAGGTTGCCGTACAACTTGTTGTCGGCGTTTTCGCGAATGCAGCAGGTGTTCAGCACGACGACGTCGGCATCATCTTCTTCTTGAACTGCCACCAGGCCGTCAGCATCTAAAAGCCCCGAGATTCGCTCAGAATCGTGGTCGTTCATCTGACACCCAAAGGTGCGCACGACATAAGAACGAGGATCTTGGCTTGCCATAACTCATTCAGGATACCCCTGAACGA
>CAMDCI010000183.1 GCA_945889715.1 Bifidobacterium breve | reverse complement strand
GGCCAATCTCGACAATGAACGCCGTGTCATCGGTAAAAGTTTTGCGTTGCCACGTTGCGGCAACTCCGGTGTACGTGCCACCGGGAACACCCTTCAAAGGAAGTCCAGTGAGTCGTGCATACTCGCGACGCAGTGGTCCATCTGATCCTATTGATGGAGCAATGCTGAATTCGTCTTGGTGAAACCACACGGTCATGTCGGGGCGTAAATACTTCACAAACTCAACCGTTGCTTGAGTTTCGGGTTCACTTGCAGCCGATGGTCCGCTGTATTCCCAGTTGCCAGGTTCGGCAATAATCCCCCACTTGTACGGAAAATTTCGATTGAGATCAACTTGATTGGCATTATGACGTTGATTGAGTGCAACTCCATCAGGGTTGATTGCTGGCAATAACCACAGATCAACATTGGCCGGTATTTCAGTTGGCAACATTGCCCGCAACTCACGAATGACATCAAGGCCGGCTTGTTCGTCACCGTGAATCACGCCGACCACAAGTACAACAACTCGATTCGGATCATCAACTGGCAATTGTGCGCCAGGAATGTCAACACGATGAATGACATCAATGGCTCGACTCTGAACCGACGTTCCGATACTCGTCGTGAGTTCAGTAGGCGGAAGAGTTGTGGACGTTGACGTGCTTGTCGACGTGGTCGTCGATGTGGTGGTACTCGTCGTCGTGGTCGCCGATGTCGTCGCCGGCAGTTGAGGAGGCTCGGTCATCGGAGGAGTCACCGAACCAGAGCCAGAGCACCCAGCAACGATCGCAATCCCACAAACCGCCAACGACAGGCTGACCTGAACCTTTCGGACACTCTTCACCCCAACGAGGTTACGCTCTTCACTATGAGCAACGTGATCGCCCAAAACTCCACTCCCCCCAAGCCAATTCTTGATAGCCCCACCGAATGGGTGCGCAAGCACATTGATTCGTATGTCTCGACCGACGGAGCCGAAGGCCACGATTGGAAGGGTGTTCCCTGCATGTTGCTGACAACTCAGGGTCGCAAAACTGGCGCATGGAATCGCAGCGCTTTGATTTATGGAAAAGATGGCGATCAGGTGCTATTGATTGCATCAAACGGTGGCGCCGCCAAACACCCGCTGTGGCTCGAAAACTTGGTGCAGAACCCGCAAGTGTGGGTTCAGGTTGGCTCCGACAAATATTGGGCGACTGCACAAATCGTTGATCACGAGTCAGAAGCCGAAACACGCAGCCGAATGTGGAAGATCATGACGGCGATTTGGCCTTCATACGACGAATACCAAGTGACTGCCGATCAAGCCCAACGAGTGATTCCCCTCGTCGCGATCACTCGCAACTAATCAATGACAGCAAGGCTTCAATCAAAAGCGGACCAGGTATCACGATTCCACCAAGTCGTTACAACTCGTCAGCCTTAGTCGCTTGGCCACACAGCAGCCGTTGACAACAACTGCTCACGAAAATCAGGGTGACTGATCTGTGCCAATGCATGTGAACGCTCAGCAATAGACAAGCCGGCGATTTCGGCAGCTCCATATTCGGTGATGATCACATCAACTTGATGACGCGGAGTTGTCACCACACTGCCTTCGGGTAAACGACCCAAGATCCGCGAGATAGTCACACCGTTCACGACCGAAGTTGATGGCAAACAAATCAAACTGCGACCATTCGTCGACAGTCCAGGCCCCGACACGAAATCTTCGTGGCCACCAATACCAGAGAACTGTTTGCCATTCACCGAATCGGCAATCACTTGTCCTGAAAGGTCAACTGCCATCGCTCCATTAATCGCAACCATGTTTTTATTGCGCGCAATGACTTCGGGCGAATTGACAATGTTCACTGGTAAAAAGCGAACATCGCTGTTCTCGTGAAGCCATGCATATAACTCTGGTTCGCCAGCGGCAAATGTTGTCACCGAATATCCATCGAATTCGGTTCCTTTGCGATTCGTCACTTTTCCAGATTGATGCAGTCGCATTAAACCTGTGGTGAACATCTCGCTGTGTATTCCGTAGTCACCACCGCTTCCGGCAGCAAGACGAGTTGCAACCTGCGTCGGTATGCCACCAATGCCCGTCTGCAATGTGCAACCGTCGTGAATGTACGACACCGCAATTTCGGCAATACGGCTTTCGATGTCACTTGCAACGACGTCAGCCAAGTTGAGTGCAGTTCGATCGGACTGCACCAAGAAATCAATATCTTCAAGCGCAATTGAATGTTGATAGTCGCCCGCACCAAAAGTGTGCGGAAAATTGGGACTGCATTCCACAATCAACACTCGGTTTGGATCAGCAATGACATTGGCGATTTCGGTTGTGAATGCTCCAGCGTGCAACGACAACGACACTCGTCCATCAACGGGCATCGCTCCAGCGATTGCGAGTACTCGTGGTTTCAAATGAGCAAGTGTCGGTTCAAAACGGCGAAAGTCGGCTGGCACAAAATCGACATCGGCTCCAGTGTCACGCAAGAATCTTTCAGCCGGACCAAAGAATCCAGACTTCAAGTGAACCGACGGTCGCGCAAAGATCGCATACAGATCGGGCAACAACGCGCCGAATACCTTCAGATCACTGAATCGATCCTCGGGCGTGTCATTACCCAACGAATGCAAGAAGCCACCAGGCGCACCTGGTCCGAGAGGAATTGCCAAAGTGTCGACTGGTCGGACGGCCGCAACGGCAGCTTCCATCGGAACGAATGTCGCGGGCAGTGTGCTCATCACTGAACCTTAGTGAAGATGCGCGATGTCAATCACGGCGGTACCCGAGACAACAATCTCATCGCCACATTTCAACCACACCGCACAAGTGGCCCGATCGCCTTCAATCGCCGAGATTTCGCCACCAGCAACAACCGAATCGGTATCGAATACTGGTTGACCAAACGTGACCGTCAGACGCCGCACCGATGTCGGCCCACTAAATGAATGCAACATGTTGACGATATAACTCAGATTGAGCGGACCCTGATTGATCACGCGACCTTCAAGACCCATTTCGCGAGTTGCTTCGCGATCCCAATGCACGCGATACGGGTCACGCAAAACTGCAGCCATCGTTTTCATTCGCGCTGGGTCAACTGAAGCAACAGCGAATTCGGGGAGTTGATCGCCAATCTTCATGACGTCGCCTCGGTTACACCTTCGGGTTTACGCCGACGAAAACGCCACGTGTTTGTAATGCGAGCTGCCAAACCTTCGGCATCAAACATTTCAATCGAAAAACTCATCGAGTCGTAAGGATTGCCACGTTCGTCAACAAGTTGTTCCCAGCGAACGATGCCGCCTTCCATGCGGTACTCGACTCCGATTCGAAGTGGTCGCATGTATTCCCAGTCGTAACCATCGAGGCCAACCGAACCTGGTCCTTCTGCGCCGCACACTTCGAACAAAGTCGTGATACTTGTACCCGCACCAAGAATTGGCACATGAAACAGTGCCACTGGGTGCGCAAGATCATCGGGCAAGGGTTCTGCGGTGGTGCAATCGGTGAGTAACCAATTTTCCCAATGAGCGATTGTGTATGTACCGCCTGGGAATCGATATCCGAGAGGCGAAACAACAGTCATGACATATCAATACCACGACTCTCGGCTTCGGCTGCAAAATTCAGCCAAGATTCTTCGGCCGTGTCGACTTTGGTTTGCGCATGAGCAAGTTGTTCGCTCAGTTTTGCCAATGTTGCGTGATTACTGGTTGCGCTTGACGCTTCGGCGATTAACTTCGCGCTAATCGTGTCACGCTCGGTCGTGGCTTGAGCCAGAGCCTTTTCGGCTTGACTCACCAAACGCTTCAAAGTGCTCGCACTCTTGAAGGAACCCGATTTTGA
>CAMDCI010000182.1 GCA_945889715.1 Bifidobacterium breve | reverse complement strand
ATATCAATGACGGTTTTGTCGATCTTTTGTTTGTGGATCCCGTTTGTCGCCATGCTCATGATTGTCAGTCGACGCTGGGGGCAGGGTCATTTTCAAGACGATTATAAAATTCGGACGCGTTGGATTGACCTTGCGGGATTACCGCTAGGTGTCGCGAGCCAATTGCTCTTGGTCCCCGCGGTCTATTGGCCACTGCAACGAATTTGGCCCGATGTATTTTCCAGCGACGAGATAGAACAACGGGCTCGAGATCTCTGGGATAAGGCGCATGGTGGATGGATCGTAGTTCTCGTACTTGTGGTTGCTCTTGGGGCGCCCGTTATCGAAGAATTGGTCTACCGCGGTTTGATTTTGCAGGCTCTCCAAAGTCGTCTCAATGACTGGTTGGCACTCATTATTGCGGCGGTTTGGTTCGCGCTGATCCACTTGCAGCCAGTTGAACTTCCCGGGCTTTTTGCCTTTGCGCTCGTTCTGGGGATCTGTTTCCAACGCACCGGTCGTCTTGGGATGTCGGTTTTCGCCCATATTGCTTTTAATGCAACTGGGTTGTTGCTCGCGTCTCGGTAGCGCTGAGGTGGCAAGATAGAGATTGTTATGGATGATCTTGAAATTGAGTCCGCCCAATCTGCGGATGAAATCGGTAGTTCGGCCCAGAAAATGAGCGGCGATCGCTGGAATCCCTTTCGTGATTGGGAGCGTGAGCGTCTCATCACGTTCTGGATTCGAATAGCACTCATCGGAATCAGCACGATGATTGCGATCAAGGTCATCCAGCCATCGTTGGTTTTTCAAGACACCACACCCACTGGTGGCGACATGGGCGCTCACGTGTGGGGTCCGGCTTATCTACGTGATCACCTCTTGCCTTGGAAGCTCAACGGGTGGTCAATGGATTGGTATTCGGGTTTGCCGATTTACCGCTTCTACATGGTGGTGCCGGCTTTCTTCATCGTGATTCTGAATTTCATCTTTCCGTACGGCATTGCGTTCAAGATTGTTGCAGTCGCAGGCATCGTGACATTGCCCGCTTGTTGTTGGGCCTTTGGTCGACTGGCAAAATTTGCGTTCCCGATTCCTGAACTGTTTGCGATGGTGGGATTGGTGTATCTGCTTGATGAGAGCTACACGATTTATGGTGGCAACGTCGCGTCAACCATGGCCGGAGAGTATTCGTTTTCGGTAGCGCTGTCATTTGCCATGTTGGCCTTCGGATTTTTTGCCAACGGACTGCAAACTGGCAAACATCGCGTCAAGGCTGCGGTCTTTATGGCACTTGCTGTTTTGTGTCACGGGATCGTGGCAATTTATGTTGCAGTAGGCCTGTTGCTCATGGCACTTTTGTGGCTCGACAAATCGAAGCTTCGTTGGTTTGTGACGACCGCTGGATCAGGAGCACTGCTTTCAGCATTTTGGGTCGGACCATTCTTGTTGAACCATGCATATATGACCGACATGAAATACAAGGGTGAACCGGGCAATGGATCATTCACCTCGTATTGGGGCATGTTTTTTGCTTTGCCACCTTTTTGGAATGTCTTTATTTTGACTCTTGCGATGATCGGATTCGCCGCCATGATCGTCAAACGCAATGTGGCCGGAATTTGGCTTGGAGTGACGGCACTTGTGTTCGCGGCATTTGTTTATCTATTCAATGACAGCCTGCCGATCATCGGGTTGTTGTGGAACCCTCGTCTGTTGCCGATGTTCAACATGTGTCGCTACTTGCTTGCAGGTATTGGTGTTATTGAGTTCGTCGCTTTCGTCGTGCGTTATGCGCAACATGAACGATCGGCGCAGAACTCTGAAGTGTTTGTTGAAAACACGCAAACAAAAAAGCAAATGTTCAACGCGCGAACGATCACGGCAATTACTTCAGCATTCCTAGTGCTGATTGTTCTCGGCTTCCGCTTTCAAGTCCTTCCGTTTGGTCATGTGAAAGATGAAGGTCAAGGTGCCGAGTACACATGGGGCCCATTTGAGGGAAAAGCTTCGAGTAAAGGTTTTGTTGATGGATGGGCACGCTGGAACTTTTCGGGTTACGAGGGCCGATCGTCGTATGGCGAGTACTACGGCGTGATTCAAACCATGAAGAGTGTCGGTGAAACGCGTGGTTGCGGTCGCGCGTTATGGGAAAACTTTGGCGGAAACGACAAGTATGGAACAACGATGGCATTGATGTTGTTGCCTTTCTGGACCGATGGTTGCATCGGGTCAAGCGAGGGTTTGTTCTTTGAAGCAGCTGGTACGACTCCGTATCACTTCTTGGCAGCCGGAGCGATGTCAAAGCAATCGTCGAACCCGGTGCGTGAATTGCGGTATGTCAATAACGATGCCGCTGTTGGCGTGTCGTATATGCAAGAACTCGGAATTAGTTATTACATGGCGGTGACTCCAGAAGCGATTGCGAAAGCTGATGAGGTTGCTGCTAACGGTGCTGGACTCACGGCCCTTGAAACCAGTGGGCCATGGCATATTTATTCGGTTGGTAATGCTGACATCGTTGTACCGCTCGATACTTTGCCAGTCGTGGTGAATGAACGATCAGGTGACTTGCGAGAACGTTGGCTTGAACTCGGATCCAGTTGGTTGCAAAATCGAACTGAGTGGGACGCGCTACCCGTTGCGGGCGGTCCTAAGGAATGGCAACGCATTGATGTGGCAGTCGATATGTCGTTACGCGAAGGCGAACCCGGATCTGACTCACGAAAAGTTGATGTCGTGAAGCCAGTACAACAGATCGTGCCGACCAAAGTTGAACCAGCAGTTGTCTCCGATGTCAAAATTGGCGAGGACTCATTGTCATTCTCGGTCGACAAAGTTGGCGTTCCCGTTTTGGTGCGGGTGAGTTATTTCCCGAACTGGCAAGTGTCTGGTGCCAAAGGCCCGTATCGCGTTGCTCCGAACATGATGGTTGTCGTGCCGACTTCGACGGATGTTTCAATGCATTTCAGAGCCAGTTTTGTGGACCGTTTTGCCTATCTATTAACGATTGTTGGGTTCGTTGGTCTGTTCGTGATGTGGCGTCGAGATCGGCGCGGCAAAGAAGTCTTAACAGACCTCTGAGCAGGGGAAACCCTGAAATCCCTGCGGGGCCTAAACAGTCAGCGATAGGGTTCAGCCCGTCATGTCATCAAAATTTTCACTCGATCAGATCGTCAAGGCGTACGACGTTCGAGGCACCGTTCCAGACCAGTTCGACGCTGAGGTGGCGTACGCGTTGGGTGTTGGTTTTGCCCAATTCACTCAGACCAGCGTGGCGATTGTGGCACGAGACATGCGACCCACTGGACCTGAATTGGTCGCGGCATTTGCCCAAGGTTTGATGGAGCAAGGTGTTGATGTCATCGACATCGGTCTGGCATCAACTGACCTGTTGTATTTTGCGGCCGGCAAGCTTGATGCACCCGGTGCGATGTTCACTGCATCGCACAACCCCGCTCAATACAACGGAATCAAGTTGTGTTTGTCGGGAGCGCGACCAGTTGGCGTTGATACTGGTTTAGCCGAAGTGAAAGACATTGCCCAGAAAATTCTTGATGGTCTGAAGCCTGCCAAGGCGGCGCGGGCTGGCCGAACTACCGAACGTGATCTGCTTTCGGCCTTCGTTGATCACGTGGTGTCATTCATCGATCCAGCCACGATTCGACCGATGCGTGTTGTTGCCGATACTGCCAATGGAATGGGCGGGCTTGTTGTGCCGGCTGTGTTTGAACGTTTGCCGCGTCTTGAACTTGAAGTTATGTATGGCGAACTTGACGGAACCTTCCCGAATCACCCTGCCGATCCTTTGCAAGCAGCAAACCAGCGCGACTTGCAAGCCCGCGTTACTTCTGGCGG
>CAMDCI010000181.1 GCA_945889715.1 Bifidobacterium breve | reverse complement strand
TTCGCCGGATTCTTGGCGCACACCGATCATCACATTCATCGGTTACTCACTTCTCTTGAAGAGCGCGGCATGTTGGACAACACACTCGTGTTCTACATCACCGGCGATAACGGTGCATCTGGGGAAGGAACATTGCATGGCGCGTGGAGTGCACCATCATTTCAAAATGGTCGACCCGAAGATCCCGAGTGGTTACTTGAACACATGGATGATTTCGGTAGTGCTGATTGCGAAAACCATTACAACTATCCGTGGGCATGGGCACTTGATTCGCCATTTCAATGGATGAAACAAGTTGCATCACACTTTGGTGGCACTCGAAATGCGATGGCGGTGTCGTGGCCAAAGGGCATCACCGACGCTGGTGGATTGCGCACGCAGTTTCATCACGTGGTTGATATTGCGCCAACCATTTATGAAGCATGTGGCATCACGCAGCCGACCAGTGTGAATGGCATTGAACAAATGGAAGTTCACGGAACGTCAATGGCGTACACGTTTGATGTTGCCGACGTTGAAGATCGTCACGAGACGCAGTACTTCGAAATGATGGGTAACCGTGGCGTGTATCACCGCGGCTGGATGGCTTCGTGCTTCCATGGTCGACCACCGTGGATTCGTTGGCAAGGTATGCCGTTTGATGGAGAACAAGAACGCTGGGAGCTGTACGACTTGCGCACCGACTTCTCACAAGCGGTTGATGTTGCCGCGCAATATCCTGCGAAGTTGGCCGAGTTGATGGAAGTCTTCGATCACGAAGCTCGACGCAACAGTGTGTATCCGATGCGTGACCCGGGTTCGGGATCGCAGATTGCTGCACCAGTGCCATCAAGTCTTGGCGACCTGACAAAGATGACATACACGTCGGCACATACGCGCATGCCCGAGTCCAATGTTGTGAACGTGAAGAACACGTCGTGGCGTATGACTGCAGTTGTTGAAGTGTCTGCAGGCGCTCATGGAGTGATCGCATGTCAGGGCGGCAACATGGCGGGCTGGTCGTTGTACCTGTCAGAAGTTGGCGTACCAACTTTTCATTACAACTGGTTTGGCCATCAACATACGTCGGTCGCCGCACCGGCCGCGCTGACACCAGGGCGCCACGAGATCGACATGTTGTTCGCGTACGACGGTGGCTTTGCGGCTGGTGGCGACGTGGCGTTATCGGTTGATGGTGTGCTGGCCGCCGAAGGTCATGTGCCCAACACGGTGCCAGTGATCTTCTCGATGAGCGGTGAAACGTTTGATGTGGGCATTGATACCGGTGCGCCAGTTGGCCCGTACCCACATCAGTTTGAGTTCATGGGCAAGATCGTCGGCGTCACCATTGAACGCCTCGGTGAGCGACCCGAAGAGGTGCTTCAAGCCATGCGTGACGGGCAGGTTCGGGCCAGCATCGCCTCGCAGTGATCTGCTGTAACCGTTGACACGCCGAAATCATGGGCTCCGACTTAGGGTGCTTGTGAAAATGTGGCATAGCCTGATTCTGTGAGCCAGACGCCATTGTTTGATCTCGAGTCTTCTGATACCGACCGTCGTCGGGTTGAAGAGGCATTGCTCGAAGCAGTTCAAACCCCCGATGCGTACCTCACCGAAATCGCCTCGCACTTATTGCTTGCTGGTGGCAAGCGTTTGCGCCCGATGTTCTCGGTTGTGGCTTCGCAAGTTGCTGGTGCACCAACCACCGAAGATGCAGTGCAAGGTGGCATCGCATGCGAGCTCGTTCATCTTGGTTCGCTCTATCACGATGATGTCATGGACGAATCGCCGACGCGTCGTGGCGTCGAAACTGTGAATGCAAAGTGGGGCAACCTGCAAGCAATTTTGGCTGGCGACTTCTTGTTGGCACGTGCATCTGAAATTGCTGCATCGCTTGGTACCGAGGTTGCGGCTTTGTTGGCGCGCACAATCGGTCACCTGTGCGAAGGCCAAATTGAAGAGTTGCGCCATACCTACAACGTGGCTCGACCAGTCGAGAGTTACTTGTCATCAATTAGTGGCAAGACCGCATCGCTGTATGCAACCGCTGCCCGCATCGGTGGACTTGTGTCAAAGTTTGATGCACCGATGGTGAACGCACTCACTGCATATGGTGAGGCCTACGGCATGGTGTTCCAGATTGTTGACGACTTGCTCGATTTGTCGGCAACGGATGAGCAACTTGGTAAGCCATCGGGCCACGACATGGTTGAAGGCGTCTACACCTTGCCCGTGTTGCACACGTTGGCGTCGGGCGGAATTCCGGCACGCGAACTGGCTGATGTTTTAGGTAAGCCCCTTGACATGGCTGAACGCGATAAAGCGTTGTCGATCGTTCGTTCAAACGGTGGCATTGAAGCTGCAATCGAAGTTGCCGAAATGTATGTTGAGGCAGCCGAAGAAGCATGTCGTGCCTTGCCGAATTCTGCAGCGACGGTCGTTCTGCGATTCGCGCCGAATCACTTGTTGTCAACTGTTCGCTGAAAAACCTTCCAGCGTTTTAGACGGCGAGTTTCGAGCGGCGACGGAGTCGAATCGTGAGGGCCACGATGAAGAGCACAACCACTGTAACCGTCATTGGGAGCACCAGTTTTGACGTCAAGCTTGAGCTTCCCTCAACTATGACGGTCACACCAACTGCAATGATGACCTCATCATTTTCTGGTGAGCGGCCCTTCACAACAATTCGGTGAGACCCGGCATCGATGCCTTGCGGCGTTAAGAATGAACCATCGGACTTGCCCTCAGCGTCAGCCATGAGGTCTTTGACTTTGACGGGGATTGAGAACATCCACACTTCCTCAGGTGTGTCAGAACCGAAACCTGCAAGGTTCAAACTGACAGCATCGCCTGGCATGAGAACCAAGTTGCCATCAGCATCAAGTTGGATGGCAGATCCGTCCTGCGAACTGCCATCAAGTTCTCCTGATATTCCGCCAATAGTGAACGTAATTGTGTTGCCCTTGATTACGAGCTTGACGTTGACAGTTTTACCATTAATCGTTGCAACGGCCGAACCAACTTCGACTTGCGGAACTTCGGGTGCATTGACATCAACATTAATGGGGGTTGTTGTCGTTACTTCGGCTATTTGTTTTGGTTCAGTGGTAGTCGTTGGTGCAGAGGTTGTGGCAGGTGCTGCAGTGGTATTTGGTGTGTCGCTCACAATTGGAGGAGTAGTGACCGAAGGAGGAACAGTTTCCACTGTCGGAATGAGTGCGTTGATACCGCTATCAGAAGTGCCACTTCCACTTGAGGGAACCACATCAACAACAGTTGTGGTGGTTCTTGGAACAGTTGTAGTGGTTCTTACGACGGTGGTTGTTGTTCTTGGAATAGATGTCGTCGTTATCGTTGGAACGATTGTTTCAGGTTCGGTCGTTGTAGTTGTTTCTGGAGGGAGAGTGGTCGTGGTCGTGGTAGTGGTCGTTGTGGGCGGCGGCTCGACACAGTTTGATGTTGGAGGTGAACCAGGCGAATTTCTGTTGATGGCAAAATAGTAGGTCTCGGTGGTTTCGCCGGAGCTGTAGACCCATTCGATGCAGTTAGCCCCAGGGGTCAAGCCCATGGTTTGTTCGCCGCGACTGCTGTATTGCCACCAGTCGCAACGGTTGCAACTCAGGTGGCCTGCTTCTTCTAATGAGTGGGTGACGATGTGGGTAAGCGAAGAGACTGAATAGGGAACATCAGTCATCGTGTAGTAGTGAACTGATGGGGTGAATGCTGGTGTCATGGTGACGCCAGGTGTGCGAATGTCGAACCCGGTCCATTGGCCGGCTCGACGGACATTGATCGTGTACGCGGTTTGGGTGGTGTCGGGTGCGGTATGAGTGATGATGATGGTGTTCTGACCGCGTTT
>CAMDCI010000180.1 GCA_945889715.1 Bifidobacterium breve | reverse complement strand
CATGACAAGCACAGTGGTGGTTTTCCTCGTGGTCGCATCAGTTTTTTCGATAGGTGACTGGCGGGCAGTTCGGGTTGCGAAGAAATCACTTGAGTATGTGTGCAAACCTCTCGCCACCATTGGTTTTCTCGTTGCGGCTATTGCAATTTCAAGCGCCGAAAGTCTTCCACAAACATGGCGAATCGTTGCCCTGGCATTTTGTTTGTTGGGCGACATATTTCTCATGCTTCCGCGTGACGCATTTGTGCCTGGCTTGGCTTAGTTTGCGATTGCTCAAATCTGTTTCGCCGTCAGCTTGTTGACTCAAGACGCGACATCGACTCGACTTGTTGTGGGGCTTGTCATTGTTGTGCCGACAACGATCTTTTTGGCACGTCGCTTCGTGAAATCAATTTCAACATCAGGCCACAAAGAATTAGTGGTTCCTGTCGTTGTGTACATGATGGTGATTGCCGCCATGGCTGTCAGTGCAATTGCTGGTGGAACTGCGATTGGTATTGCCGGAGCAGTGTTCTTCATGTTGTCTGATTCGCTGATTGCCGAACAACGATTCGTTAAAGAACGTTCGTGGCAACCGGTTGGCATCATGGTCACGTATCACGCGGCACTTGCGGGTCTTGCTCTCGGCCTGTTGTAAGAGCGCCAGACGCAGAACTTGCACAACAAAAATTGAGCGTCGTTATTAGTTGAGCTGTGGGGCGAACCCCCGTGTTCTTCGCTTGCATGATCAGTGCGACGCGCAGGCTCGTCAATAACGTAAAAAGGCCCTGCAGAACTAGGTTCTGTAGGGCCTTTAAGATGGTTTCAATTACTTGAGGTCGAACCGATCATTGTTCATGACTTTGGTCCATACCTTGACGAAATCGCTCACAAACTTGCCAGCGTTGTCGTTCTGTGCGTACACCTCAGATAAAGAGCGCAACTGCGAGTTCGATCCGAAGATCAAGTCATTGCGAGTAGCGGTCCAAACCACTTCGCCCGACTTGCGGTTGCGACCTTCAAAGGTCTCTTCGTCTTTGTCTGTTGGCTTCCACTCGGCGTTGACGTCAAGAACATTGATGAAGAAATCGTTTGTCAATGTTCCTGCCCGCTTAGTGAAGACACCAGCCGATGATTGATTGTGGTTTGCGCCAAGAACTCGCAAGCCTCCAACCAAGACGGTCATTTCTGGGGCCGACAGTCCAAGCAAGTTTGCCTTTTCGAGCAACAGTTGTTCTGTTGGCTGTGCGTGACCTGGCTTGAGGAAGTTACGGAAGCCATCAAATGTCGGCTCGAGCACTGCAAAGGACTCAACGTCGGTTTGTTCTTGGGTTGCGTCACCACGACCTGAGCTAAACGGAACACTGACCTTCACGCCGGCGTCTTGCGCAGCTTTTTCAACACCGACGTTTCCGCCCAGCACAATCAGGTCGGCAATTGACATGCCGGTCTCTGCGCTGAGTTTTTCGTAGATGCTCAGTGCAGTTGCAAGTTGCGATGGGTTGTTTGCTTCCCAGTTCTTTTGTGGCGACAAACGAACTCGTGCACCGTTTGCGCCACCGCGCTTGTCGGTGTTGCGGTATGTGGATGCCGACGCCCATGCGGTTGCAACCAACTGCGAGACACTGAGTCCTGAACCAAGGATTTTCGTTTTTGCCGCTTCAATGTCTGAAGCCGATGGAGACTTTGTTGGAGCCGGAACTGGATCCTGCCAAATGAGTTCTTCCTTTGGGACAAGTTTTCCGACGTAACGGGACTTTGGTCCCATATCGCGGTGGGTGAGTTTGAACCACGCACGAGCAAACGCATCGGCAAACTTGTCGGGATTGGCGTAGAAGTCTTTGGAGATCTTCAAGTACTCCGGATCAAACTTCAAAGCCAAGTCGGCTGTGGTCATGATTGGAGCATGACTTCGTGATGGATCGTGCGCATCTGGCACACTTCCCGCCATTTCACCTCCCTGTGGAATCCACTGCTTTGCACCGGCTGGACTTGTGGTCAATTCCCACTCGTTTTCAAGAAGGATCTTGAAATAGTCGTTGTCCCATTTAACTGGGTTCGTTGTCCATGCACCTTCAATACCGCTGGTGATGGTGTCGACACCTTTTCCTGACCCCATTGAGTTGATCCAACCTAAGCCCATTGCTTGGATTGGTGCTGCTTCTGGTTCTGGGCCAACAAACTTGCCGGGGTCGCCTGCGCCGTGAGCCTTGCCGAATGTGTGTCCACCGGCAACAAGTGCAACGGTTTCTTCATCATTCATGGCCATTCGTGCAAATGTTTCGCGGATGTCACGAGCTGATAAGACCGGGTCTGGGTTTCCATTCGGGCCTTCAGGGTTGACATAGATCAAACCCATCTGCACTGCAGCAAGTGGGTTGTCGAGTTGACGGTCGCCCTTGTAGCGCTCATCTCCGAGCCATGTTGTCTCTTCGCCCCAATAGGTTTCGTCTGGTTCGTAGACATCGGGACGTCCACCTGCAAAGCCGAAGGTTTTGAACCCCATTGAATCGAGCGCAACGTTGCCAGCAAGAATAAACAAGTCTGCCCACGACAACTTGTTGCCGTACTTTTGCTTCACTGGCCACAACAAGCGACGGGCCTTGTCGAGGTTGCCGTTGTCCGGCCATGAGTTCAATGGAGCAAAACGTTGCATTCCAGTTCCGCCGCCACCGCGACCATCTTGAATTCGGTAGGTGCCCGCAGCGTGCCATGTCAGGCGAATAAAGAATGGACCGTAGTGGCCGTAGTCAGCTGGCCACCAATCTTGCGAGTCGGTCATCAGCGTTGTGAGATCTTGCACCACAGCGTCGAGGTCAAGCGAGGCAAATTCTTTTGCGTAGTCGAAATTGACATCCATCGGACCGCCAACCTCTGGATTATTGTGTAATACCTTCACATTGAGTTGGTTTGGCCACCATTTGGAGTTGGTGGTTCCCATGCCGTGTGCAGTTGTTGCGCCAGCACTAAATGGGCAAGCGCTTGTTGAATCACTCATGATCTTGCCTTTCGTTTTGTAGTTGTTGTTTTTCGAACACTTGAGTTTTTCGGTTGACACTTGGGGCATAGGCCCCAGTACGTCACCTCTGCTTCATCAATGCTGAAGTTGTTGTCGTCCGAAGCTTCTAAGCAGGGACGTAAACCCACTGCGCAGTCCACGTCAACAACAACACCGCAGGTTCTGCAGACGAGGTGATGATGGTTGTCGCCGACGCGATCTTCAAATAGCGCAGGGGAGTTAATGGGTTGAATGCGACGTGCAAGTCCTTTTTCGACAAGCGTGTTGAGCGTGTCGTACACCGACTGACGGGAAATGCTTCCGAGATGATTGCGAGCTATCTCAGTTGCCTGATCGGCGGTGATGTGTGGAAAGTCGCTAATTGTTTGTAAAACAGTGAGCCGTTGGGCCGTCACATTGAGGCCGTGAGACTTCAGTCGATCTTTGTAGGTATTTTGCACAAAATTGACTATATCAAATTTTGGACTTAATCCAAATTTTGGCCAAAGAAATATTCTGATGCTTGCGATTAATTCTTCGGGCGCCATGTGCGCCGACCAGCGCTTGATGCGAAACGTTGAACTTCACTTATGTCCAGCAGGAGTTCGGCATGGACATGGCGTTATTGGTGGAGCTGGGGGGAATCGAACCCCCGTCCATCAGGCGATGAGCGTTCGTGATACGACCATTCCCGATTTCGAGACTGACGCAATCTCACCGACGGGTCGGATATTTCCTATTGCTAGAAAACCACGGCACGTCTTTGCGTGCGGTCAGCGAACTTTCTCGCGGTCAGCGTTCTTTCTAGCTGTCATCCCCCGCTTCTGTTGCCGGGCTGCGGTGGATCGGCCCCGTGCGCCATTTCTGGTCACGATGTCTCT
>CAMDCI010000179.1 GCA_945889715.1 Bifidobacterium breve | reverse complement strand
GGTGGTTCACTCCTATTTGAGTTTCGAATCCGTCTTCCGTTCGACTTTGATCAAGCGCCATGAGGCCAGCGTTATTCATCAACCCATCAAGTTCAATTCCGTCTGCCAGCAATTGCTCACTGAATCGACGGACCGAAGCCAGGCTTGCCAAGTCGAGTGGACGAACTTCGACCGAACCCTTGCCAGCACGCAGGCTTTGGGCGGCCGCCTCGGCCTTCTCGACATTGCGACATGCCATGATCACATGAGCCCCAGCACCCACAAGATTGCGGGCGGCCTCAAGGCCAAGACCCGAGTTTGCGCCAGTGATGCAGATAGTACGACCCGAATTATCAGGAATATTCTGAGTGGTCCAGCGAGATTGCGACATGCCCGATACTGCCATAAACATTGTTCAAACCACGATGTGTAGGCTTTACGGTATGACTCGAGGCATGGAAAACACCGACAGCGCGATCCGCCTTCGCCTGATCGACAGCACGCTCTTCATGATCGACCGCGATGGCATCGACGGCGCTCGTCTCAAAGACATTGTCGAACACGCTGATATGACAACTGGTTCGCTGTATTGGTTCTTCAAAAATCGTCGAGCCCTCATCAATGCCGCGTTGGCTGAGCGTTTTGTTCGCAAGATGCGCACGATTACCGATCTCGTTTCCGAAGCATTCAGTTTCAGTGCTGACTCCAGCGACCCAATGTTGATTCTGAAAGAGATGACCGTCCAACCAAATCAACCCGAAAGCATTGCGGCTCGCGCCGAACGCGTCCAAGTTTTGGCTGCGGCTTTAGAAGACCCTGTACTGGCCAAACATGTCGCTGACATCCAACGTCAACTATTGAGACAAATCAGTGACGTGGTCAAGACAACTCAAGTCAAGAGAATCATTCGTGCCGATGTCGACCCATACTCAGTCGCAGTCATGATGCAATCGACAGCCATCGGACTCGCCAGTATTGACCTCGCTTCCGATCTCATGCCTGATCTCAAAGGTTGGAACCACCTCATGGAGATAGTGGCCAATGCACTCCGGGCCTAGTGCCCAACCCCAACTAGCACTTGACTCTCGTCACCATGCCAACACCAGTGCGCTATCGCTGAGTAACCTGAATTCGCTGTAATTTTTGGCTTCAACGAGTTCTGATGACCCCCTTATGACGACACCTCAACAACGCAAAATCATGATCGCTGGCGTCGGCGTCGTCGCGTTCGGTTGCCTGGTTGCCGCCGTTGTGAGCGGCGGCTCAGGTTCTGGCGCAGTCTCGACCGACACCACCGTCGCGATTGAGAACTCGATTGTTGACATCGCCCCTGTTGATGTGGAGACCACCACAACTGTGATCGGCGTTGACTCCAGCGCTCCTGCCACCGACATCGCGGACCTTGCCGGCGATGATCCCACCACGACAACTGCGTGCACGATGACCGTTCGTTCACTCGGCGGTGGTGACACTGGCGAAAGCGTGACGTGCCTTCAAAACGCGTTAATCACTGCTGGATTCTTGACCGGTGCAGCGACCGGTACTTACGACAACGAGACTGCCAATGCGGTGAAGAAACTCCAAACCGAGCGCGACCTTTTTGTCGATGGCAAGACTGGCCGAGAAACTGCATTGTCTCTTGGTGTGTGGCCCGATGAAACTTCACTCGTCGTACGCACTCCGCCCCCTGCCCCTGGCGCAGTTGACCTTCTTGGTTACGAACTTTCATCGGTGGCAACGAGTGGTCCCGACGCTCCCCCGCTGCCCGCAAATTCAGGTTCAGGACGACGCCTGGTGTACGACCGAAATGGTCAACGCATTTGGGCGGTCGGTGACGACAATGTCGTCATCCGCTCGTGGTTGATATCAGGAAGTAAGTACAACAACGAAACTCCCGGAACTCACAAGGTGTATAGCCGTTCTGATGTGTCAACTGCATGGAATGGCAAGGCGTATCTGTACAAGATGGTGCGCTGGCTCAAGACCGACATCGGTGCCATTGGCTTTCACGCGTTGCCGATCCACGTCGAAGATAATTCGCCGTATCAAACCGACGCCGAACTCGGCACTCGCTTGTCGGGTGGCTGCCAGCGTCAAGCAAATCTCGATGCCGACTTTACGTGGGACTTCGCACAAGTCGGCACGCCAGTCGTTGTGATCTAGCGCAAGTGCGTTAGAGCTATTTGCCAGCAATCAATCGCGTCATCGCCGATTCGGAGGCATCAACATCATCACGTTCTGAATTCACAATCGAACTGAGATAGCTGACTGCCACATAACCATCAGCAACCATTCCGCCATCCGTGTCAGTTGGTAGTTCGGCGGCGTCTCCCCATGCCATGCGCACGTAGAAACTTCCTTCATGACCTTCTTTGGGTTCAAGATTGGCGGTGCTCATACGACGTGGCGGTTCATGGCCGAGTCGTGCCGACTTCCATCCCTTGATTTCACTGAGTTCGGTATTGGGCACATTGATATTGACCACAATCGGGTTCGTCGGCATATTGGTCACCAGGCCTTCAACAAATGCTGCGGCAACAGAAGCTGCCGTCTCCCACTTCTGACCAACCAACATCTCGTCCCAGCCCTGTCCCTCGACACCAAAACCAGTGACGGCTTGGCTCACTGCAATACCCGAGATCAAACCGTTACGCGCCGTGAGAGCAGCACCAACGGTTCCGGAGTGATACACCGAACGGCCGACGTTTGCGCCAGGGTTGATCCCGGCCACGACTAAATCAAAGGGCGCGCCAAATGCACCAAGACGCGAGAACATCACGCACAGGGCCGGCGGACCAGTGACTGCCCATGCTTCATCGATTCCGTCGACATGAGCACGATGAACCTCGGGCTGAATCAGGTGCAATGCGCCAAGTGCGGCTCCAGCACCAGAGAACTCGCGATCGGGTGCGACAATCACCACTTCACCAAAGGGACGCATCGCACGAGCTAAAACATGCAATCCGACTGAATCAATTCCATCATCGTTGGTAAGCAAAATTCTCATAATGACATCGTTGCCGATCTAGTAGTAGAGATCTCCATAAAAAGAGTGACGCTTGGCTTAACGTCCAGTGAAATTCGCGGGCCGCCGTTCAAGAAACGAGGCCACGCCTTCGCGATGATCATCACTCTTGAAACTTGCCGACATCGCCGAAGTATGTCGTTCCATATGTTCAGAAACTGGAGCGGTGAGGCCCATGTAGGTGAGTTCTTTGATGAGTTTCAAACTATGTGGCGAACCAGTGGCGATTCGTTCGGCAAGTTCATAGGCCCGAGGCAATAGCTCAGTGGACTCGACGACTTCGAGGACATAACCAAGACGCAATGCTTCGGCAGCATCAATCATGTCGCCGGTGTAAGTAAGGCGCAGTGCATTTTGCACACCAATGATGCGCGGCAGCAACCATGTTCCGGCCCCGGTGTCGGGGACAAGTCCGCGGTGCACAAAGTTCCAGGCAAACTTCGCATTATTTGATGCCAAGCGAATATCGCACTGCGACGTGAATTCGGCTCCCATACCAACTGCCGGCCCATCAATTGCACAAATTGTCGGCTTAGGACATTGCACAATTGGCCACCATTTTTCGGTCTCTTCAGCCGATCCCCGTAATCCACGTTGTGCACCCGGAATAGTTGACAGATCTGCCAAATCTGTTCCCGCGCAAAAAGCCCCAGGGACTCCGGTGATGACGAGCGCTGCAATATCGTCTTCGCCTGCATGCTGAACTGTTTCGATGAAATCAAAAAGAATCGCAAAGGTCATCGCATTCTTCTTCTCGGGACGATCAATGGTGATCGTGCCGATCTTGCCGTCACGCGTGTATTTGATGTGCTCGCTCATAGCAATCCTTATTTCGAAACCAATTTGTAATCGCTGC
>CAMDCI010000178.1 GCA_945889715.1 Bifidobacterium breve | reverse complement strand
CAAGATTCGGTTGAACTGCTCACTTTTCATGGTGCCAAAGGGCGCGAGTGGGACAGCGTCGTACTCGCGGGGTGCGAACAAGGACTGATTCCGCACTCATCAGCCAAGACCCCGACAGAAACTGCGGAAGAAATTCGTTTGGCGTATGTCGCCATGACACGCGCTGCTGATCGCTTGGCATTGACTCATGCTCACTCGCGTCGGGGGCGTTCACGGACACGCAGTCCATTCGTTGATGGCGTCGATGCAGTTATTGAAGTTGCTCCACCGTCGTCCGACTATGTACGTGACCAAACGCTGCGTCGTCAAGAACTTGAACCCCATGATTTTGTTTATGACGAACTATTCATGTGGCGTACCAACGCTGGTCGGGTCGCAAACCTTGACCCCATGATCTTTTGTTCGGATGAAGTTCTTCGGCGAATCGCTCAGACACGCCCAATCAGCATCGAAGAACTTTCGGCTATCGAAGGGTTCGGCCAATCAATGGCTCTACGTGTCGGTCAGCGAATTTTGACAGCCGTACAACGCGGCATTGAACGAATGCCGCATTAATTAATCGCGTGTTTGACGATCGAGATTCAGCGCAGCAAACTTTTCGGCCTTGACCGAAATAAATGTGCCAACGGCTTGCGCACATAAACGATCGCCGGCATAAATTTCACCCGAAGTCATGATCTTGCGACCATTGATGCCGTCAAATCGACCCGTGACTTTTAATGGTTGATGCAATGGCGTTGGCGATCGATATGTCACTTCAAGACGACCCGTCATTCCGGGAGCTCCAGATAAGGCCTGTGCAAAACCCAACACCTCATCAAAGATTGCGGCGATTAAGCCACCGTGCAAACAACCTGGCGGGCCTTCGTACGCGTCACCGTAGGTAACTGTCGCGATGATTTCGTTAGGTGCACTTTCAAGTTCGATCAGTCCGGCCAAACCATTGAGTGGTCCGGTCACTGGACTGTGGCTGATGAACCCATGTGTTGCACCGCCGACTGCACCTTCGGCGCTTCCATGATACGAACGGCCATGGGGACCGGGTTCAAGTAATGCGGCAGCCTGCTCGAGCAATTCTGCCGCTTGAGCAAATACATCGCTCTGCGCAGTTGACGTTGCCGAATGTTGCAGCACGTCACGAGTCGCGTTAGCTAAACGAAGCCGCGGATTACTTGGGTCGTACATTGCCACGCGATGTCGCGGCAAAGCTAACGGCGACGGGATGGTCGAATCGCCGGGGTTTGACCAAACCGAACGTTCAGATTCGGGACTGATTTCTTCAGGCATCAATATCCACCAATACAGGAGCGTGGTCGCTCGGCTTTTCACCTTTTCGCGCCTGGCGATCAACGATGGTCCAGCGCGATTTCGCAGCAACCAAGGGCGTCGCCATAATGAGGTCAATGCGCATTCCCTTGTTTTGATTAAATCCACCAGCGCGGTAATCCCACCAGGAAAACAGTTTGTCGTCGGGATGATGCTGACGAAAGACGTCAACCATGCCCCACGCTTCGAGGTCGCGTAACACTTGGCGTTCGGCCTCACTGACATGGGTTGCCCCAACAAAGTCGGCGGGGTTGTGCACATCTATATCTTCGGGCGCGATGTTGTAGTCGCCCGTGACGATAACGGCATCTGACGAACTGGTGTCTACGTTGAGATGAGCAATCAAGCGCTTCATCCACGCCAACTTGTATTGGTAATGATCGTTATCGAGTTCGCGCCCATTAGGTACATATACCGAGCTCACTCGGATACCCCCACATGTTGCGGTGACTAAGCGCGCTTCGGCATCGAGTGGCTGACCATCGGCAAAATTGCGGACAGGATTTTCGAGTCCAACTTTGCTCAAAATTGCAACGCCATTCCACTGACCTTGGCCGTGATGAACAGATTCGTAACCCATCTCGGCAAAATGCTCAGTCGGAAAAGCGTCTTCGGCAAGTTTGGTTTCTTGCATGCACACGACATCTGGTTGTACATCGAGTAACCATTCATCGACACGCGGCATACGAGCCCGTAATGAGTTGACGTTCCAGGTAGCGAGGCGCACAAGAGAACCGTAGGCGATCAGTGACCCTCAAGTCACTTGCGGCGAGGAGCAGCTTTAACTGGGGTCTTGGCCGCCACTTTTTTGGGAGCGACCTTCTTGGCAACTGACTTTTTAACAGGCGCTGACTTCTTTGCCGGGGTTGCCTTTTTGACCGGTGTTACTTTTTTGACAGGAGCAGCCTTCTTCACAGGCGCTGACTTCTTTGCCGGGGCCGCTTTCTTTACAGCGACCGCCTTCTTCGCTGGCACAACTTTTTTTGCGGGCGCCGCTTTCTTGCCAACAGTCTTTTTCTTGGACTTCGTCCCGACCTCTGAGACCGACTTTGTTGTCGGAACAAGATCGATGCTGCGTCGACCCGCAATGATCTCCACGATCTCAAGAGTCACGCTCTCGCCAAGTTGCATCACTTCTCGGGCCGAACGAGGCGGCGGACTTCCGAGAAGACGTAACGGCACATACCCGCGCACATCACCAATCGTGACATAGGCGCCATGCGACGAATAACTCTCAACCACACCGATGACCACCGAGCCGACGGTGTTTTTTTCAACAAATTGCAAGAACGGCAAAATATCGTTCACTGATTTCGAGCTTTCGACTTTCTTGGCAGGAAGTTTCGCTCCCGGCGGCAATGACTTCGGCACTGGCATTGGCTTCATTGCTTCGGCACTCACTTTGACCTTGGCAACACGCTTACCGGGCTTGTCTGAGGCAGGTAGAGATTCGCGAATCGCGCGACGACTCTTTTCACCACGAACTGGGGTGCGATTAACAAACACCCACCCGACGTTCGGAACAGGTTTGCCGCCAATTAATCGACCTTCATCAAACAGCCACTCGTACTGACCGTGAAACTCTTGATAGCTGTCGTTCGACAAAATCGAGGCCCCGACTTTTTGAGCGATGCTCAACACAAATCCGTCACCGCGACCAACTGTGCCCGCCGGTGGTGTGACGAGTTCGTTATGTTCGACTGCCTTGTCGAAAGCCGCCGCTTCTTTCGGGTCAATGCGATGTCCAAATGTTGCATCAACGATCACCGTGATCACCGCTTTCGGGTGATCTTGAATAAACGCCATCACGGCATCGTTCAACTGCTTCAGGCTGGGCTTTGAACGGCCCTCAGTGGCAATGTTCGAACCATCAACAATGACGTGTTTTGGGGCGGCTGGCTGAGATGGCATAACCCTTCTAGTGAACCACTAATAAGGCTCGCAGGTGGGGATAGCCCTACGATCTGAGGTGTGACTCGTACGACGACTATTTCGGCTGTTTTGTGGGATTTCGGTGGGGTGATCTTGAGCAGCCCGTTCGAGGCTTTTAACCGCTTTGAGACCACTCAGGGACTCCCCCTCGACACCATTCGGACCATCAACGCCACCAACCCCGACGACAACGCCTGGGCCCATTTTGAGCGGAGCGATATCTCGGCCGCCGAGTTCGACCAGGCGTTCGCCAATGATGCGGTGGCTATGGGCTTTGACATTCGGGGTTATGACGTGTTGGCACTTTTGAAGGGCGAGATTCGACCCGAAATGGTGCATGCACTCGATCTCGTGAAAGTGGCCGGATTCAAAACAGCCTGCCTCACCAACAACATGGTTGGTGGCGACGGCCTCACCGATCGTCCCGAAAATAGTCGTGAAGCCGACATCGACCTCATTATGGAACGCTTTGACGCAGTCGTCGAAAGTTCAAAGGTTGGTTGCCGCAAACCCGAGACGCGGTTTTACGAAATTGCGTGCGAATTGCTCGATGTAGCACCTAACCAATGCGTGTTCTTAGATGATCTCGGAATCAATCTCAAGCCTGCCGCAGCAATGGGAATGCAAACAATCAA
>CAMDCI010000177.1 GCA_945889715.1 Bifidobacterium breve | reverse complement strand
ACGCGAGTTCAAGAATTGCGTTATGGCGAGAACCCACATCAGTCGGGCGCGCGTTATCGCTTTGATGGTCAAAGCAGTTGGTGGGACACTGCAGTACAACACGGCGGAAAAGAACTCAGTTATCTGAACCTGTACGACACTGAAGCTGCGTGGCGATTGGTGAACCAATTCACCGATACAGCATGCGTCATTGTGAAGCACGCGAATCCGTGTGGTGTTGCAGTGTCGGCGCAAGGTTCAATTGCTGAGGCGTATTCATTGGCTAATGCGTGCGATCCTGTGAGTGCATTCGGCGGAATTGTTGCAGTGAACCGTCCAGTGACTCGCGCAATGGCCGAAGCACTCGCACCAGTCTTCACTGAAGTTGTCGTTGCTCCATCATTTGCTGCAGACGCACTCGAAGTGTTGTTGGCAAAGAAAAACCTGCGAGTGATCTCGGCCTCTGCTCCATCGGCCCGCAAATTAGATATTCGTTCAATTGATGGTGGCTTTTTGGTGCAAAATGCCGACACGGTCAACTTCGATCGCAGCACGTGGAGAGTAGTGACCGAAACTCAACCGACTGCCGAGCAATGGGCCGACCTCGCGTTTGCATGGCAGGTGTGTTCGATTGTGAGTTCGAATGCGATCGTGTTCGCCAAAGATCAACAAGCATTCGGAATTGGTGCGGGCCAACAAAATCGTCTTGATTCAGCACGAATTGCGGCCGAGCGTTCTGCTGGTCGGGCCATTGGGGGAGTCTGCGCAAGCGATGCCTTCTTCCCATTCCGTGATGGCCTTGATGCCACTGCGGCGGCCGGAATAAAAGCCGTGATACAGCCTGGTGGAAGTGTGCGCGACGAAGAAGTCATCGCTGCAGCCAACGAGCATGGCATCGCGATGGTCTTTACTTCAGAGCGCCACTTCAAGCACTGAGCAGTAGAGGTCTAGGGAGTACTTTGGGCAGCCTTGGCTTCTTGAGCCTTTTGAATAGCTAGTGGGATCAGCCCAACAACCAAGCCTGAAATGATGAGCGCTCCGGCAATGGCACCTGCACTGTCAGGTTTGAATGCTGCGATGAAAAACCCGCTGATTCCGATTGAAGTCGTTGCGGCGCCCCACCATGTCAAAGCGCGACGCTGTCCGTTCGAACCGACGTAACACATAGCTATTCCTGCGATGGCTCCAAGAATTCCGGCACCAGCGTTGGCCATGCTCACCGCCATAAGCAGTGAACCAATCAAGACAGCGACCATTCCTGCGGGAATGAGGGCCGTACCCACTGCGTTGTATCCTCGACGATCCAGCGTGGCTACGCCCAAAATCAGTGCAGAACCAAGAATGAGATAGACCGCACCTTGTTTGCCCAGGAAGCCCCCAACTTCACCTGGTAAGTCAGAATAAATCGTGCTGTCGTAGCACTCGCTGGGAATGTCTCCGTCGCCGTAGAAAAGTTCTTCACACCGGTCCTCTGTCAAAACTTCTCCGCCAATGAGCGACGAAAAGCCAAAAATGAGAGCCAATGCAGCAAATGCCAAGAAAATTGACCGCCCGCGATAACCAGGTAGGACCCAGACGGCGATGTGGGCAACTGCGGTCAGGATCAAACCTAGCCCAGGGTTCATTTGCGTATCGCCAACTAACACGATACAAAAGGTCAGAAGACTTGTAATTCCGACTCCAACAGCTGCGGCGTGAAGCTCCGTTGATTTGGAAGTTTTGAGTCGAACAACTAATCCGATGCCGAACGCGATCATTGCACCTATGTAAGCGCCGGCAAGTGAGTCTGAATCGCCAGTCAGTAAAGCAACCCAGCCGAGCGCGAGGAGAACGCCAGCAAGTCCAGAAAGTGCCTGATTGAGACTCGGATGACGACGCGTTTTCGCCTCGTCGCCGAGGCTATTCAGAAAATCCCATAGGTTGAAATTCACGCTTGGTAATCCACTGGAAGATGGTGCGGGAGGCGGTGAAAAGGACGGATCTACTTGACTCATTGTTGCTCCTCATGTGATGCGGCTGATTAATTAGTGACTTAATAATGTCACATTGGACTGACGTTTTTTTCATATAACGATTCGCTCAGAATTTT
The DNA here is from genome assembly GCA_945889715.1 of Bifidobacterium breve. Classification (GTDB taxonomy): domain Bacteria; phylum Actinomycetota; class Acidimicrobiia; order Acidimicrobiales; family Ilumatobacteraceae; genus Casp-actino8. The sequence continues at coordinate 1,827 of CAMDCI010000177.1, read as the reverse complement.
GTGACAGTAAGCGTTCGAAGCTTTCGGCCCTAAACTTGCGCCATGGCTCGAATTGCAGACCTCCTCGCCGCGGGCCGAACGTATTCTTTTGAGTTCTTTCCGCCCAAGACCGATGGAGCGCAGTTGTCACTTGGTCGAGCAATTGGCGAACTAGAACCTCTTGCTCCAAGTTTTGCCAGTGTCACTTATGGTGCCGGCGGAAGTACTCGTCAACGAACTCATGCCGTGGTGTCGTGGATGCGTAAAGAAACAACCTTGACCCCGATGGCCCACCTCACATGTCAAGGTCATGTGCGCGCCGAGATTCGCGACATCTTGAACGACTATGCCGTCGATGGCGTCGAAAACATCTTGGCTCTCGGCGGGGACGTACCCACCGATGGTGAACCTGCGCCAAGCGATTACGCCTACGCGAGCGAGTTACTTGAGGATGTCGTTACTGACGGTCGTTTTTCAGTTGGAGTTGCCGCCCATCCCGAACTTCATCCACGTTCACCAGATCGCGCAACTGACCGCAAGTTTCTCGCAGCCAAATTGGCTCGTGCCGATTTTGCGATTACCCAGTTCTTCTTTGATCTCGATGTGTACGTGCAGATGGTCAATGAACTCGCCGATCTTGGAGTGACCAAGCCAATTTTGCCGGGCATCATGCCGGTCACCAACAAAAATCAAATCCGTCGTATGGCCGAACTATCTGGCGCGGCGTTCCCCACCTGGCTCTCAGAACGACTTGATGGCACCGATGATGCAGAAGAAATTCGCCGTATCGGCGTTGATGCCGCGACTGAATTGTGTCAGGGCCTTCTTGATGCTGGTGCGCCCGGTTTGCACTTCTACACCATGAACCGCAGCACCGCGACGAGCGAAATTTACGCAAATCTCGGTTTGTCGCCAACTCGCTGAGACACGGCGCCTCGCTTGCGCCTAGCGTGTGGGCATGATCACATACGACAAGATTTACATCAATGGTGCCTGGGTCCCTTCCGAAGGTAAGGGTGTCCTCGAAGTCACCAACTCGGCGACCGAAGAAATCATTGCCACCATTCCCGACGGAACAACAGGCGATGTCGACAAGGCTGTTGCCGCTGCAAAGGCCGCGTTCGAAGGTTGGAGCGCATTGCCGGGTGCAACGCGCGCCGAGTACTTGATGAAGATTCACGCTGGCCTCGAAGCTCGCACGCAAGAAATTGCTGAAGCAGTCGCTCGTGAAGTTGGTATGCCCGTTGGTATGGCGACCATGATTCAAGTCGGATTGCCTAAGGGCAATTTTGCCATCACCGCCGGTCTCTTGGGTACTTACAAGTTCGAAGAAGAAATTGGTAATTCGATTGTTGTCCGCGAACCATTCGGTGTTGTTGGCTGTATTTCGCCCTGGAACTATCCGTTGCACCAAATCGCTTTGAAGGTTGCACCTGCTCTTGCAGCAGGTAACACGGTGGTCGTGAAGCCTTCAGAGGTAGCACCGATTAATGCTTTCATTTTGGCTGAAATTATTCACGATGCTGGCTTGCCGGCTGGTGTGTTCAACTTGGTCACTGGTGTTGGCCCCGTAGTCGGTGAAGCAATTGCTGCTCACCCCGATGTCGACATGGTGAGCTTCACTGGTTCAACTCGCGCCGGCAAGCGCGTCGCCGAAGTTGCTTCGCAGAACGTGAAGAAAGTATCGCTCGAACTTGGCGGCAAGAGCCCCAACGTGATTCTTGACGACCTCGACGATGAAGGTTTCACCAAGGCTGTTGCTGCTGGTGTTGGCAAGTGCTTCTTAAACTCGGGCCAAACCTGTACTGCATTGACTCGGATGTTGGTGCCACGGGCGCGCTTGGCTCA
>CAMDCI010000176.1 GCA_945889715.1 Bifidobacterium breve | reverse complement strand
GTGTGGAAACTGTCCGCTGCTTGTCGGATGACAACAAGGAACGCATACAGCGTGAGTGGTGAACACAAAACTACTTTGCGATCTAATGCATCATCAATCAAGCTTGGGCTTGCTTCATGAACGAATCCGCTAATGCTTTCGTTAGGTACGAACATCAACACATAATCAATTGTGTTGTCGTTTGACTTGTCGACGTAATCGCGTTTCGCGAGAGTGTCAACGTGTCCTTTGACTGCGGCTAAGAAAGCCAACTTGGCTTGCGCTTTCAGTGCGTCACTTTCGGCGTTGATGTATTCGGCGTACTTATCTAATGGAAACTTGACATCCATGTAGAGCACTCGATCGGGAGGCATCTTGAAGGTGTAGTCGGGCTTGCCGCCACCATTGATAATTTCTTGCTTCTCGTAGTTGATGCCTTCAATGAATCCGGCTTTGCGCAACATGTCTTCGGCCAGACGTTCGCCCCACTGACCACGTGCCTGCGAACTAGAAAGAACATCGTTCAGATTTTCGGTGCGCTTAGATAATACGGATACCGCTTGTTCCATATTTCCGTACTGCGTCGCACTACTTTCTCTCAGGGTATTGAGGGCGTCATCAATCTTCTTCAATTGACTAGCGACTTCACTTTTGACACCCAACATGGTGTTGTTGATGATGTCTGCTCGTCCACCTAGTTGATCGTTGCTGGCTTTGGTGATGAGATCAGTGGCCATACGAATGGATTCCTCACGGTCACTACGAGCCTGGCTTGAAATTTGAAGAAGTGCTGCGTTTAAAGCATCGGCCACTGTGTTCGAAAGATCGGCCTTGAGTGCCGTGGGGTCAATTTGTGGAACTGTTGGAACGACAGGAGCAGGTTCATTGACCTGAGATCGCAGACCACTTTGTATTGATTTGCCGACAACAATCACGGCAACGAGCACAGCCAGCAAAACGGCGATTAATACAATTTCCATGTTCAGATCTTCTCATGTGGGTGTCACACGGAAGGGACTACTAGATCAATACTGAGGGGATTGAGTTCGGGAGTTTCGTCAGCACGTATGCCGGCCAGGGTTTCGGCCAATTCGGGATGACCTTCCAACAGATATTCAACGCATCCGACAAAAGACCGATGGGCGAACGGCATACCCCACAGGTGCAGGGCTCGACCACATTTATAGAGCCGTACGGCGTAGTGGTCGGCGCGGGTGGGGTCGATGATCAGGCCAGTGACGAGGTCGTAGCCCAAACCAATCGAGAGCAACTGGGCGTTTTCGAGGACCGCATGTAGAAATTCAGGATCATTCCGCAACTCGGTAATGGCTGGAGCGACGTTGTAACGATCGCCATGGCCCGAATTGGCATCTATCGGAAAGGCCCACCAGTCAAAGTGTTCGCCTGAACCCCAGAAGTTGCGCCATTTTGCCTGCACGATCCAGTCCTTGAAAAGGGCGGTCTGCAAGGTGGTCTGGCGAATGAGTTGCGCGGTTCCGATAAATGCCATGGGTACTCCGTTCGTTGGCGTTGAATATCGAACGACCGATGTCACCAAAAATGTGCGCAGTAATTGCCAATAAATGTAATGAGAGATTTCAAAGTTTCTATACTGTTACCCATGGCGGAAAATCAGTTACCCGAAGAAGTCGTACAAAAGATTGACCCGAATCGACGCAAGTTCATCTTGGGAGTTTTGGCGGCCGGAATTACGGCGCCGACCGTAGCTTCGTTTGTGATGGGTAAGGCCAATAAGTCCGCAATCGCTGGCACCCCGATTCGTCCGGCATCTTTGATTGACTCAAGCGGCAACTTCAAATTTGAAATCTTTGATCCGAGCGGCAACTTCCCGTTTGAATCCGCGAACTTCATTTATGACAATATGAGCGGAAACTTCCTCCGTGATGCCAGCGGAAACTTTGCTTTAGACCCGAGCGGAAATCTGCAGTGTGGCACTAGCGGCAATGTCTTGCTTGATGGCAGCGGAAACATCATGTTGAATTATGACTTCAGCGGCAACTTTGATCCGGTGTGGCAATTAGACCCCAGTGGTAACTGGTCGTATGACGGCAGCGGAAACATTCAGCTGTACTGGGGATCAAACCTCGACCCGAGTGGAAATCAATTCAACGACTACTTCCTCAATTTTGACTCAAATGGAGTATCCAATTTTTACTCCAATGTGCAGAATCCAGGTGTCTCCTGTGTTGTGAGTGCCAACCACATCCAGCAGATCCAGACTCCGCCATCATCAACTACTGCACCGACGTCCACTACTGCACCAACGTCGACTTCTGCTCCGACGTCAACTTCTGCTCCAACCACTTCGTCAGCACCAACGACGACGAATCCTGGGGTTAACCAAAATGGTTCGGGATCTTCGGCCCCCACAACTACTGTCCCTGTGATTCCGATTGTTCCTAACGGAAGTATTCCCGCCACGAGATGAGCCGTTCACAACCGCTCATTGCGGCTGCGATTATTGTTAAAAACGAAGCAGAGCATCTACAGCGGTGTTTGAACTCAATCAAAGATTTCTGCGACGAAATCATTGTCGTTGATACCGGCAGTACCGACAACACCGTAGAAATTGCTACGGCTTTTGCCACCAAGGTTCTTCACAAAGAGTGGAAACAAGACTTCGCGGCTTCGCGGAACTTCGCTCTTGATGCAGTAACTGCTGAATGGGTTTTGTACATCGATGCCGACGAAGAGTTGGTGATGGATGATGTTGTCGCTCTACGGCAACAAGTAGCAGACGCTCAAGGTGTGATGGCTTTTGGCTTACGCATGCATACGCAAGCCAATTGGACGCCTTATCTGGATTATCGAATGTGGCGCAATCGCGATGACATTCGCTTCATCGGTGAAATACATGAAACCACGATGGACGGAATCATGCGCGTTGGGCATGAAACGAATCGCTCGTTAGCACCTATTGATATCAGCATCATGCACCATGGCTATGAAGGCGACTTAACTGCGAAGCATCAGCGCAACTTGCCACTCCTCGAGGCGGAGTTGAAGGTTCATCCTGAGAAGATCAATTTATGGAATCATCTCGGACGCGTGCATTTAGCACTCGGAAGACCCGACCTCGCAGAAAGAACCTGGCGTACAGGGATTAATCGTGTTGAGCAGTATGGAATGCGATCTACGTATGACGTACAAATTTACGCGTCGCTTGCCGACATGATGATTGCGCAAAGGCGTGATGCACTGCCGATCATAAATCGTGGGAAGGAATTAGACCCGAACTTCTTGACCTTTAAGTGGCTAACGGCCAGGCAGCACGCAACGTCTGGACGCTTTACTGAAGCTATAGAACTCTGTGATGAGTTGATAACTCTGGGTGATTCAGCAACATCACCTGAAGGTGCCGCGTACAACCTTGATATGTTCGGCGACTGGCCTCGTCAATTAAAGATTGATTGTCTATACAGCTCTTTACGTTTCACAGAAGCACATGAACAGCTGTTACTGCTTGGTCAAGAATTTGAGACACGTAGTTATCGGGCTAAACAACTTGAAGTGTGTGAAGCCTTCGCCGAATACGAACGTTCAAAGATTCCAGCGATTGAAGCTCATGAACCAATCATTTTGGATGATGTCACTTTCATTATTCCCGTGCGTATTGAAACCGCAGATCGACTAGCGAACGTGAAGGCTTTGTGCCGACAACTGACGAACACTTACCGAGCAAAAGTATTAGTTGGTTGCGAGGCACCTGATTCACTGCGTGCTGTACTTCCCTCCGACATAGACGTCATTCACATAGATGGAAATCCCGATCATCCTTTCCATATGACCCGTGTGTTGAACGAAATTGCGCGCCACGCTACGACGCCGTTTCGTGTGCATCTTGATACCGACGCATTAGTTCCGCCCGAGCAACTATTAGAAGCTCTCCGAATTTTG
>CAMDCI010000175.1 GCA_945889715.1 Bifidobacterium breve | reverse complement strand
GCGCTGCGACCCTGACCACCAAAATCTTTGGGCCAGCCAATGCCAGCCCAGCCATCGGCGCACATCTGCTTCCAGACGCGACGCGGGGTCTCGCCAATTCCGTGGCTTGTGCTCAGGTCTTTGACCGTCTTTTCGTCAAGAAGTTTCGTGTAGTACGAGCGCAACTCGGTGCGCATCGCCTGCTGTTCGTCGGTGTACCCGATATCCATGTTTCCCCCTGGGAATCCCCTGATAGTGCCCTCAAGTTTCTAGCAGAAGACACGCCGAAATGTCGTTGCCAACTACTGTGAAATATCTATGACGAATGATCTCAAACTCGGCTGGCATATCGGATATTGGGGTCGTTCGATGCCCGCCGGCGTGCCCGAAACATTGAAGATGATCGAAAGCCTGGGCTACGAGACGGTGTTCACCGCCGAGTCGTGGGGAAGTGACGCGATTTCGCCACTCGCATGGTGGGGAGCGGGCACCACGAAGTTGCGTTTAGCCACCAACATCGTGCAGCTGTCGGCCCGCACGCCAACTGCGACCGCCATGGCCGCCATCACCATGGATCACCTATCGGGTGGGCGATTCTGTCTTGGGCTAGGTGTCAGTGGTCCGCAAGTTGTTGAAGGCTGGTATGGGCAACGTTTCAACAAGCCTTTGGCGCGTACTCGTGAATACGTCGAGATCATTCGCAAGATCTTGGATCGTGAAGAACGACTCACCAATGCCGGACCCGAGTATCCGATCCCGGCAAATGATGGTTTGGGTCTCGGCAAGGCACTCAATGTGATGACGCATCCGTTACGCGTTGACTTGCCGATATTCATCGGAGCCGAAGGCCCGAAGAATGTGGCACTTGCCGCCGAAATTGCCGACGGTTGGTACCCAATTTTTTATGCACCTCGTCACGAAGAAATGTATGCCAAGCATCTCAATGAAGGGTTCACCCGACCGACCGCGCGTCGTAATGCCGACAACTTCGAAATTTTGGCGATGGCCAATGTGGCGATTGACGAAGACATGGATAAGGCCTACGACAAATTGCGTCCAACCATTGCGCTGTACGTCGGTGGCATGGGTGCGCAAGAGATGAACTTCCATGCGGATGTCTTCCGCCGACTTGGTTACGAAGAAGCAGTCGACAAGATTCAGAGTCTTTTCTTAAGTGGTCATCAGAACGATGCAATCGCGGCAGTTCCAAAAGCAATGATTGATGAAATTTGTTTGGTGGGTTCGCCGGCGAAAATCAAAGATGATCTTGCGGCATGGCGCGAGAGCAAAGTAACAACATTGGTTGTGGGTGGCGCACCAGAAACTCTGCGCACTATGGCCGAATTGTTGTACGGCTGATCGCTTCGAAAAGTCAACGACGAGACGTGAAGATGAGAGACTGGGACAAATCATGACAATGCCTGATTACTTACGTGAATTAGCGGCTGGTGTTTCCAACTGGGGACGCTGGGGTGCTGATGACCGCCGTGGCACATTGAATCTCATTGATGATGCCGCGATTCGACGTGGCATGGCAGCGGCACGTCAAGGCAAAGTCTTTTCTCTCACATACCCATTTGATGAAGATGGCCCGCAGCTCGGATTCATTCCTGGACGTATCAACCCCGAGCGCACGATGATTTCGCTCAATCATTCGATGACCGGCGATCCTGGAGATTTCACCTCTAGTGATGATGCAGTGAGCATGGGAGTTCAAGCATCAACTCACCTTGATTCGTTGGCTCATGTTGGCTACGACGGCCTTTTGTATAACGGACTATCCGACACAACAACCAATGAAACTGGCGCAACCGAACTCGGTATCGAGAAAGTTGGGGCAGTTATGTCGCGCGGCATTCTTTTGGACATCGCCCGCTTGCACGGTGTCGATTTCTTTGATGAGGCTTATGCGATTGGCGCAGACGATCTTGAAGCTGCTGCCAATAAAGCTGGCTTGAAAGTGTTGCCTGGCGACATCGTGTGTGTGCGCACGGGTCATATGCATTGGTTGCGCGAAGGCAACAAAGTTCATTACTCGTACCCGACGCCGGGCCTTGGTCAGAAGAGCATTCAGTGGGTGCGCGATAACGATGTCGCCATTGTTGCGACCGACACGGTTGTGTTCGAGTGTTATCCGCCCGAAGACCCCGCAGCCATGTTGCCGGTACACATGATCAATATTCGCGACATTGGTTTAACGCAAGGCCAAAACTGGGTGCTCGACGATTTGGCGGCTGACTGCGCGGCCGATGGTCAATACGACTTCATGCTGACTGCAACGCCGTTGCCATTTACGCGCGCAGTTGGTGCACCCGTTGCACCGACAGCAATTAAATAATTAGTTCTTCTTGTCCCGCGGTGGATTGGTGAAGACGTGTTGAATGTCGATTCCATCTGAAACTGATGCCGCAACTGCGCGTTCAAATGCTTCGGTTAGTACTTCGGCATCACTGACTGTTTCGCTGATGCCACGGCGAGCCGAACGATAAGAAATCGCAATTGGGCGGTCAGGCGATTCATTATTGGCGCGATGAATCAACATCGTTGCGCGCTCTTGCCAACGACGCAGTGAATCATCAGTGATTGATTGATCTTCACCTAAATCTGAACGAAAGGTAATGCCGACTAAGTCAATTGATCCGGCCAGGTCGGCGAGTTCGCGATCGGCACGGCCGGGAATGACGATGTTGCCATCGCGAATTCCGCGTAGGAACGTTTTCCAACGAATGTGATCTTCACGTTTGGCAAGATCAATAGCAATTTGTGATTCGTCAATGGCACGCACCATGCGCACACCGAACGAACTAGCGACTGGTGGCCCGCCACGCAGAATGCGCCAGGCATCGCGCCAGGCCACAATCATCGTGTCAACCATCTCTCCATGGCGCGTTGCATCATCGGGTTCATGCCGGGTTGCATAACCAATCGGGTCGTCAATCGGAAACCATCCGGCGACGAGATCACCAAATGAATCGGCGGCCATTTCAACAAATCGTGGCCAATAACGACCAGCATTTTTTGCGTCGCTGAAACCTCGTTCATCGTCGAACCAGTGCGGGGCTTCGCGTTCAAGCAACGATGCCCAAACTTGAACACCGGCTCCATTGGCGGCATTAACTACGTCGCGATACCACTCGATCCACTTGCCATCGAGTCCGCCTGCTCGGGGTTGAAGTTGCGACCAGTCAAAACCCAAACGCAATTGTGTTGCTCCGGCTATTGCATACGAGTTGATGATCTCTTCAAAGTGTGTGCGAAACGGGGCTAGTCCATCGGGACCAACAGCAAATTGAGCGGGTAGGTAAAAACCCGGAGTTGGATCAGTCATCGCGGCCTTGAAAGCGGGTGCACTTGGTGATTACGCAACGAAGGGCGAGCGGGTCCACAACTCACCCGTGTCGTTATTGCCACCAATTTTGTCTTGGGCGGTCAAGTTGACAACTTCAACTTCGCCAAGCCCGCGCAACACCACATTGTCGTGATTGTTTTCGGTGACACCTGGTGGCAAACGGCGCAGATCAGAGCGTGGCATCAGAACTTCGTTGTGTTCGGCGACATCGCACAAACGGGAGGCCAAGTTGACCGAGGTGCCGATGTAATCCTCACCCTGGAACATCAAGACTTCGCCGGTAGCCAGTCCGACGCGAACGGTGAGGGGGCGACAGACATCTTCGCAACGCTTTTGCATGTCAAGGGCAAAGCCGATGGCCATATCTTGTTCAACCGAAACGATCATGCAACCGTCACCCAGCCATTTGTCGACTCGGATACCCCACGAAGCCGCGACATCGCGAACTTCGGCGCGGAATTTGGTGAGGATGTTGCCCGCCGAGGTATCGCCGTTATCGGCGGTGTACTTGGTGAACCCCGAGAGGTCAACAAAAACGAAGGTGCGTTCAACTTTCATGGCTCTCGTCAGACTACCCCCTTGCTTCGACGGGTCAA
>CAMDCI010000174.1 GCA_945889715.1 Bifidobacterium breve | reverse complement strand
TGCTCTTCGCCCATCAACTCGAGGGCCTCAAACAATGGCGGCCCGATTGTGCGACCAGTAACTGCAACACGAATTGGCGCTTGCGCCTTACCCAGTTTCAAACCCCGAGCAGCACCAGTTGCTTCAATGCACAACTTCAACGAATCATGATTCCAGTCAAGCCCAGTTGACAATGCAGCAATCGCATCATTCAACATTTCAACACCGTCAGGCGAACCAAAAGTTTTCTTCCACGAATCTTCATCAATCACTGGCTCGTCCAAGAACAAAAAGTCAACCAACATTGGCAGTTCAGTCATTAAAACCAAGCGGGTTTGGGCCAATGGAGCCATCGCTCGAAACTTTGCTTCATCAAATTGAGCCGGCGTCCACGGAATATTCTCACCAACCAAAAATGGTTGTGCCGCTGTAAAGAATTCATCAGTTGACATCGCGCGAATGTATTCACCATTGAACGCAGCCAACTTTTTCAAGTCGAAAAATGCTGGCGAATGATTCACATCTTCAAGTTTGAAGTCGCGTTCGATCGTTGACCACGGGACGATTTCGGTGTCACCCTGCGGCGCCCAACCAAGTGTCATCAAGTAGTTGATCATTGCTTCGGGCAGGTAGCCCTCATCACGGAATTGCTCAAGAGCAACTTTGTCGCGACGCTTTGACAATTTCTTGCGCTGCTCGTTGACGAGCACCGGAACGTGAGCCCACACTGGCGGCGTCTGACCAAGTGCATCCCAAATCATTTGCTGCTTTGGCGTGTTTGGCAAATGCTCTTCGGCACGAACCACGTGGCTCACGCGCATCGTGATGTCGTCGACCACATTGGCCAGCAAGAACATCGGCGAACCATTTCCGCGCAGCAACACAAAGTCTTCAATGGTTTCGTTGGCAAATTCAACGCGACCGCGCACCAAGTCATTGACCACGGTCTGGCCTTCGGGAACTCGAAAGCGCAACACTCGTCCGGGTCCGGATTCAAGACCACGATCGCGCGAGTAGCCGTCGTAACCCTGCTTACCGTTGGTCTTTGAACGTTCTTGAATCTGTTCGCTGGTGAGGTCGCAGTAGTACGCCTTGCCTTCGGCAAACAAACGCTGCGCGGCTTCAATGTGCGCCTCGGCGTACTGGCTCTGAAAATACGGACCCTCAAAAGTGGGGTCGTCTTGACGAACACCAATCCATGCCAAAGCGTCAATGATTCCCTGAGTCCATTCGGGTTGATTACGGGCCTCATCGGTGTCTTCAATACGCAGCACAAAGGTTCCGCCGAGACGTTTAGCCAAAGCCCAGTTGTAGAGCGCCGTACGGGCACCGCCAACGTGAAAAAAGCCAGTTGGTGACGGAGCAAAACGGAAACGCGGAGCAGATGACATGACCCTGACACGCTATCTCGCACGGGTCAGCGAGATATGGGCAGCATCTCACACGAACCAACATCCACGGGTAGCGTTGCCCGCATGTCTCAACGCAATGTTCTCGGTGGCGAACTCGCTTCATGTTCTTTCGATCCCATGACCGGCTACTACCGCACCGGATGTTGCGAATCACGCGGCGATGACCCTGGCGTCCACGTTGTGTGCGTGCGTGTGACCAGCGATTTCTTGGCATTCAGCCAAGGCCAAGGCAACGACCTCAGCACACCCATGCCACAGTACGGATTTGCCGGTCTCAAAGACGGCGATCAATGGTGCTTATGTGCCTCACGTTGGCAAGAGGCCTTTGAAGCAGGCGTTGCACCCAAGGTCGTTCTGGAAGCAACTCACATGTTGGCCCTGGAATTTTGCAATCTGGCCGACTTGCGGTCGCATGCCATTGCCTGAGTAGGTCATAAAAACGCACCTTACTTATTGAAGGATTATATATAAAAACGATAGTTATCTGTAATCTTTTGCTATGACCCAACCCCGCCGTCGTGCCGATGCGGCCCGCAATGACGATCTTCTCCTTGACGCAGCACTCGAGTTACTCCGCGAAAAAGGTCCTGACCGTATCGCTGCCCTCGACTTAGCTCGGCTCGCCAAACTCACAACCGGCGCGGTGTACGCCCGTTACGAAAACAACGAAGAAATCTTGGTTGGTCTATGGCAGCACCGCATCAGTGGTCCAATGCGCACATTCTTTGAAGCAGCATTACCTGCTCTCACTCCAGGAATCCACCGTGCCGATGCCCAGGCAATCATGGCGAAGGCAATTAGTAATCCCCACGGTCCGTTGCGACCCGGAGTCTCTTTACTGATTGCTTCAGCCCGCATTCCCGAACTTCATGAGATCATCGTTCCCGAAGTTCAGGGTTGGTTGCGTGAGATGGGGATCTCTGACGATCGCTCCGATGTTGTGTCCCTGTACAAACTTAAGATCATCAGTTTCGTACTTGGATGTCTCTATTTCGCCGCAGCAGACATGTTCGACTTCGACGATTGGGAGACCATCAAACCACTGGCGCACTACATCCTCGAGCATCCATCCATCGAAGATGTCGCCGATATTCCGATTGCAGCTCCCCCGTCGATTGCAGTCACAACCGACAATGAGATTCGTGATGCACTTGTGAACGGTGCTGCACGCGTGATTGCTCGTGGCGGAGTTGAACGCGCCACCACGCAACGTATTGCCCGTGCTGCCGCGTTGCCACCAAGTGCACTCTTTTCTGAATACCGGACTCGCCAAGCACTCTTCAGCGACGTTGCCGAAAAGTTATTGCACCTGATTTATCGCGGAGCTCGTGCCGAAGATATTTTGCCGGCTACCGATCAAATACCAGGCATAACCGGAACACCAACTGATTTCAATGACCCCCGACTTGTGATGCACCGACAATTTCTGACGCAACGAGGAACAATGACCAGCATGGCTTTACTGGCACCACCAGCGAAAGAGCAAAGACGTATCAGACTTGAATTCCACCTAGCCGCAATCACTGATCCGGTGATTAAAGATGCTCTGCTCAAGGCCGACATCACGGCTACTGAACACGCGACCAATCTGCTCAACTCTTTGTTCGGGATACCCGTCGCTCTCGCCGCACCTACGGTTCGCATGGCTCGACTATTAGTGCAAGGTTCATTGCTTCTTGAGGAAATATCTGATTCGCTCAATGGTCGAAATCTGACGCACATCTACAAACCTCTCGCTGATGGCTTTTCACAGATGGTCATTAATCAACCGCTCAGCAGTCTCAAATAAAAGACTTCACATACCTGATGTCAAATAGCTGACATTAACAATGCAGAATCGCCAGTAATTGCTGGCAAAAGTCCATCAACTGGTGGCATCAATTGTTCGCAGAAAAATCGTGCTGATGCAATTCGCTCGGCGACACATGCTGCACCAACTTCGCTCGCTGCATCTTGAGCGATCAATGCAGAATCTGCCAACAAGAACCCTGCAGTGAGTGTGCTGATCAATCGCATGTACGGAGTCGCACCCGACAACGAGTCGAGCGGATTTCCTGAATGTTCGGCCAACCATGTTGTTGCTGCACGTGTCGCAGCCAATGTCTTTGCCAGAGCTGCACTCACGGCCTTCAGTTCGGCGTGAGTGTCTAACTTACGGCACAAGGTTTCAACCGAATCAAGATGGCGCTTCACAACTTCGCCGCCACGCAAACCAAGTTTGCGACCCACCAGGTCAATGGCCTGAATACCGTTGGTACCTTCATAAATCGTGGTGATGCGCGCATCGCGATAATGCTGAGCAACACCAGTCTCTTCGACGAATCCCATACCACCGTGAATCTGCACAGCGATGCCCGTGAGTTCAACACCCATGTCGGTGCCCCAGCCCTTCGACATCGGCGTCAATAAAGCCGCCAAGTCAGATGCAGATTCGCGTTCAACCGCATCGGGGTGATGCTTCGCAACATCAAGGCATGCAGCATTCCAATAGGTCATGCGACGCAATGCTTCGAGGGTCGTTTTCATGGTGAGCAA
>CAMDCI010000173.1 GCA_945889715.1 Bifidobacterium breve | reverse complement strand
GACGCTGGTGGAAACGTCCACGGGAAAGTTGATTTCTGGGGCAAGCGCCGTTTGGCCTACCCGATCAACAAAAAAGAAGAGGGCTACTACGCCATCCTCAACGTTGTCGCTCCCGGCGGCGCACTCGACGAACTCGAGCGATCAATGCGTATCGCTGATGACGTCCTTCGGCACAAGTTGATGCGTCTCCCCGACGACGAAGCCGCACGTCGCGGTCTCGTTGCAGCCTGAGCCCTCGTCTTCGGACCTATCCACTCTCAGCAACCACTGGAGCAAACCAATGACTTCTAACTCAATTACCGTTGTCGGAAATCTCACCCGAGATCCCGAACTTCGCTACACCCAATCCGGCAAGGCCACGGTCACCGTGGGTATTGCTGTCAATCGCCGTTACCAAGTCAATGGCGAATGGCAAGAGGCAACCACATTCATGAATGTTGTTGCTTGGGATCAACTCGCCGAAAACGTGGCGGCCTCACTCACTAAGGGCACGCGTGTTCTGGTAACTGGTCGTCTTGATGTACGCGAATACGAAGCTCGCGAAGGTGGCAAGCGCACGTCAGTAGATATTGCCGCCGAAGAAATTGGACCGACCTTGCGTTGGGCCACAGTTTCTGTTGAGCGCACACCAGCAAAGGGCGCCGGCGAAGGTGGCGGTTCAGCATCACGTCAAGCTCCTCGCCCAAGTGGTGCACCAGCAGCGGCACCAGCCGATGATGGTTACTACGCCGACGAAGAACCATTCTGATCAGCGGACAAGCTGACCTCAACGGCCGCACAATTCATTATCCACCCGTAATTCACGTATCGACTTAAGGAAAAGTTCATGGGAAATAGCACTTCAAAGAAGCCAGTTCGGGGCCGTGCTCCGAAAGACAATGGTCGCAAGATCAAAAAGAAAGCCAATGTTTTGGCGTCAGAAAAAATTGAATACGTTGACTACAAGGACATCAACTTGTTGAATCGTTTCATGTCTGATCGCTCAAAAATCCGCGGTCAGCGTTTGAACGGTGCCACGGTGCAGCAGCAGCGTGAAGTCGCAAACGCCATTAAGAACGCTCGCGAAATGGCTTTGTTGCCGTACACCAAGCGCGTTGCTTCAGTTGGCCGTGGTCCTCGTGGTCCTCGTGGTCCTCGTGGTTCCGAAGGAGCCGTCGACCAGGTTGCAGAGCAGAACATTGACGCCGTGATCGACGATCTCGATATTGGTATCGAAGTCGAAGCAGCAGTCGAGATCGAAACCATCGAGGAGGGCTGATCATGAAGATCATTTTGCGTTCTGACATTAATGGCTTAGGCAAGCGTGGTGACATCGTTGAAGTCACCAAGGGCCATGGTCGTAACTACTTGTTGCCCCGCGGACTTGGCATCAATGCCTCCGAAGGTGCAGTGTCACAAGCAGCTTCAATGCGTCGTCGTCGCGACTTGCGCGATGCTGCCGATCGTGACTCTGCTCAGACCATCGCGTCAACCTTGGTTGCCAAGGTCATCGAGATCAAGGCCAAGGCTGCTGGAACCGAAGGTCGTTTGTTCGGCTCGGTCACTGCTTCCGACGTCGTGTCAGCCGTTTTGGCTCAGACGGGTATCGAACTCGATCGTAAGAAGTTGTCGGTTCCCGACCACATCAAGACCGTTGGCGAATACAGCGTCACTGCCAAGTTGCACAATGACGTGCAATTCGGCATCAACATCAACGTCGTCGCAAAGTGACGATGGCGGACCTGGTCCGCAACACAACATCGAACAATTCATGATGTGAGCAGGACCCGGACCAATAAGTCCGGGTCTTGTTTCATCTCCAAACTGGGGTTATCCCCAGAATCGCAAAGTTGTCCACAAGTAATTCACATGGTTGTACCCCTAGCGATCAACAGGGTGCATGGGTCAAGGTAGAGGTAATGACTAATAACTCATCGGGTAATTCAAATTGGGGTAGCAAGAATCAGCGCGATGGCGCGCCCCGACCGATGATGAATCGCGTCCCACCACACAACCTCAGTGCTGAAGAGTCGTTGCTTGGCGCGATGTTGTTATCGCGCGATGCCGTGAACACGGTGTCTGAGGCTGCCGTCCATGTCGAACACTTTTACAAACCAGGACACCAACATATTTTTGACGCGATGCGGTCGCTATTGGCTGGTGGCGATCCCATCGACCCCGTGACCGTCGCTGATGAACTGCGACGTATTGGTTTACTTGAAGAAATTGGTGGCCTCGACTTTTTGCTGCAACTGCAAAACTCAACGCCGGTCATTGGCAACGTTGGTCGTTATGCAAAAATTGTGATGGACACTGCGGCCTTGCGTCGACTCATTGGTGTTGCCAGCGAAATAGCCGAGATCGCCTATACCGAACCCGATGATGTTGCTCGTGCCCTTGATGAAGCCGAGTCACGAGTGTTTGCTGTTGCTGAAGAACGGGTCACTGATTCAACCCGACAGATCAACGATCTCTTAGGTTTGGCAACTGAAGAATTAGAGAAGAGATTCGAAAGCAAGGTGACGCTGACAGGCGTACCCACTGGGTTCACCGATCTTGACGAAATCATTCTTGGATTGCAACCTTCCTCGTTGGTCATCGTTGGCGCTCGCCCCGCAATGGGTAAGACCGCGTTCGCTCTCAACATTGCGAGCAACGTGGCCCAAACAACTAACTTGCCCGTTCTTGTTTTTTCTCTAGAAATGAGTCACACCGAGTTAACGATGCGCTTTTTGTCCAGTGAAGCCGAAGTTGATTCAAAGCGTTTACGAACAGGAAATATCAGCGAACCAGAATGGAGCAAGATCAACCTTGCAGTTGGTCGACTCGATAACCGTTTGTTGTTCCTTGATGACAACGCCAGTGTGACCGTGATGGAGATTCGCGCCAAGGCTCGTCGACTCAAAGCTAAATACAACGGGCTAGGCCTCATTGTTATTGACTATTTGCAATTGATGAGCGGCAATCACAGCGAGAGCCGTCAACTTGAAGTCAGCGAGATCAGCCGTAACCTCAAAATTTTGGCGCGCGAACTTGACGTGCCGGTGATGGCGCTTAGCCAGCTCAGTCGTCGTCTCGAGGAACGCCAAGATAAGCGTCCGCAGTTGTCAGATTTACGCGAATCAGGTTCGCTCGAACAAGACGCTGACATCGTGATGTTCTTGCACCGACCTGAGATGTACCGCAATGAAAAAGGTGAAAGTTCCGAGAACGCCGAAAAGGGTGTTGCTGAAATCATTATCGGTAAGCACCGTTCGGGGCCGACAGGACTAGTGAAACTAGCTTTCTTTGGCGAGTTCACCAAGTTCCGCAATATGGCGAAAAACTTCCATGCCGATTCACCATACGACAATCACGACTAAAAAGTTAGTGTGATCAGCCTGCTGGTATAACGAGTGCGTCACCTTCAGGCTGCCAAATTTTTGCGCCAAACTGTTTTTCCATCAGTGGATGTGGATCGAGCAGCAACTCCAGAGCATGGACTTTTTCTTCATCGGTAAATTCACGAAGATTCAAACAGAACTCAACGGTGTTGCCCTCAGGATCACGAATATAAATTGAGCGACAAAATTCGTGATTAACTTCGAGCACGGTGTGGCCGTGGGTGCGCCAGTTTTCGCGGCGATCTTCGAGATGTTCAGCGGTCGGTGAATGAAAGGCAAAGTGGTTAGCCCACCAGGGCAAGCCGGCTGCTTTGTTGAGATTGGTTTCAAAACCTTCAAGGCTTTCCACATGAATATTCCAGAACGCGATCATTCCTTGTTCGCCGGCTTCGTTCTTGCCAGTTGAATAAAAGAAGTGTTTGCTGTACCCGCCTTCAGGTGTTGGCGCGGTCACGGTCTTCACCAATTCGAAACCCATGACTTGGGTATAGAAGTCGTAATTGGCCTGGACATCATTGATGGCGATGGCAACGTGGTGAAATCCCATAGGTTCAGTATGACGCATGAGTGAGGTCAGCGAAAGACCTGAAC
>CAMDCI010000172.1 GCA_945889715.1 Bifidobacterium breve | reverse complement strand
GCAACTTCGCTCACGCGGGCTTTGATGTTGGCCAGACTGACATCGGTCTGACCATGTGGGCAATAGGCATCACCAAAGTCGACAACTTCGAGGTAATCGAAAATCTCAATATCCAAGTCCATGTGGTAACTGCCAGGTTCGTAGGCCTGTGAGCGAATAGCGCGCGGGCCAAAGCGGGCGCCCGGGCGGTTGGTGGTTGAGTTGTCGTAGGGCGCTCCGACGATGGCGACGTGGGGTTGCCACTCATCAAGTTGTGATGGCTCAGTCAAAAAAGGGCGCTGGCCAAAGGTGGCAAGACCGCCAAAAACGTAGCCAAGATCGAGTTGTTCCTGCATACCGGGGGAGAGTTCGCGCTTTGGTTCGGCCATTCCCGAACCTTACTGAGAAACACTGGGTTCACTGAAGCATCAGAAATATCGGCTTGGCGTTGACACTGGGTGCAGAATCCTGTTGACTGAGAAGCAATGAACGCCGTGACTACTTCCCGTAACACCGCAGCCATCATCATTATTCGCTAGCGCACGGGTTCGTTCTCGTGCGCAGTCAGCCGCCCACCGGGCGGCTTTTCTGTTTCTCGGAATGAACCTCAACCACAGAGAGAAAACCCATGAGCAACATGCAAAACAACATGACTAAACCCATGATCGAAGTGTTTGATACCACCTTGCGCGACGGTCTACAGGTCGAGGGCGTCTCGGCGTCGGTTGAAGACAAGCTTCGTATTGCCGAACAGCTCGATTACTTGGGTGTGCATTACATCGAAGGTGGCTGGCCTGGCGCTAACCCGAAAGACATCGAGTTCTTTGCTCGTGCCGTGAAAGAATTGAAGTTCACGACTAGCACCTTGGTTGCTTTTGGTTCGACCCGTCGCCCCAAGGGCAAAGTTGACGACGATGCCACCTTGCGTCACCTCATCGATGCCAACACCAGTGCTGTGTGCATTGTTGCCAAGAGTTGGGATTACCACGTCATCAACGCATTGCAGACCACGCTCGATGAAGGCATCGCCATGATCGCTGACTCGGTTGAGTTCCTCAAGGGCAACGGTCGTCGCGTGCTAGTTGACATGGAGCACTTCTTTGATGGTTTCAAACGCAACGAAGAATTTGCACTTCGCGCCCTTGAAGCAGCAGTGATGAAGGGTGCGAGCCACTTGGTGTTGTGCGACACTAACGGCGGAAGCCTTCCGCACGAAGTGCAGCAGATCGTGGCGCAAGTGAAGAGCCATGTCGGCAACGATGTCACGATCGGCATTCACTGCCATGACGACACTGGTTGCGCCGTTGCAAACTCGATGGCTGCAGTTTTGAGTGGTGCTGGCCATGTACAAGGAACATTGAATGGTTTGGGTGAGCGCACCGGCAACACCAACCTCACAACTGTCATTCCAAACTTGCAATTGAAGTTGGGTTATCAGTGCTTGCCAGAAGGTCGCCTTGATCGATTGACCGCAGTAAGCAATCATGTCGCCGAAGTTTTGAATCGCCCAATGAACCCTCAGGCTCCCTATGTCGGCACCGGAGCATTCGCGCACAAGGCTGGTTTGCATGTGAGTGCCATCGTTCGTGCCAAAGATGCTTACGAACATGTTGACCCAAGTTTGGTTGGCAACGGCACGCGCTTTGTTGTGAGCGAGATGGCTGGCAAGGCCACAATCAACATCAAGGCTGACGAACTCGGACTTGAACTTGATGGTCCGGCGATCAATCAGGTCATTGATGACTTGAAGCGTCTCGAGCACGAGGGCTATCACTTCGAAGCGGCAGATGCTTCTCTTGAATTGCTCATGCGTAAAGCCACCGGATGGGAACAGTCATTCTTCAAGGTCGAGTCGATGCGAGTCATCACCGATGAAGGCGTAAATGGTGAATTCACGACCGAGGCAACAGTCAAGGTATGGGTTGGGCCAGAAGGCTCGGCGACGCGTCATGTTCATACGGCCGAAGGGAATGGTCCCGTGAATGCCATCGATACTGCGCTTCGTGCTGCGGTGTCACAGGCGTACCCCAACGTCGATCGCATCCACCTCACCGACTACAAGGTGCGCATCCTCGACGGCGCCACCGCGACTGGTGCGATCACTCGAGTGCTCATCGACGCAACCGATGGTGAGCGTTCATGGACCACAATCGGAGTCAGTTCAAACATCATCGAAGCCTCATGGAGGGCCCTCGAAGAATCTTTGATCTACGGACTCCTACATTCGGGCGTCTGAGCGAATACGGTAGGAAGCGATGTCTGCACCACAATTTGCCCCCACCCCAGTTCTGGACGATGTCCGTGTTTACGGTTCGCCCGATGTGGCGCCGCAGTCGTGGGTGAATAATCGTCCGACCGACATCGAAGGGTTCCAGCCCGTTGGCGAGCACTTGGGTTTTCAGGGACCAGATCAGGGTTACGCATTGTTGCTGGCAAACCGTCTGAGTAATCGTTTGCACCTAGTCGGTGGACTCGTGACCGCCGATGCCATACGTGGCTGTCTCAACATCGCGTTACGCCGTGCGTCGTTGTACAGCCGTGCCCCAGTCATTCATGACCTCACCAATGCCTTCACCATGTGGGGGTTCTTTGATGCCAGTCCGCCAGCCGATTTGGTGACAACTCGCGCCGATCTGTTTAAGGGTGTTGGCAACGTTCATCACTATGCCGAAGGTCGTTCGATCGTCGACATGGTCCCCGAAGCAACATTACGAATGACCCCCGCAGAAGTGACTTCTGCCTACCCGACTAATTGGCGCACACTCACCGGCGCCTGATCGTTGCGACCTAGTGTTAGGTCTGTGACTGACTACCGAGCACCTCTCGCCGATATTGATTTCGTTTTAAACCGCGTCTGCGGTCTTGACCGCATTTTGCAATTACCTGGATTCATTGATGCCGATTCATCAATGGTGCGTGACCTTCTTGAAGAAGCAGGGCGTTTCATGGAAGACAAACTTGCGCCGCTCAACAAGGTGGGCGACAACTTTGGCGTCAAACTCAATGCTGACTCAACAATTACAACTGCGCCTGGTTTCCCAGCTGCGTACAAGGCTTACGTTGACGCAGGTTGGGGAGCAGTGCCATTCGAAAGTGGTTATGGCGGCGGCGGATTCCCGTGGATGATCGGTATCGCCATTCAAGAAATGATGACTGCGGCCAATATGGCATTTTCAATGTGCCCCCTGTTGACCCAAGGTGCGATTGATGCGTTGATGTATCACGGCAGCGAAGATCAGCGAATGACGTACTTACCCAAAATGATTACGGGCGAATGGTCGGGAACCATGAACCTCACCGAACCAGATGCGGGTAGTGACGTTGGTGCAGTGCGCACGAAGGCAGTCAAGAATGCCGATGGCACATACAGCATCACCGGAACCAAGATCTATATCTCGTTCGGCGAACATGACATGGCCGAAAACATCATTCACTTGGTGTTGGCGCGCACCCCCGATGCACCTCCAGGAACAAAGGGAATTTCATGTTTCATTGTTCCGAAATACTTGTTGAACAACGACGGTTCGCTTGGTCGGCATAACGATGTGAAGTGTGTTTCGGTTGAACACAAACTAGGTATTCATGCGAGCCCTACGTGTGTTCTGACATACGGTGACAACGGTGGTGCGATCGGCTATTTGATCGGTGAAGAAAATCGGGGCATGCAATACATGTTCACGATGATGAATCAGGCCCGTTTGTCAGTTGGTTTGCAAGGACTCTCATTGGGTGATCGTGCGTATCAGCAGTCATTGCAATATGCCAAAGATCGTCGACAAGGACGTGCTCCAGGGGCGCCAGCTGGTGAAAGCTCGCCGATCATTGATCACCCAGATGTCAAGCGCATGTTGCTCACCATGAAAACGACCCTCGAAGCATTGCGTCGCATGACCTATTGGAATGCTGCATGCCTTGATGTTGCGAAGCATCACCCCGATGCGGTTGAACGCGAATCTGCATCTGACTTGGCGGCTTTATTGACGCCGATGTCGAAGGG
>CAMDCI010000171.1 GCA_945889715.1 Bifidobacterium breve | reverse complement strand
AGACGTTGTTGAATCTGATCAATCTGACGCTCGATCACTTGCGCCGCGCCAACTGCGGTGTCAGCATCAAGTCGAAGACGTTCGGCGTAGCCCATAAACAAAGGAAGCGATCGCTCAGAGCCAGAACGAATGTCATGGTTGAGCGACTGCAAAATATCGCTCATCACCTGAATCTGGTTGCGCATTTCGGCGACTTCTGCTCGTAGGGCCCGCACTTCACGGCCGGTCAAACGTCCAACTAAGGCTCGAAGAATTCGCACACATCAATCCTAACCCTGTGACACCTGCGAGATCAGGAGTTACCCCGGCCGAGTCCCGCCACCCATTAGCGTGAAGTTCAATGTCCTCTGGTCCACAGTTATCCCCTTCTCAGCGAGTCCGCCAGCTTTTGCGGCCCATTGCTCGGCGAGTTGGCTTGGCTTCGCCTGAGGGCGCATGGTGGGAACTCGGCTTCAAGCCTTGGATGAACCCCAAATCGATCAACACTGCCGTCGCGGTTTGCAATATCTGCCATTGGTCTGGTGACGAATTTATTGGGCCCTACCACACCGAGATGGCAACCTGCCCGCGATGCGGCAGCGTGGCTCGCGATCGCTTCTTGTTGTTCTGCTTCTTGTCGCGTCGGGGTTATGTCAAAAACCTGCGAGTTCTCGAAACGAGTCCACGCATGGGTGCCGGCTACCGCTCGATGATGCGACGCTATTTCAAATACACCGCCAGCGACTACGACTTGTCGGCTCATGAGGGTGACATTCAAATCGATCTGCAAGCAATGGCCCTGCCCGATTCGTCAATCGACATTTTGCTCACACCACATGTACTTGAACATGTGCCCGACACCGAAAAAGCACTCAGCGAGATTTACCGAGTGCTTGCTCCGGGCGGACGTATGTACTTACAAGTTCCGTTGTGCTACGGATCAACACAAGTTCCGTCGACTCCCGAATTTCATGCCGACAACACCCCGGTGTTTTTCAACTTTGGCTGGGATCTCACCGACAAGTTGCGGGTGGCCGGTTTCACAACAACAGTTTTGGTCACTCAAGATTATTTCGAGATGTTGAATCATTCAGTAGCTGCGCCTGCCTCAAATGGTGACGGCTTCAATGTTGACGAGTTAGTGACTGCAGCTCGACCCCAAGACCTCACCCCTGTGACCGACTCTAAAGTTTCTCGCGTCTTTGGTTTCTTGCCCGCGTATCACTACGCCACCTGGGAATGCATCAAGCCCAACTGACCCACAACTATCGATCAGATATCGATGGTCTGCGGGCACTCGCAGTTATATCCGTCGTGATCTTTCACGCCTTTTCGTGGATGATCCCTGGTGGTTACGCCGGCGTTGATGTTTTCTTCGTTATTTCTGGTTATCTCATCACCACAAACATTTTGAATGGCTTGAACGAATCAACCTTCACCATTCAAGGTTTCTATCAACGTCGCATTCGGCGAATCTTTCCTGCACTCGTCACGATGCTTGCGTTCGTATATGCGTTGGGTTGGTTTGTTTTGTTGGCCAGCGAATACCGACAACTTGGCAAACACGTTGGTTCGGGCGCTTCGTTTATCTCGAACATCATTTTGTGGCAAGAGTCGGGTTACTTTGATACATCATCGGCAGTGAAACCACTCACCCATTTATGGTCACTCGGAATTGAAGAACAGTTCTACATCGTGTGGCCATTGTTGTTGTGGGTGATCTTCAAACTTCGCCTACCTGTTCTTGTTTCTACAGTTGTTCTTACCGCCATTTCATTTGGTTTGGGTTTATACGCGCTTGATCACGATGTTGTTGGTGCGTACTACTCGCCATTTAACCGCTTTTGGGAACTGCTCATTGGTGCAATCTTGGCGGTCGTCATGCTGCGACGAACACCAACCGACAAGGCTTCAAAACTGCAACACGCACTCGCCTTTCTTGGTCTTGCGCTGGTGTTGTTCACGATGTTTGGTCTCGACGAGTCCAGCAAGTTTCCGGGCTGGAATGCGTTAGCACCAACAATTGGCGCAGCGCTCATGATTGGTGCCGGCGCCCACACTTTTACCGCACGTCGCATTTTCTCGTTGCGACCAGTGGTGTGGATCGGACTCATCAGCTTCCCGCTGTATCTGTGGCACTGGCCACTACTCACCTTCGCGCGCATCATCGCCAGCACCACCCCATCTGCTGGCATTCGTTTTGGAGCAGTCGTGTTGTCGGTGCTGCTGTCGTGGGCTACTTATCGAATGATTGAAAAGCCTCTACGTTTCCATCCTCGCGTCAAGGTGGTGACTGGTGCACTTGTTGCATCAATGGTCGTTATTGGTCTTGTCGGCTACGTGACGTTTAGAAATGACGGCATTGCTAGTCGTGAAGTCGCTCAGATGAACCCCGACATCAATTCTGGCGAAGAAGGCGGCGCACAAGGTTGGGTTCAAGATACGTGCGGAATCAGCGATGCCAAGGTTGCCGATCTTTTCGCTAGTTGTCTTGAAGACAATCGCGAGACACCACGATTCGCCCTCATCGGTGACAGCAAGGCCGAAGCCTTGATTGGTGGTTTCATTCGTACGTCAACTGAAAATGGGCGCTGGCTATTTATGGGAGGAAACTCTGACAGCGGAGTTCCAGTGCCCCTCATCTCTGATGCTCCCGAATTTGAGCGGTTTCAAAAACTTGCCCGCATCGCGGTTGATTCAGTGGCGAGCAATCCCGATATTGATGTCGTCGTGCTCGAAGGAGCCATTCGCGCAATGTTTGGAATCGCCGACGAAACAAGTTTTGTGCAAGTGCCCGACAGTTTGTACTACGACATCGTGACTGAAGGATTTCGCAACAGCATCACAATCTTGACTCAAGCCGGCAAAAAAGTCGTTCTGTACATTGACAATCCCCCGTTACCGAATCTCGAGGATTGTTTGCAACGTAAGACCACGATCGGAGTTTTAAACAGTCTCCTGGTGAAGCCCAACCCGTTGTGCGAGATGCCGATCCAAACTTTCATTGATCAGACCGCTAAGTACTACGCGATGTTTGAACAGCTCAAGCACGAATTTCCGGGGCAAGTTGACATCTTTGATGCCACCGAGATCTTCTGTGGATCCGAAGATCGTATTTGTCGCCATGTGCGCTGGGATCACTTCATGTACGGCTACACAGATCATCCATCCGATTACGCCGCCGGAATCATCGGCCTCAATCTCAACCCATTCCTCGAATCCCTCGCCCCGTAAATATCAGTACAATCTGGTCTGGCGAAGTAGCAGGTTTGCTCAGTTATTTCCGACCAGATTGTGGGGCGAAACGCATGCGGAGGCACATGGCAATCATCTGCAAACCAAGCTTCACCGCTTTCCTCTGCGAACCCGTCACCGAACTTTCGCCGACACGCTCTTGATACTTCACCGGCACTTGCACAATCGACAATTTCTTTTGAGCAGCCAACAACATCATTTCAAAACCGAAAGATGACTCGTTGCCCACAAACAATGGCGACATCTCATCAATTGCTGAACGCTTCAACACTCTGAATGTGCAACCAACATCAGACAAATACACCGTGTTGTACAACACTTCGGTCAACTTGGCGACGGCCCAGTTGCCCCAACGCAAGAACCAGCCCATGTTGGCCCCAGACAAAATAAATGTCTGCACTGTGCGTGATCCAAACACCACATCAACGTCACTTGTGAATGGCAGCAACTTCAACAGGTCGGCCGGATCAAAGGTTCCATCAGGTTCACAGACACACACCAAATCGGCATCAGTTGTTTCTCGAAGACCTCGACGAATCGCCGCACCATATCCCTGCGTCGTTTCCACTACTTCGCGCGCCACTGTTGGCGCAACCGCTGGTGACGTGTCTGGGTGGGCATTGTTGTTCACGACCAAAATGTCGTCAACAATTCCGAGGGCCTCAAAGCCACGAATACATTCGGCAATTGACAAGTGCTCGTTATAGGTCGGCAGCACTACTGCCAGCCGTTGTCCGTTCCACATGTCGTATTCGCTTTCGTTATTCGGGCACTACAGAGTGCATCAATGGAAGATACAGGACTGCAC
>CAMDCI010000170.1 GCA_945889715.1 Bifidobacterium breve | reverse complement strand
GCATCAACGGCACTAAACGTTTCGCCAAGTTGAATCAGCCACACCATCAGTGGATCCATGATTGATTGGTGTTCTTCAACGAGGTGGCCGTAATAGGCCGCCATGAAGATGCCCCACATCTCGAGCCACAGTGCGCCGTCGCGAATGGTGAATTGCGGATCAACATGATGAACGGTTGCACCAAAACCTGTGAGTTGCTTCGCCGTGTCACGGACTGCTGTGGCAATTTCGGGATCAACATCCCAACAACCAAGATCAATTGATAGTCCGATGGACATTCCATCAATTGATGTTGATGTCGGTCTGCTGAGCGAAGAAAGAACCGAGAACGGATCAGAGAGTGACGGTCCTTGTGTTGCCAGCAAGAACTCCCACACATCATCGACGGTGCGGGCGAGTGGTCCATGGTGCGACAAAGTGTCAAACAAACCTGGAAGTGCAGTCATCGGGATGCGACCGAGCGATGGCTTCAATCCAACGATGCCGCACCAAGATGCTGGGATGCGCACCGACCCGCCCATGTCGCTACCTTCGGCCAGTGCGACACAGCCACTCGCAACTGCTGCAGCCGAACCGCCGCTTGAACCGCCGGTGGTGCGGTCGTGGTTATGCGGATTACGAGTGGCTCCCCACAACAAGTTGTCGGTGATTCCGGCATGAGCAAATTCGGGAGTATTGGTGCTGCCCACGATGATTGCGCCAGCGTCGAGAAGTTTCTGGACGACTGCATCAGTATGGCGCGCGACATTGTGCTCGAAGATTCGTGAACCAGAAGTGTTCTTGTGTCCGATCCACGACGAGGTGTCTTTGATGGCGATAGGTATTCCTGCTAGTCCACCTAGCGAACTGTCAACAGACTGCGCTCGTTCACGGGCTTCATCGGCCCACACTTCAACAAAGCAATTCAGATCTGGTTGCACTTGCTCAATCCGCGAAATTGCGCCATTGACGAGATCGAGCGGAGTTGCTTGCTTTGAATCGAGTAGTGCGCGCTGTTGAGCAACCGACAGTGATGACAGTTCGCTCATATTGCTATTGCCTCGTCAATCAGCCGTTGATGAGATCGGCGTAGAAAGGAAGCACTTGTGCGGGTCCACTCACCAAGAAAGTGGTAATACAGGTTTCTTTCCACATCGCCAGTTCGTCTTTGATCTTGGCGGGTGGTCCGACGAGAGCGATGTCTTCAACCATCTTCAACGGAATTGCTGCTGCCGCTTCGGCCTTCTTGCCTTGCATGTACAACTCTTGAACTTTGTTGGCGACGTCTTCATAGCCCATACGGGCGAAAACTTCGAAGTGGAAGTTGGCTCCCTTAGCACCCATGCCGCCGGCGTACAACGCCAAGAACGGGCGCACCATGTCGGCGCACTTTTCAACATCATCACCAGGAATCATCATCACGGTTGACGCAACTTCGAAGCGATCAGACTTATTGGCTTCGCCTGATTTTGCGAAACCTTCGTTGAGGCACTTGCGATAGAAGCCATCTTCTTTCGGTGAGAAGAATAAGGGCAACCAGCCATCACAGATTTCGGCAGACAGTGCAACGTTCTTCGGTCCCTCAGCACCAAGGAAGATCGGAATGTCGCGACGCAACGGATGCACTGTTGACTTGAGCGGCTTGCCGAGTCCGGCGCCATCGGTTGCGGTGTACGGCAGATCGTAGAAGTTGCCGTGCGATTCAACGGGCTTTTCGCGAGCCAAAACCTGACGCACGATGTCGATGTATTCGCGGGTGCGAGCAAGTGGCTTTGGATAGGCCTGGCCATACCAGCCTTCAACCACTTGAGGACCGCTTGCACCAAGTCCCAAGATGAATCGACCATTCGAGAGATGGTCAAGTGTGATCGCAGCCATGGCTGCCGCTGTTGGTGTGCGAGCGCTCATCTGCATGATGGCCGTACCCAAGCGAACATTGGTGGTGTTTGCGCCCCACCAGGCGAGCGGCGTGAGAGCGTCACTACCGTACGCCTCGGCGGTCCAGATGGAATCGAAACCAAGTCGGTCGGCTTCTTTGACTGCTTCGTCGGCACCAGCCGGGGGACCTGCCGACCAGTAGCCGGTGTTGTAGCCGAGTTTCATTGTCTTAGTTGCGCTCATGCCTTCAACGATAGGCGTATCAACCGGCGATTGAAGTATCGAAAACTATTCGGCGTCAAATGAGATGGGCATGTTCTCTGGACCGAAGATGGCCACGGTTGACGGCTTCCAGGTGACCGCACCATCGATGCGGAGGTTTTTCATACGCTTGGCCATAATCGGTAACGCCTCCTGCTGTTCGGCGCGAGCAAGCGCAGCACCGAGGCAATAGTGAATTCCTGAACCAAAAGTCATCTGGGGCTGTCCGGCCGGCTCGCGGGTGATATCAAAAATATTGGCATCATTGAAAACAGTTTCGTCACGATTGGCAATTGACAATGATGGTGTCACCAGGGTTCCTTTGGGGAACAGGACGCCCTTGTATTCAATATCTTCACTGGCGAATCGCCCGGTCGCGCGAACGGCTCCGAAATAACGCATGGTTTCTTCAACTGCTTTGCCAGCGAGTTCGGGTTGCTCGGCGAGAAGCTTCCATTGCTCGGGATGTTCAGCGAAAAGTGCAATCGAACAACCGAGTTGGTTACGCGTGGTGTCGGTGCCACCAACGATGACTGCTTCGACCATCATTTCGAGTTCGGCTTCATTAAGTTTGTCGCCGGCTTCTTCGGCAGCAATCAAACTGGTGATGAGATCGTCGGCGGGACGTGACCGACGATCGGCAATGAGTTGACGCGTGTACTCGCCAAGTTCGTCTTGCGCTTTGAAAATGACATCTAATTCTTCTGAAGCAGTAGCGTTGAAAATTCGCAATACGTCCTCGGCCCAGCGACTGAAAAGTTGCCAATCCTTCTTTGGTGCACCGAGCAATTCACAGATGATCGGGATGGGATACGGATCACAGATATCGGTCGCGAGATCGCACTTGCCATTTTTTGCAACAGGGTCAATGAGCGAGTTCATGACTTCGCGCATGAATGGACGTAACCGATCGGCGGCTCGTGGTGAGAACGAAGGAGCAACGAGTCGGCGAAGACGGGTGTGAACCTCGCCTTCGGCCGACAAGATCGATTCGCGTCGGCGTTCTTTGAGGCGTGGATCGTTCACGCCAAACGCTTCGGCGGCAAGAGCTGCGGCACTATGCCAGCGCTTATCGCGCAAGATGGCGACACAGTCCTCATATCTAAAGATCGGGTAGGCGAAGACACCTTTGGCGATCCAGGATTCTTTAGACAGTGCCAGCAGGGCATTTCGGTGTTCTTCGGCATCAGCAAAGTCGAATTGAACTGTTGGTAGATCGAGCTCTGAGAGTGAAATTGCCATGTCTTAAACCTAATACTGTGCATCTATGACAGACATTGTTCAAGCCGATATCTCCGACCTGCCTCTTATCGCCGCGAGTTTGGCACGAGCATTTGCCGACGACCCTGTATTCATCTATCTCATGGGAGGCACGTACGACGAAAGGCGTGCCACGTTGGCGTTCCAGATGTTGGGGCGAAATATCTTGTCTCATGGTCTGGCGTTAACTAATCAAGATCGATCGGCTGCGGCCTTTTGGGGGACGCCCAACAATTGGAAAGTCCCAGTGACAATGATTGTGAAAACTCTTCCGTATACGTTGCGTGCGTATAAATGGGGGATCTTTCGAGCGCTTGCCGTTCTCGGTCGCATGGAAAAGCTTCATCCAACTGAACCGCACTATTACCTTGAAGTTATTGGCACCGATCCAGTCAAGCAAGGTCAGGGACTTGGGGCGGCTCTTATGAATGCGGTTCTCGAAAAAGCCGACGCTGAAGGTGTCGGTGCGTATCTTGAATCGTCCAAAGACACGAACGTGCCGTACTACCGACGATTTGGTTTTGAGGTTGTCGGTGAAATTCACCATCCCAATGGTCCGACCATGTGGCGCATGTGGCGCGACCCTAGGTAATCAAGAGTTTTGACAGCGTTGATCGTCTTTTGAATTCGGTGGACTGAATTTACCTAATTAACGTTCGCTTATAGTGGGGTCATGAAGACCTACCGAAATTTCGTCAATGGCAAGTACGTCGACGCGGCCGACGGTCGCACGATCCC
>CAMDCI010000169.1 GCA_945889715.1 Bifidobacterium breve | reverse complement strand
AGCCAAGAAAGCTGCAGCTCCCAAGAAAGCCGTCGCTAAGAAGCCAGCAAAGAAGAAGGCTGTAGCTCCCAAGAAAGCAGCCGCTAAGGCTCCTGCGAAAAAGAAAGCCCAGAAGCCCGAAGAATGAAGACTCCGGTCTACATCGCATTCGAGGGAATCGAAGGTTGCGGTAAAACCACGCAAGCATTGCGTCTCGTTGAGTCATTGCGCTTACTTGATGCCGAATCGGTCTTAACTCGCGAAACAGGTGGCACCGATATTGGTGCGCGAATTCGTGAGGTATTGCACGACACCGCGAATACGCATCTTGACCCCATTGCCGAAGCACTCCTAATTGCTGGTGACCGTGCGCAACACCGTGCTGAAGTATTGGCTCCGGCACTTACTGCTGGTCATCATGTGGTGAGTGATCGCAGCGTGTATTCAACGATTGCCTATCAGGGTTACGGTCGACGGTTGCCACTCGAAACCGTTCACGCTGTGAACGACTGGGCCTTGCAATCGCGCTGGCCCGACTTGGTTGTGTTGCTCGATGTTTCGCATGAACATGCGATGAGCCGACTTGCCCATCGCGACCTTGATCGTTTCGAACAAGAGAACAGCGACTTCTTTCAACGTGTTCGCGATGGCTTTCATGCAATGGCTGCCGCCGACCCTGCGCATTGGGTCGTGATTGAAGCTGTTGGGGATCCCGATGTGATTGAACAAGCCGTGCGAGCAGCAGTGACCGAAAGACTCGGCATCTGAGATGGCGTCTTCGGTCTACGACAACGTCATTGGCCAAGAACACACGTTGGTCAAATTGCGGGCACTCGCCACTTCGGCCGCCCACGCGTACCTCTTTGCTGGTCCATCTGGTTGCGGAAAAGATATTGCTGCTCGAGCTTTTGCTGCAGTCAAGTTGCAGGGTTCTGAAGACAGCACCCAGCGCACCGCCGACCTAGTGATGCGCGGCATTCATGTTGATGTTCACGAAGTCGAACGCGAAGGTGCTGGAATCAGCATGGAACAAGCTCGCGACGAAATCATTAAGTTGGCCGAGCGTTCGGCGGTTGAAGGTTCAACCCGCGTGATCATTGTGCACGACTTTCATTTGCTGGCTGATGGCGCACGCGCTTCATTGTTAAAGACGATCGAAGAACCAGATGGCGAGACCGTGATGATCATGCTCAGTGACGATGTCCCAGACACCATGATCACCATCGTTTCGCGCTGTGTGCGTATCGACTTTCAGCCCATCACTGATGAATTGATTATCAAACAACTCGTCAACGATGGTGTTGACCAAGAGAAGGCGACTGCAGTTGCTCGAGTTGCAGCCGGAGATCTTGAGCGAGCACGCGTTTTGATCAATGATCCGTCGCTTGCATCACGAACTGAGTTGTTTGCCAATGTGCCGTCGCGCCTGAATGGAACTACGTCACGGGCGATTGAAATTGCGGCCGAACTACTGAGTGCGGTTGAGTCGTCTTTGGCCAGTTATGAATCAAAGCAAGAAGCCGAACTTGCAGAACTCGAAGAGCGCGTGAAGTTTCTTGGTGAACGCGGAAGCGGCCGCAAGATTCTGACCGACAAGCACAAGCGCGAATTACGTCGTTATAAGACTGATGAACTTCGTTCGGGATTACGCATGCTCACCTTGGTGTATAGCGAAGCACTCAAGAAGTCGACTGAAGCGACAGCCCATCATCAAACCGATTCGTATGTGCGGGCTGTAAAGAAGATTCGCGATGCCAGTGTGGCACTCAGTCGTAACGTCAATGAGAAGTTGCTTTTTGAGAACCTCTTGATGTCACTCCCCTCCATCAACTCGTGATTCTGGTGTTGATTTAATTGGTAATACCGATTAAAACGACACCAGAAGCACAGAGTTATTGGTGGTAGTTGGGGGCTTCGTTGGTGACTAGTACGTCGTGCGGATGGCTTTCTTCACGGCCAGCAGTTGTCACTCGCATAAAGCGGGCCTTGGTGCGCAACTGATCGAGGTTGGCTGCACCGACGTAACCCATTCCTGATCGAAGTCCACCGACGAGTTGATACACCACATCGTGAAGTGATCCCGAATACGCCACGCGGCCTTCAATACCTTCAGGTACCAACTTGTTACGTGCCATACCTTGACCGCTTCCGTAGCGATCGGCACCGAGTCCTTGCATCGCACCAAGTGACCCCATACCGCGATAACTCTTATAGCGACGACCTTCAAACAATTCCATCTCACCAGGAGCCTCATCGGTTCCGGCTAACAAACTTCCGAGCATCACCGAACTTCCACCCGATGCCAAAGCCTTCACAATGTCACCCGAATATGTGACTCCACCATCGGCAATGATCGGGATACCCAATTCACGAGCACGACTTGCGGCGTACCAAATCGCCGACAACTGCGGCATACCAGCACCCGAAATCACGCGAGTCGTACAGATCGATCCTGCACCAACACCGACCTTGATTGCATCGCAACCAACTTGGGACAGTGCATCAACACCTTCTTCGGTCACCACATTGCCGGCAATCACTGCCAAGTTCGGCCACGCCGACTTGATGCGACGCACTGCTGTTAAGACACCTTGTGTATGTCCATGTGCAGTGTCGATGACGACGACGTCAATGGACGACTTCACAAGTGCTTCAACACGGTCTTCAAGATCGGGCCCAACACCTACGGCTGCACCAACACGTAAACGTCCGAGATCATCGTGAGTTGCCTCTGGGTAGTCGCGCTTCTTCATGATGTCTTTCACCGTGATGATGCCAACCAAATGTCCATCTTTGTCGACGAGTGGCAACTTCTCAATGCGATGCTTTTGAATGATCGTCTGAGCCTCGGCCAGAGTTGTGTCTTCGTTACCGGTCACAAGCGGAGCCTTCGTCATGAAATCGCTCACAGGGCGAACGAAATCTGCTGGCTCACAAAAGCGAATATCACGGTTCGTCAAGATTCCAACGAGCACTCCAGCGTTATCAATAATCGGCACACCCGAAAACTTGAATCGACGCATCAAATCTTCGGCTTCTTGCAATGATGCATCGGGTCCAAGCGTCACTGGGTCAGAGATCATGCCTGATTGCGACCGCTTCACACGCCGAGCCTCGGCTGCTTGATCGTCGATGGTCATGTTGCGATGCAAGATTCCGATTCCACCCAAACGCGCCATCGCGATTGCCATCGGTGCTTCAGTGACTTTGTCCATCGCTGCCGACAACAACGGCATGGCCAACGTGATCTCGCTCGTCAACTGAGTGCGCACATCAACTTGATCGGGCAGAACATCGCTGAAACCAGGGACCAAAACCACATCGTCAAAGGTGAGGCCTTCGTGGGGGCTAAACACCGTGTTGTTAATTGGGTTCATGTGGATTCTCCAACTCTCGTGTACTTCACTGACAATTCTCGCAGGACTTCAACCAGTAGTTCATGTTCTTGACGATGCATCTTTTCTTCGAATATCTCAAGGGTGTCATTCGGGGCAATCTCGACCCGTGCACTTGCCAAAACTGGCCCATCGTCAACACCTTCGTCGGGAACAAAATGGACCATGACCCCACTGTGGTCACGTGTTCCATTTTGAAATTCAGCGAAGGCCTTCTCGATAGCCCCGACCCCGACGATGTCACCTGGCAACGATGGGTGCAGATTGACGACCTGACCAGGAAACCACGAGAGAAATTCCATGCTGAGAATGCGCATATATCCCGCAAGAACAACAAAGTCGGGCATGAAGCTTGAAACGACTGAAGTTAAGCGAGTGTCATAGTCGGCCCTGCTTTCACCCGTCACTGCACTCACAACAACAGCGGGCACTCCGGCGCTCTCGGCACGTTCAAGTGCCTTGACATCGTGCTTGTTACTGACAACCGCGACAACCTCGGAAGCCAACACTCCAGATTCGCAAGCATCAAGGATTGCTTGCAGGTTCGAACCGTTGCCCGAAACCAGTACGACCAGTCGCATATGACCATTCATGGCAACAACCTCACTTGTGGTTCGTCGGTAGTTCGTGGGACAAGTTCACCAATGACCCATGTCTCTTCATCAAACATGGCTTGAATCGCCTGCACATCAGCGGGTGCAACAATCACAATCATTCCGATACCCATATTGAGTGTGCGATACAGCTCGTGAGTATCAAG
>CAMDCI010000168.1 GCA_945889715.1 Bifidobacterium breve | reverse complement strand
CAACCAAGGTCGCGCACCATACGGAATTGATCAACTGTTTCAACGCCTTCGGCCACGACTTGAAGCTGCAGCGAGTGACCAACATCAATCCCCGATCGCACCATCGGGTCGGGTTCAGCAGCGTTGATATCGAGACGATTGACCATGGCACGGTCAATTTTCAACTCAGTGAACGGAGCAACCAACAGTCGTTCATAATTGCTCGTACCAGTTCCGAAGTCGTCAACTGACAGTTTGAATCCGGCGATTCGTAAACGAGTCAAGATTGATAGGGCCGGCGCAACATCGGTGATAGGTGCGGTTTCAGTGACTTCAAATGTCCACCGTTCAGCAGGTGCCGCTTCAAGCAAAATCTTCTGAGCCCGACGCGGCAACTCTTCGTCATCGAGATCGAGAACGGAGATATTGATTGAGATATCAGGCATCGAGGCAAGTGCTCGATAGCGCTTACGATCGCGTGCTGCCATCGACATCACAATGTCAAGTAGTTCACCCGTTCGGCCTTCTTGCTCAATCAGTGCAACAAAGATTGCTGGAGACACATCACCATGTTCAGGGTGGCGCCAACGCACCAATGCCTCAACGCCCAACGCTTCGCCGCTACGGGTAGAAACCTTGGGCTGATAGGCCAATTGCAAGAAGTCAGGCTGCAATAACAAATTGGCATCGATGATGACTTTGGGTCCGGTTGGATCGACACCAATTTCAGAAACTTGCGACAGTTCGAGCATGGCTGTTTTTAAAACATCGAGCGAGAAGGGTTTCGCGAAAGTGCCGAGTACCCGCAGCTTGTGCATTTCAGCAATTCGACCTGCTGTATCCAACAACGATTGGTCAGCACCGCTCACCAAGATGACGGGCATTCCTCGATGCGTCGCCCCGAGTTTGCTCATCACCTCAATGCCGTCCATTTCACCAAGTGACAAATCAAGAACGACAAGATCAAAGCGCCCGATAATCGCGGCTTCAATCTCGCTTGGGCTACTGGCCGACGTCGCATCAAACCCTGCAGACTCGGCGACAGCGACAATCAGTTCACAAATTGCTTCTTCGTCATCAATGACAAGAACTTTCGGCGTATCACTCATGACTTTTCACCACCCTCAATGTCCTCGCCGTCACGCACTTCGGCAATGAGCGGTGATAAAGCGTTGTACAAGTCTTCGCGTGAAAATGGCTTGGCCAAAGTACGTTCGCCCTGTTCTTGCAATTCTTTCATACTCGCCGAGTAGCCGGTCATAAAGATCACCGCAAGATCAGGCACAATGGCCACCGCCAAACGGGCCAACTGAATTCCGTCCATCTCTTCACCGAAGTTTGCGTCCGAAACCAACACGTCTGGTTCAAAGGTTTCGATGAGTTCAAGCGCAGCCTTAGGTGAGGTTTCAAAACGAGCATCGACGCCCATGTCAATCAACCACGATGCAACCATTTCGGCCAGTGATTGTTCATCATCGGCCACCACAACTCGCCGGCCTGAGCGCCGCTGAACTGCCCGTTCATCGGCCTTGACCAAACCTGTGTGAATAGGCAAGCTCAAGGTCACGGTCGTACCAACACCCAGCCGACTATCTAAGTACGCAGTGCCACCACTTTGTTTGGCAAAGGCATACACAGTGGCCAGACCAAGACCAGTGCCGCTGCCCGCACGCTTGGTGGTAAAGAAAGGTTCGAAGGCACGCGCTACTACATCTGCCGGCATACCCTTGCCGTCGTCAGCCACCGAGAGTTCTAACGTTTGAGTTTCAGGAACTTGTCGAGCAGAAATCTTTAACGTCCCGGTTGGACCCATCGCGTCACGTGAATTGAACGTGAGATTCAAAATGCAACTAGATAGTCGACCCGCATCAACCATGATCTGCACATTGGGGTCGGATATATCTACCTCAACTTGCCGCCCTACACCGAGAGCTTGCCGCATCAGTGGCAAGAGACCTTTCACCAAATCGGACAACGTGACTGCGCTCTCTTCAAGGGGTTGACTACGCGCAACCGCAAGTAACGACTTGGTGATCTCGGCACCACGCTCAACAGCCGACATCGAGCGTGAAACAAACTTAGATAACTTCTCGTCATTAGCAATGGTCTCGTTCATTGCCATGAGCTGCAGATTGCCAAGCGTCACGAAGAGCAAGTTGTTGAAGTCGTGTGCCAGTCCTCCCGCCAACGCACCAAGTGACTCCATTCGTTCAGATTGCGAAGAGCGCATTGCCAAACTGCGGCGTTCAGTCGAATCAGTTGCATGCAGAAAGCCCACTCGATCGTTCGACATTCCGTGAATGGGATACGCCTCGATCTCGACGATCCGCATCGAACTATCAAGATCGTCTTCGCCTAACTCAGCGCGAGCAACTTCGCCGTTCAGGGCTTGTTGTAGTGCATCAATGACGAGCTGCGCCCTGCCCGAATCGGGGGTTAACCCAAAGATCGCCGTGACATCAAGTCCGGGGATTGCGCCGGGGAACTCATCGCGAACTTCCTGGTTAGCCGCGAGCACCTTGAGCGATTCATCAAATACCACTGATTTACCTGGCGTGGCGTCAAGTGCTGCCTCGAGCAACAATTCGCGACGACGACGTTCGAGGAACAACCGATACTGCGCGTTTGCGCCCTGCATGAGAACCAAAAGCATTGCGAGACCAAAAATCACTTCGATGCCCAACACGAGTAATGTCGATCGATCTTCGACTCCAAAATTCTTCATGGGACTTGCAGTGAATCGCAACCGCAAGTCACTAATCACCCCATCGCTCGTTACTGATTGAGAAGGCTGCGCATCAGGTTCGCCCTCAAGCCACACAGATTCAACAACAGAATTGGAAGATGCGGGAAGAACCTGACCGATTTCAATACGCACATCACTCACCAGCCCACTAAAGGCCGATATCCCGGAACGTAAAAGTTCGGGGATCGAATAAGCAACAACGACATACTGTTGAGTTTCAGAAGTTGGCGAACCCGACTTGATCCGAACAGCGAAATAAATATTCGGCTCTGAGGTTGAACCCGATAAAGCAATCTCTTCTATCCCGAGCAATTGAACATCGTTGTTTTGAGTTGCGACATTTTGAGTCGCAACTAGTTTTGTCCCATCAAATTTACCAACAGAAGTGTTGAACGATCTAACACTTGGAGATTCAAGACGACTCAATGATTGATCGACCGACAATGACCCGCTCTCAGCAATGCTCACGAGTGCGGCAACAGAAATTTCTGCTTGACCAAGCACCAGAGTCTGCATCTGCTCTTCAAACCGACTCGGCTCTTGGCTAATCACCGCATCAGATGTCTCGACCTGGAGACTCAACATCGACAGTTGCTCGGCAGTTGACCCAAGAAATCCTGTTTGTGAGGCTTCGGCGACAAACGTCAAATTATCTTCGTCCTGCCGTTCCCATACTTGACGAGTGATTTCAACAGCAACCAAAGTCATCATCACGATGACGAGCGGAGCTAAGAGTTCAGCTGCCAAAGACTTGTCATACCGAAACCAATTTGATCCTTGACGAGAGGCAATGATCGCGGCGATAACTGCCGCTATTGCTATCCCGATGCTTTGGCTGACGGTTGACATCGCAACATCAGAATCAATCCACGAGACCACGAGAGTCTCGAGCGATCCACCAACTACTGCGAGTACCGCCACCCCCACCAAGAATCGCCAGATGCGGGTCGCTGGCTTCACCGACCCAACCCGTGAAACGGTTCGCTCGATGACCGCTAACAAAGCCAGAGTTTCAACAATCGCTAATGCCGCGGTTGCGAGTAACGAGCCGGTTCGCCCGTCAACAACAGAATGATCCGATGATGTGCCCATCAATAGATAGGCACTTCCCAGACCAATAAGACCAGATATGAGTGCACCGCGACCCCAGAAAAATCCCGCCGAAACCACTAACGCCATCGAAAAACGCACATCGAGGACCCCCGTCACCGTCGACCAAGCGGCCGCGACCGAGAACGCAAAGGTGACGAGGAAGCGCACGAATGGGGTTCTCATTGCTTGAGCGCACCGATCATGGGAGGAAGGACAATAATTTGGTCGATATCTGATCGTACGCCGAGACAAGTCTTTGACGAGACCATTTCCGCAGGTGACACGAGGTACAATTTTGCTTCTCGGGGAGTAGCGCAGTTGGTAGCGCACCTGCTTTGGGAGCAGGAGGCCGGGAGTTCGAGTCTCCTCTCCCCGACCAATTCATTTCACCCAACACATTTGGCCC
>CAMDCI010000167.1 GCA_945889715.1 Bifidobacterium breve | reverse complement strand
AAAGCTGCGCCTGAATCGCTCAAAGTTGCTGCCAATGCTTACGCTCGCGTCGCTTGGCCCGCCTTTGCCGTTGTCTTTGTCACCGGCATGTGGAACATTCTTGATATCAAAGTTGGCGACATGTCAACTGAATATCAAGTCTCAATGTTCGTACACGTATTACTCGCCGTGGCGGCCGCTATGTTCGCAGTCATTCATTCTGTCGGAAAAACCAAATTGGCCCTTGCGCTCGGAGGAGCACTCGGATTAGTGACCTCGCTGGGAGCAATGTTTGTTGGCATCATGCTGCAAACAGGTCAATAACAATTTAGTTTCGGGGAACTTTGCTCCACGCCACGTCGCGGTCAACACGAACATCACCAGGAAGTCCAAGAACTCGTTCTCCTAAGATGTTGCGCATCACTTCACTCGTTCCACCTTCAATAGAATTCGCACGACTGCGCAAGAAAGCCTTCTGCGGATTCTCTAAGCCCATTGCGTGCTCTGGTCGAATCATCTGATAGCCACTCGGGAACAACATTCCGTCGGCCCCCATCATTGATACCGCAAACGAATAGATGTCCTTGTGTAATTCGGCCATCGCCAACTTGGCAATTGAACCTTCAGGACCCGGATCGCCCATTTTGCGATTTTGTGACGCCCGAATATTCGTCAAACGAAGTAGTTCAGCACGAACCCACAATTTTATCAGTTCATCACGAGTAGCCGGATCGCGTCGATCAGTCGACAACGTATTCCAGACCTTGACCGCATCACGGATCGCTCCTGAACCCTTAGCAGGAATTGCGCCACCAATTGACACGCGCTCATTCATGAGCGTCGTTAACGAAACGCGCCAACCGTCTCCCACGTTGCCCAACATTTCACTAGCGGGGATGCGAACATCAGTGAAGTACACCTCATTGAATTCAGCTTCACCAGTGATCTGATACAGCGGACGAATCTCAACTCCAGGAGCTTGCATGTCAACGACAAATGCGGTCATACCCGCATGCTTGACGGCTTCCGAATCGGTTCGAACGATCAAGAGTCCCCAACGCGACAAGTGCGCCAACGTCGTCCAAACTTTTTGACCATTAGCAATCCATTCATCGCCATCGCGTACACCCTTGGCTGACAAGCCGGCAAAGTCTGAGCCCGAACCAGGTTCAGAGAACAACTGACACCACACTTCTTCACCAGTGAACAGCGGTCGCAGGTAACGCTTCTTTTGCTCGGGCGTTCCCCACACCGCAACGGTTGGGCCGCACATGCCATGACCGATTGGGTTACGGGCAACAGGGTTCGGTGCACCTTCGGGGTAAATGCGTTCGTTGATCTGTCGTTGCAATTTGGGGTTCAAGCCAAGTCCACCAAAACCTTCTTCGAAATGCACCCACGCCAGACCCTTGTCGAACTGCGCGCCGAGAAAGGTGACGGGGTCGGTTGATTTGGGCGGAAACTCTGATAAAAGTTCTGCCACCAAATCGGAAACTCGCTGCTCGTCGGCGGTCAAAATTGCTGTTGCTGTGCTCATCAGAAACCCCTTGATTGATTGGTCAACATAATCACGAATGTAATAGCCACAAAAGTACTCCTCGGTAACTTAGTGAATATTTCCCGCGAGATCGGCATCGGCTCACACACCAGATTTCGATGCGAGGCTCAATTGAAAGGGGCCATCAGGCGCAAGAGCTCGTCATGCTCGCTTTTCCCCAGTCCCGGGAAGTACGACCGCAAAGTCATGATGTGGCGTAAGCACTCATGGTCAGAACGTGACTGATACACCACTTTCAAATTGTTCAACATGCGTTCAACGATGGCCATCGGATGCACTGGTGCGAGAAAACCCGTGAGGAAAGTCTGATGCACCCCAGCGAGCTGGTGGAAAAGCCCCTGGCATCCCTCAGCATCCAAGATCCGACCTTCGTGAAAAGGATCGGCAAAGGTCGCGGGAATATCGCCATTCGCCTGGGCCAATCCGACCAGAAAATGCCCAGGCATGCCGACACCAACGATTGGTACACCGAGACGACGACCAACCTCCATCATGATGACCGACAATGAAATAGGTATTCCTGCGTGCCGATCGAGCACCCGGGGCAATAACGAATTTTCTGGGTCGTAATACTCGGCGCGATTCCCGATGAACGCGTCAGACCCCGTAAAGAGAAACTGAGCGATACCTCCAAAAGTCGGCGATGGAACCGCGGCTGCCAATTCATCAAGTCGCGACATTTGCTCCACGATTTCTGGCGAATCTGCACCCATCAACGTCGCTGAAATCAAAAAAGCCATCTCATCAAGCGGAACGTCTCCTCCGCCTTGTACCAGTTCGGCGAATCGAGCCTTAGCCCATCGCGAACCCTGATCGGACGACTCCATGTTCACAAGGGTAATCGCACTACTGTTCTCATCATGCATATCGGAGTACACGCCGCATCAAACCCCGACAAACTCGCGCTTGTCGTTCCTCAATCTGGCTACACCCAGACTTTCGCCCAACTCAACGCCGCGGCGAATCGCCTCTCACAACTATTCAGAGCCGCCGGCCTGCAGCCGGGCGATCATGTGGCTTTGTGCATGGAAAACCACGATCGCTACCTTGAAGTGCTCTGGGGATGCCAATTCGCCGGACTCGTGTACACGGCCGCCTCATCACGACTCACGAGCAAAGAACTCACGTACATCTTGAACGACTGCGAAGCGAAGGCATTCATTACCTCAAAGTACAAAGCAGATCAAGCGGCCGAAATCGTTGACGGAACTCCCGACGTAGCCATGAGACTCATGCTTGACGGAGTGATTCCTGGTTATGAAAGTTATGAAGACGCTGTCGCCCAACAGTCGGATGCCCCGCTGGAAAACCGCA
The DNA here is from genome assembly GCA_945889715.1 of Bifidobacterium breve. Classification (GTDB taxonomy): domain Bacteria; phylum Actinomycetota; class Acidimicrobiia; order Acidimicrobiales; family Ilumatobacteraceae; genus Casp-actino8. The sequence goes on along the minus strand of CAMDCI010000167.1, from coordinate 1,390 downwards.
TCGCTGGCATTGACATGTTGTATTCGTCGGGCACAACCGGACTCCCTAAAGGTGTCACTAAAGAATTCCCCAATCTTCCTTTAGACGGGACACCTACAACGGTCGCTCAAACATTGACAATGCTCTTTGGCTTCACCCCAGAAAGCGTGTACCTCTCACCTGCCCCGATGTACCACGCTGCGCCCTTGCGTTTCACCATGGCCGCACAAAGCATGGGATGCACCGCAGTTGTCATGGAGCATTTCGACCCCGAAGAATACTTGGCCGCCACCCAGCAGAACCAAGTGACCCACAGCCAAGTCGTGCCCACGATGTTTGTTCGACTTCTCAAACTTGATGAAAGCATTCGCACAAAGTACGACGTGTCGTCATTGCAGGCTGTCATTCACGCGGCCGCACCTTGTCCAATCCCAGTCAAGAAGCAAATGATCGAATGGTTTGGTCGCATTATTCATGAGTATTACGCCGGCACCGAAGGCAACGGATTCGTCTATTGCGACAGCAATATGTGGATGGCTCACGAAGGAACTGTTGGAGTAGGCATCGGTTGCACCATTCATATTTGTGGTGATGATGGTCAAGAAGTCCCCGCCCACGAAAGCGGAACAATCTTTTTTGAGGGTGGCGGAACCTTCGAGTACCACAATGACGCCGAAAAGACGAAGAGTTCACGCCATCCCAAAGGTTGGAGCACACTCGGAGACGTTGGCTATCTTGATGCCGACAGTTTCTTGTATCTGACCGACCGCAAGGCCTACATGATCATTTCAGGCGGAGTAAACATTTACCCACAAGAAGCCGAAAATGCATTGGTCACTCATCCGAAGATCATTGACGTTGCAGTCTTCGGTGTTCCGAACGACGATTTCGGCGAGGAGGTCAAGGCAGTGGTTCAACCCGTCACGATGCCGGCAAATGCCGACGAGGCCAAGGCACTCGAAAAAGAACTCATCGCCTATTGTAAGTCGCAACTCGCCGACGTGAAATGCCCACGATCAATTGACTTCCGGGTTGAACTGCCGCGACACCCGACGGGCAAGTTGTACAAGCGCCTTCTGAAGGACGAGTACTGGAAGGATGCTGGCCGCACCATATAAGTGCGCAATATCACAGGGCGGTTTTCAGCGATTTAGCAAATAAGCCCCATGACAACATGTCAAATACGGGATACTTGAGAAGTGACCGCCAGACCACCCCACGAGCATCCATATTTGGCTCCCCATGCCAATGGCCAATTCATTGCCTTTGCTCATCGTGGCGGCACCGACCAACTGCCTGAAAACACGATCCCGGCTTTTCGTCATGCCTGTGAACTTGGTTATCGGTATCTCGAAACCGACGTTCAGTTAACTCGCGACGGTTACTTGGTTGCATTCCACGACAACGATCT
>CAMDCI010000166.1 GCA_945889715.1 Bifidobacterium breve | reverse complement strand
CGCCATGGAATGGCGCGTAGCGCACACCGACTTGTTGGCGACGGCGACGACTATTCATTTGAGTTCGACACTCAAGGAAGTGCGATGAGCCAAGTGTTGGGTTCGATCTACGCACTTGAACGGCTCGACCCAGCGACTCGATTGTTGTTAGGTCCGGTGTTAACCAAAGCCATGTCGTGGCGTGGTCCCCTTGGTGCATCTTTTGTGAGTCATTTGGTTGGAACTAAAGCCACATCGATGCGATTACTTGGTGATCCCCGTGCATGGGCTCTCGAACTCTTAGGCTTCCCCGTTGGAACAACCAAACCGTCGTCAAAAGAAGTGAAAGCAAAATTTCGCGATCGATTACGTGAGGCTCACCCAGACCACGGAGGCGATGAAATGAAAGCTGGAGTTTCTATTGACGATTTAGGCGAGGCTCGTCGCATTTTGTTGGCCAACTCGTGACCGCGGTCAGCGGAGTTCTGCTGTTTCCAGGTGCTGGTTCAGGAAGCGATCATCCGTCGCTCATTGCGATCGAAGAGAAGTTGTCACCATTGGCAGTTCGACGCAACGATTTTGAATATCGCATTGAGGGTCGCAAAGCCCCTGACCGTCCGCGCAAATTGATTTCTCGTGTACGCGAATGTGCTGATGCATTTGCGACTGACTTGGGTGCGTCAACATCACAGTTGGTTGTTGGTGGACGATCAATGGGCGGCCGCATGTGTTCGATGGTTGCCGCTGGTGTGCCCGACACCGATGGTCTTGATGCATTGCCAGTTGCGGGAGTCATCTTGATTTCGTATCCGTTGCACCCACCAGCCAAACCCGAGAGTTTGCGCGTCGAACATTTTGAACGACTCAATGTGCCGTGCTTGTTTATCCAGGGAACCAAAGATGAATTCGGTTCACCCGATGAATTGCAAGAGTGGACCGCCAAGATTCCTGGTGAGGTCACTCATCATTTCGTGCAGCACGCCCACCACGAAATGAAAAAGAAAGAAGGCGAAATCGCCGAAGTGATTCAGGACTGGTTGGGTCGTTTAACCGGAAGCGTGTGATCTTCTGGATTGAGTTCTTCAAGTTCGCGATGTGCAGTTTCGGGATAGGTGAAGAACACAATTAAGGCCACAATAACTGGGCCAACTACGAGCGCGAGCATCACTGGTCCGTAACTAGTTCCATCATCCACGATTGAGCCAGTGATGAGTAATGAGATGCTTCCGCCAATAAGCGCGCTCGCCAAAATTAAGAATGCGGCGCGACCACGATTGCCTGTAGGGAAGAGTTCGGTGCGGTAGACGGCGAGTGGTGGATACGCAGTGGCTGCAACAATTGCGCCAAAGATTGCGACCATCCACATTAATGAACCCGATGTTCCAAATGACAAGGCAATCAACAAACCACCAATAGGTGCGCAGACCATGGCTAATCGACGTCGGCCCTTCTGATCGGCGACGCGTGCGCCGACAATGAGCCCAATCACTGCAGGCGTTGACGTGACAAGGGTGAACACGGCAACCATGCCCGCTGAAAATCCGCGTTCATCTTTGAGATATGAGTTCTGAAAAAATGATGCGGGCGACAGCAGCATGTTGCCAAAGAATGCAACCGCCATCTGAATGGCTAAGCGCTTGCGACGTAGTTTCGGCACGGGAGTTGCCTTGACATCTTCTTGGTGCCATTCAAAACGACGAGTCTCGGGAAGTCGACGCGTGAGATCAAGAGCAACTGCCAGCCACACCAATGCAATGACATAAATGAAACGCCAACCGTTGTCGCCGATGTCGGCGAGAGGTAACGCAATCACTGCGACGCCTGCACCGAGTCCGTTAGCCATCGCCAAAAGACCAACTGCATACGCACGCGAACCGCGCGGCATTTCTTCGGCCGCAATCACCGCAACTAAAAGATCAAGAGCCAAACCAAGTGGTCGCCCTAACGTTTGAGTTGCGACAAGTATCGGAAAGTTGGGAGCAAGTGCCCCGAGTGATGCGATGATCGGCGCGGCCCAAGCCAACACGATGACTACTCGTCGTCGACCAATGCGATCGGCAAGTAGTGCCGCAGGTAAACCCAAAATGATTCCGACGCGCACCACCGTGCCGGCCACACCACGGCCCCAGTCGCCAACACCAAAGTCATCGCCAGCAAAGGCCACGGTTTGTGTGAAGAGTGTGTTGACGAATGCGCTCAGCAACGAAGCAGCAGCGAGCAGACCGAGTACTTGGGCTTGACGTGCCGTGAGACGATCGGGTGGGGCCCACGCAGGTTGACGAGATGGTTCTGGTCCAACCTCGCGACGGCGAAGTAAGCGACCAATCAACCTTCCGAACAACCACGAGAACCACGGAATGACCAATTTGTAATCGAGGGTCTCGACCAAGTTGGCGCCGTCGGTACTTGCGGCAACGGTGCGTCGATACTCAACAAACGGACCCGTTTCTTGTTCAAACGCAGCGATCTCGTCTGAGGCAGGCTTGCCAGTGGATTCAAGAATGATGTCTTCGCGGGGCGAGGTGAGCCAATCGCGACTTTCGGGAGTGTCGGGCCACGTCCGTACCAGATGTTTCACATCGCGACCCACAGCGGCGAGCCTACTTGGCGACCTATATTTGTGGTTCATGGATCGCATCGTTGTTCACCGCAGTGGTCCATTGGCCGGAGAAGTCGATGTTCCCGGTGCGAAAAACTCGGTTTTGAAGCTCATGGTTGCATCGCTCTATGCAGAAGGTACTCACGAGCTCACCAATGTGCCCGCCATTTCTGATGTTGACACGATGGGGTCGTTGCTGGGCGCGTTAGGTGTTGATGTTTCACACGATCTTCACCGCGCCGATGTTTTGTTGTTAACCAATCGCGGCGACGTGAAATCGATTGCACCATCTGAATTGGTCGAGACGATTCGCGCATCAATTAACTTGCTCGGCCCATTGTTGGCGTGCAAGGGCCATGTGCGACTTGACATGCCAGGTGGCGACGACTTTGGCACGCGCCCAATTGACATGCACATCGCCGGGCTCACTGCGATGGGCGCCGAGTTTGATTTATCTCACGGAAACATCGAGGCGCGAGCTGACAACTTGCACGGCGCTCACATCACTCTTGATTTTCCGTCAGTTGGTGCAACCGAAAATATCCTGACGGCTGCGGTTCACGCCAACGGTGAAACAATCATTGAAAATGCCGCACGCGAACCCGAAGTTGCCGACTTGTGCGACTTGCTTGTTGAAATGGGTGCGCAGATTTCGGGCATCGGTTCATCAACATTGACGATTGTTGGTGTTGAACGTGGTTCATTGAAGCCGGTGCAACATGCCGTTGTGCCCGATCGCATTCAAGCGGCCACATATCTTGCAGCAACTGCAGTTGCTGGTGGCGATGTGATTGTGCGTGGTGCGCGCGCCCACGATATGCAAGTGCTGTTGAGCCGCATGAACGACATGGGTCTCGACATCACGGCAGTTCCTGGGGGAGTCCGCATTGTGTCCGAGGGTCGCATGCGCGCCGTTGATATTCAGACCTTGCCGTATCCGGGATTGGCAACCGACTACAAACCACTACTTGTGACCATGCTCGCCGTTGCTGAAGGTTCAGGCATCGTCACCGAGAATTTGTATCCCGGGCGCTTTCGTTATGTTGAAGAATTGTCGAAACTCGGTGCCGATATTCGCACCGATGGACACCATGCCATTGTGCGTGGCGTTGAACGATTGCGCGGTGCGGCAGTAGTTGCCCCAGATATCCGTGCCGGAGCAGCCTTGGTGGTCGCTGGACTCGCTGCCGAGGGACGCACAGTCATCTCGGGGATCGAACACATCGATCGTGGCTACGACAACCTAGTGGGGCGTCTAGTCGCCCTTGGGGCTGTGGTCGAGCGGGTCGACATGGCGGTTTCGTAGTTCAATTGACCGATCGAGTCGTTTTTTGACGATTGCCAAGAGTCCGACAATCACTGCAATCGGGCCAGCGACCAACAAAATCTCATCCCAGCCACCTTGATGGGCCAGTAATGCGATGATTGAAGCGGTCATAGAAAAGCCTTCGTGAACTGCGCCTCTTGACAGAGGTTCTCGGTGCTTCCCACTCTACGATCAATGGAACAAGTTCAAAGGATTTTCAGGTATCACCGTGACAACAACCATGCGCGAACAGGTCGAAGAGACCATCGAAGTTATTCGCCCGGCCTTGCAGGCCGATGGTGGCGATATTGAGTTGAAAGAAGTCGACGAAGTCACCGGAATTGTGACTGTCACTTTGGTCGGTGCATGTGGAA
>CAMDCI010000165.1 GCA_945889715.1 Bifidobacterium breve | reverse complement strand
TCAGAAGTTGAAGTAATGGGTGCAACATCGCCAACGAATGCTCTGTCGGTACGGTGGATTCGAAAGCCAAGACCTTCATACAGGGCCATGGCTGAAGCGTTATCGGGATCGACATACAACATTGCATCTTTGATGCCACGGTTACTCATGTTGACAAGGCCCGACACGACCATTGACTTGCCAAGCCCGTGTCCATGAAATAAGGGATCAACGGCGATCACGTAGATCTCGCCAAGAACTGGATCGGTGTCGGTATGAACTTTGGTCCAACAAAATCCGCCGAGTTGGTTGTCGATCTCGTGAATCACAAAACCATTCGCATCAAACCATGGTTGTGCGAGTCGCGCGGACAACGTTGTGTGATCCCAGCCACCTTGTTCGGGATGATGTTCAAACGCACGATTATTGACTGCCAACCAAGCTTCTTCGTCTTGGCCTTTGACGAATGTGCGTACCGCAACTTGTGCCGCGGCATCAGTGCTCGAGAGTGGAAGTGATCGGCGCATCTGATGTAAGCGACGTCCAGGTGTCAGTCCGACTTGGGCTGCTACCTGTTCGTGACCAATCGTTGGTTCAAAGACCCACCAATGCACGTGTCCGCCACCGTTAATGGCGACTTCATGAATGGCGGCGCTCAAAAGCTCGGGTCCGATGAGGTGCATCTCGTAGCGATGGTGCGGGTGCACCACGAGTTCAATCGAAAACGAATCATGGCCCTTGCTGATTTGGGCGTAGGCCACGGGGTGGTCGTGATCACCTTCCCAGGCAACAAGTCCAGCGAAACCCTCGCGGCCGCCGTCAACGAGATCGAGCCAGAGATGATCAGAGAGGGGTCGATGGCCGTCGGCACGTTCGGCATCGCGTAAAAGGTCGCGCACAACCGAGATGTCATCAGGCTGCATTTGCCGTTTGATATCTAAGATGCGCATGCTCTCACCCTATCGGCGGTGGTTCGGGGGTCGAACGAGTTGATTAGGGTCAAAGCATGGCGAGTAATAAGGCACCTGCGAAAAAGACACCCGTCAAGAAGGCTGCTGCAAAGAAGCCGGTAGTCAAGAAACAAGCCGCGGTCAAGCTCAAGGCCAAGCCAAAAGATCAAGCCATTGAAGTCGCGCGACGTTTAGCCATTGGTTATCCCGAAGTGATTTGCGAACTCGATCATCGCAACGCATTCGAGTTGATATCGGCGACCATCCTGTCGGCACAATGCACCGACGTGCGCGTCAACATGGTGACGCCAGCATTGTTTGCGCGTTTTCCAGATCCGTGGTCGTTGGCATCAGCTGATCCGTCAGAAGTTGAAACACTGATTCGCTCGACGGGCTTTTATCAAAGCAAAGCGAAAAATCTAATGGGCATGGCGCACAACTTGATTGAACGTTTCGGGGGAGAAGTGCCGAGCGAACTTTCAGATCTCGTTACCTTGCCGGGTGTTGGTCGCAAGACGGGCAACGTTGTGCGCAGTGTGGTGTTTGATTTGCCAGGACTACCGGTTGACACTCACGTGGGTCGATTGTCGCGTCGTTTGGGACTTACGAAACTCGAAGACCCTGTGAAAGTTGAATTGCAACTCAATGACTACTTGCCACCAGCCGAATGGGGTTCGTTTAGTTTGCGATTGATTCTTCACGGGCGTCGTGTGTGCGATGCGCGCAAACCGCAATGCTCGATCTGTGAATTGGCTGATATCTGCCCATCGGCAGGTGTACCGGTGACCGCTCCAACGACGAAACGGTCACCCCGCAAAAGTTGAAATTGGCCGTTCATCGTGATTCTGGTGCAGAATCCTTGCGTATTCCGCAACGATTCTGCACCAGTTTTATTGGTTGATTTTCTTGATAAAAGTTTTTGAAATTTGTTGTTTGCTGCGTTGACTTTGCAACACCCTTCCTGTATCTTTAGAACATACGTTCGTAGCGTAAAAGTCTTTAGATCTTCAATGAAATTGGGGTTGTTTTGAAGTTTCTGTTCGAGTGGAGTGGATCGACAAAGGTCGCGATCAGCGAAATGAATATCGCTGAACTACGCGCCTTCATGTCCGACATTCGAGTGCGTCAAGCCAAACTTGACGCACAAATGCTTGAAGCGAACGCTCGCATGATTTCGTTGATGCATGACCCGGTCGCCCCGACCTTCGTGATTCCTGAACGTGAACTTGTCGCTCATGGTGGCCTCACATCTCGTGAAGCTCGAGAGGTTGTTTCCCGTGGACTTGTCACTGAGGCGGCCCCTGAGATGGGTGCAGTGTTGGCCGCTGGTGACACGACTGCTGCTCATGTTGACGCTTTAGGTCGTGGACTTAAGATCGCTGGATCTGAACGAGACGCATTCATGGCACATCTGCCTGAGTTGGTTGAAGCGTCCACAACCATGTCGGCCTCTGAATTCAGTCACTTAGTGACCGAGACCGCTAAATCAGTTGTCATCGATGATGGTCTCTCAATGTTTGAGCGCCAGAAACGTGAGACGTTCTTCAGGATACGTACTGAGGCTGATGGTTGTTTGTCGGTGAGCGGGAAATTCGATCCGATCAGCGCGTCCATCTTGAAATCAAAGCTTGGCCGCTTCGTTGAAGCGATGTTCCACTCGGGAGACAAAGAAATTCCCGTTGAAGTGATGCCCTGGATCGAACCAAACGATCATCGCCAAGCCCAAGCGTTGATTGCTCTGGTCAACGGTGCTAGCGAATCAGTATCTGACGTTCAGGCTCGTGCCGAAATCGTTGTTCATGTTGATCTTGAAACATTGAAGACCGGTTTGCACTCTGGTGGCACCTGCCGAACCGCCCTCGGAGCCGATTTACCCGTTGAAACGGTGCGTCGATTGGCTTGTGAGGCCGAAATACTGCCAGTAGTGCTCGATGGGCGATCAGTTCCGATTGATGTGGGCCGATCAAAACGATTAGCGACAGTGCATCAACGACGAGCACTTGAAGCGATACATCCGACCTGTGCGATTCCAGATTGCGAGGTGATTTTTGATCACTGCAACGTGCATCACATTGATTACTGGGAAAATGGTGGGGCGACCGATCTGAACAACATGGTCCCACTGTGTTCGAGGCATCATCACGCCGCCCACGAAGGCGGCTGGAAACTACAACTCAATCCCGAAACCCGAGAACTGCGAGTTACTTGACGACTTTGCTGGCGCGGAGCAAGGCGCGCTGAGCAGTTCGTAACGCTCGATCGGCTTCGTGGATAGCCATCAAAAGATCGTCGTGCTTGCCATCAAGATTCATTTGGCCCAGATCGGCGACTCGTTGGCGATAGCGCTCGGCACCTTCGGCCATCACGGCAAGTTCGGCGGCAATTGTGGTCAGATCGGCATTCGGCACGGCATCACCATATGTCATGGGTCAGCAAAATAGTGACGGAACAGAACTTGACGGTTCTAAGTCATCAGGCTCTGACTGCCTCGCTTGGGTAGCCTTGCAGCGTGACCCGAGTGCCCGTTCGAGACGATCTATCTGCGCTAGAGGGCTACCACTCGCCCCAAGTCGATGTTCGGGTGCGTCTGAACACTAATGAGGCACCTGTTGCGCCTCCGGCGGCCTTTCGCCAGGCCTATGTCGAGGCCGTCGCCAAGATTGAATGGCACCGTTACCCCGACCGTGGCGCCACGGCCTTGCGGGCGGCAATCGCTGAATTGCACGGGGTCGACCCCGCCATGGTGTTTGTGGCCAACGGCAGTAATGAAGTTCTCCAAACCATTCTGTTGACCTTCTCGGGATTTGGGCGAACCGTCGTCACCTTCGAACCGACCTACCAAATGCACGGGCAGATCGCTCGCAGCACTGGTGCGACAGTCGTCGAAGGTGAACGTGGTGCTGACTTTTCACTTGATATCGCTGAAGTTCGTCGAGTCATCACCGAGTCACGACCACACGTCACGTTTTTGTGTTCTCCTAACAACCCAACGGGCGGGGTCGATTCGCCCGAGTTAGTTCGTGAAGTTCTGGCTCTTAACGCCGGACCCAACCCTGGGCTCGTCGTTGTTGACGAGGCCTATGGGCAGTTTGCCGATTGGAGTGCGCTCGAATTGGTGAGCGAAGAAACACCACTCGTAGTGACGCGAACATTCTCGAAGACCTGGAGCATGGCGGCAGCGCGTTTGGGTTATCTCATCGGACCAAAGTGGCTTGTTGCCGAACTCGACAAAGTTGTTTTGCCGTATCACCTCGACACCGCAAAGCAGATTGCCGGAACTCTGGCCGTGCAATATCGGGGCGACATGGAAGAACGCGTGCGCATGATTGT
>CAMDCI010000164.1 GCA_945889715.1 Bifidobacterium breve | reverse complement strand
TGGCCAGGATTCAAACTGTAGGCACGTAATCCTTGTGGCGAATACTCAGCGTGCATCACCCCAGCTATTCGATGCGCTGCGCCTTTAGCCATCGCATACGCGACTCCCCATCCACCTTCACCTGCAGGCTTTTTTGGTACAAGCGAAGCTGCCCCCGAAGTGAGGTGAATAAATACTCCGCGCTCACTCGTCAACATTCCGGGAAGAAACTTTTTCAGCAGAATCATCGGAGCAATGGCATCGCCTTCAATGACACGGCGCAAACTGTCAATGGGCAAATCCTGCAACCAGTCGTTGACTCCTGGCCCTTGATAAATAGCGTTTGATACCAAAGTGTCGACCACACCAAATTCGGATAATGCTTTATCGGCCGCTTTAATCACGCTTGATTCAACTGTGAGATCCATCGGTACGGCAATAGCCCGCGATCCAAGCGCCTGACATGCTTGCGCCACATCTGCTACCGAACCTGATAATTCCATTCCGGTCAACGGGTCATTCAATGATGTTCCAGAAAACTTTGCACCACCGTCAACCGATCGGGCCGTCAAGATCAGCGAATGTCCCTGCGCCGCCAATGCCAGCGCAATCGCTCGCCCGATTCCGCGGCTCGCCCCAGTAACCATGACGACTCTTGGGACAACTCTTGGTACGACACTGGCGAATTTGTTCGCTCGTAGATCAGCCATGCTCTGAACTGTACGGTGGCGACATGACTGAATCTCTCATTCAATTCAATGATCGAGTCGCAATAGTTACTGGAGCAGGTCGTGGTCTCGGTCGCGAACACGCCCTATACCTTGCGGCGCGCGGGGCCAAAGTTATTGTCAACGACTCGTCATCTGAACACGCCACCGCGACCGCCAATGACATCGTTGAAAGAGGCGGTATCGCTATCGCTGATACCCATTCGGTCGCCGACCCCGAAGCAGCACACAAGATCGTTCAAACGGCCCTCAACGAATTCGGAGCGCTACACATCGTTCTCAACAATGCCGGCCGGGGTGGACCGACCGGCACAATTGAACAAACCACCGATCAACAAGTTGCCACCATCATTTCGACCCACCTCGTCGGGTCGTACAACATGTCGCGAGCAGCTTGGCCCCATTTTCGCCAGCAACGGTACGGTCGAGTGTTGATGACGTCATCGAGTGCCGCCATCGGATCACTCGGAATGCCGGCATATTCGATGGCCAAGGCTGGCTTAATCGGCTTGGCCAGATCGCTCGCTCTTGAAGGCGCCCCCGATGGCATCAAGGTCAATGTGCTGATGCCCATCGGCTACACCCGATCGGCTGCCCTCAATCCCAACGAAGACACTCGCAAGTGGATGGAAGACAACTTCGCTCCCCAGATGTGTTCCCCCGCGGCGGCCTGGCTTGTCCACGACGACGTTCCCTGTTCTGGACAGATATTTACGACCGGTGCCGGTCGGACTGCCATGATTTCGACGACTGGAATTCCAGGATGGTCAGGTGGACCAGACGCAACCCTCGAGGGGCTTCGCGATCACTGGTCTGAAGTCACCGATGCTGAGGGGTCAATCGCCATGACCTACAGCCGCGACGACTTGAGGTTCTACTCCGGTCCAGCCAAGTGGCGGGATTAACTGCGGTCGCGGCACATCTCAACTGTGACTTCTAGATCGTGAGCGCAGTTAGGTGGGATTGGGTCGGTTTCTGACAGACTGTCAGAAACCAGCAGACGCTCGTCGCCTGCCTCTTTGCCACGGGGATCATCGCTTTCATGCATATTGGGGACACGCCAGAAGAAGCCGCTTTTCGAGCCGAGGCCCACGCTTGGCTGAAGACGCATGCCCACCGCCGCGACTCACATGAGGGTAAGACTGCCGATCACACGCGTGACCTCGCTCGGCACATGCAAGAGTGCCGCGATTGGCAGCGCGTGTTGTATGACAACAACTGGGCCGGAATCACCTGGCCCAAGCAGTACGGCGGTCGAGGCGCAAGTGCCATTCAGTCAGCCATATTCGCCGAAGAAATGTCGCAGTTTGATGTCGCAACCGGTGCCTTTGCAGTTTCGATTGGCATGGTCGGTCCAACGCTCATCGCCCACGGAACCCCCGATCAACAACAACATCACCTCGCCCCCATCTTGAAGGGTGAAGAAGTCTGGTGCCAGCTTTTCAGCGAACCAGGTTCTGGCAGTGACCTTGCCTCACTTGGAACCCGTGCAGTGCGCGACGGCGATGACTGGATCGTCAACGGACAAAAAGTGTGGACCAGCTTTGGCCAGTTCGCCGATTACGCGATTTTGCTCGCACGTACCGATGTTGAATTGCCTAAGCATGCCGGAATCACATACTTCATCTTGGATATGAAGTCACCAGGCATTGATGTCCGCCCCATCACCCAGATCACTGGCGTGCAGCACTTCAATGAAACCTTCCTCACTGATGTACGTATTCCACATACGAACATCATTGGCGAAATCAACGCTGGCTGGAAGGGCGCACAGACCACGTTGATGAACGAACGCAGCCACATTGGTTCAGGCGGAACTTGGTCAGTTGATCAATTGATTGAACTCGCTCAACAACGCGGGCTATCTGGCGATCTCAATATTCGTCAAGGACTTGCACAAGCTCACGCCCGCGCCGAAACCCTTCGCTACATGGGATTCCGCATGCGTACTGCGATGAGCCAAATGCGCATGCCCGGACCCGAGGCCCTCACGCTCAAATTGGCGTATGCAAATCATTGGCGTCTCACTGCCGAACTAGCCACCACAATTCTTGGAGCCGGCGCAATGCTCTGGGCCGATGACGCCCCCGAAGACAATCAATGGGGTCAGCATCTACTCAGTCAATTTGCTATTCGTATCGGTGGCGGCACCGACGAAATTCAACACAACATCATTGCCGAGCGGGGTCTCGGCTTGCCTCGCGAACCTCAACTTGACAAAGACATGCCGTGGCGTTTGTCGAACAAAGTTGGATGAAAGAGAATCGACATGAGTAACACAACTTCTGACATCATCGTTGATGCAACTCCCGAAGCCAAGGCTGCCTTTTTTGGCGAACTGCAAACCTATGTCGGTCTTGAAATCGGCGCGCCGACTCCGGCACCCGATGAAATCAATGCCCCAATGATTCGACACCTCGTTGAAGCTGTTGGCGACAAAAACCCGATTTACACAAATAGCCAACTTGCACAAAAATCAATACACGGAGGCATTGTTGCGCCACCCACAATGTTGCAAGCGTGGGTGATGAATGGCATTGACGGACCAGCACGCACTGGTGACGGACCGTACGAAAAAATGAATCAACTGTTGTTCTCACGTGGTTTCACCAGCGTTGTCGGTACCAATAGTGAACAGACGTATGTCCGCTACCTTCGCCCCGGAGATCAACTCACAATGCGCACCGTGATTGATTCGATCAGCGATGAAAAGACCACCGGCCTTGGCACCGGCCACTTCGTCAGCACGCGCCAAGATTATTACGACGCAAAAAACGAACTCGTCGGCTCAATGCTCTTTCGCATTTTCCGTTTTCAACCTAAAGCCAAGTCTCCAGCCGCCAAACCCAAAGTACTTCGCCCACGTCCAGCGACGACCCACGACAATCAGTGGTATTTCGATGGGCTCAACGATGGCATCTTGTATTCGCAGGCTTGTGCCGAATGTGGTGAAGTGCGCTTTCCTACTGGGCCGATGTGTCCCACGTGTCATTCGTTGAAATGGGAAAAAGTTGAAATGCCGCTATCGGGCACCATTCATAGTTTTGTGATTGCTCATTATCCGCAAGTTCCAAGTTTTGAATATCCGCTCCCTGTTTTACTTGTTGACATCGATCCATCGGTCTCTCACGCAGACAAGCCCGGCAACAACAAGGTGCGCATGATCATGAACTCTGCTGACACCGACCTTGATGCTCTTGTTGTCGGAGCGCGAGTGCGTATCGAAATTCGTGCAACCGACCCCGATATGAAACTTCCTTTCGCCATTCTCGATTCGACTAGCAACACCGGAGCTGCCTCATGAATTTCGATCTTTCCGAAGAACAACAGGTCATTAAAGATCTCGCTCTCCAAATTTTTGAAGGCCAGTCGACTGTCGAGCGAGTCAAAGTTGCCGAAAAGGGCGATGGCTTTGATCGCGATATGTGGCAGCAACTTGCCAACAGCGGAATTCAGGCCTTGTGCGTCCCCGAAGAGTTTGGTGGAAGCGGTTTTGGTGGTGTTGAACTTTCTCTTGCACTCATGGGGCAAGGTCGCTACGTTGCCCCAGTGCCGTT
>CAMDCI010000163.1 GCA_945889715.1 Bifidobacterium breve | reverse complement strand
CAACCTCGACGATTTGTCCTGCTTCTGGGTTAAGTGGAACAACTGCTCGGTTGATCTCAATATTTGGTTTTTGTGTGGTGACCAAAAGTATCGCAACCGCCACGCATGTGATGAGCGCCGTGCCCATGATGAAGAGTTCGATTAGTCCGAAGAGGCGACCGATAGCGATGGTTATCAAACCACCGAAGACGAACACTCCAGATTGTCGCGAGAGCATATTTAACGTCCAGAAGGGACAGGTGCAGTTGAGAGAATTTCTTGTATGACATCGGTTGTTGTCACGCGACGACCAGAGTTGCTGTTTCGTAAAACAAGTCGATGCGCTAAAACAGGAACCGCGAGTTCTTTGACATCATCGGGGGTGGTGTAATCGCGGCCCCGCGCTGCTGCGAGTGCTCGCACCGCTCGCGCCAATTGAATGATCGCTCGAGGAGACAATCCGAGTGCGACTTGAGGGTGCTTGCGACTCGCATGAGCAATATCGACGAGATAATTCTTGAGAGGATCAACCATTGATACTCGAGATGCAGCAGTGATCATTTCTTGGATGTCGTGGGCAGTCACAACAGGTGCGAGTTGATTGGTTAATTCGGCACCAGTTTTGGGTTCAAGAATGTCAAGTTCGGCTTGGCGGTTTGGGTATCCGATCTCCATGCGAATCAAAAACCGATCGAGTTGACTTTCGGGCAATTTATATGTGCCGTCATGTTCAACCGGATTTTGTGTTGCAATGACCAGAAACGGGTGTGGCAAACGACGAGTGACACCATCAATTGATACTTGGCGTTCTTCCATCGCCTCTAAAAGGGCTGACTGAGTCTTGGGAGAAGCACGATTAATTTCGTCAGCAAGAACGATGTTGGCGAATAGCGGTCCCTCTTGAAATTCAAAGACCTCACGTTGTTTGCTCCAAATCGAAACTCCAACGAGGTCAGAGGGCAACAAGTCGGGAGTGAACTGAACGCGTTTCCACGAACAATCGATAGAAGTTGACAGAGCTTTGGCCAAACTTGTTTTACCGACGCCTGGCACATCTTCGATGAGCAGGTGGCCATCGGCCAGGAGGCAAACAACGGCGAGTTCAATGGGGCCTTTTTTACCCTTAAGAACTAGCCCGACGTTGTCCACGATGGACTCAAACATGCGGGCAAAGGAGCGGGATGAAGTGGAACCAGCGGTAGAAGACACGATGTCACGCTAGACGCTAGATACCGTGAGTTACATGGCAACGAACTCAGGAATTCTTGCAGTTGACATTGGCGGAACGAAATTGGCTGCCGCTGTCGTCACCGCGCAAGGTGACATCATCCGTCGAGATCGAGTGGCAACGCCGGCGCGCTCCCCATGGATCACGCTTTCAACGTTGATTAAACGCATTCAAGCCGCAGCCTCAGACATTGAGTTAGTCGCCTGTGGAGTTGCTTGTGGCGGCCCGATGAAAATTGGTGGAACCGAGGTATCCCCGTTGCACATTCCGGCTTGGGTTGATTTCCCGCTTTTGTCATCAATTTCAGAATTAACTGGTTTGAAGACCTACATCGATAATGACGCGAAGGCTCTTGCCTTGGCCGAAGGTTGGATGGGAGCAGCACGCGATTGTGCAAATTTTATGGCAGTTGTGATCGGGACTGGAGTTGGAGGCGGGCTCGTCATCAATCATCGCCTCGCTGAGGGTCGCAGTGGGAACGCTGGTCACTTTGGGCACATCGCAGTTGGAGGAGACATTGTTGGGCATGATGATCGTCCGTGTCGTTGTGGGGGACGAGGTTGTCTCGAGGCGTACCTATCAGGTCCAGCCGTTGAACTAGAAACGGGACGTGACCCGATGTATGCACCGCTGAACTTGAAAGTCCGCAACGGAATTTTGTTAGGACGTGCCGTTGCATCGGTTGCTGCAGTGGCTGATATTTCGCGGGTCGTTGTTGGAGGAAGTGTCGCCTTGGGATGGGGCGACCCGTTCTTTCGAGCAGCCAACGATGAGTTGGTCGCCCGATCTAAATTGCCCTTCACCGCAGGGATCTCGATCGTCCCCCTCGGTCTTGGTGACTCATCGGCTTTAATCGGTGCTGCTGCGGTTGCACTCACCAGTATCACAAACTGAAAATTCACGGTCTGCGTCAATTGGCGAGTAAGTTCGCAGGTATGCGTCCGATGTATGGTCCTGAAGTAGATGTCTTTCGTAGCAAAGTGAAGTCATTCCTAGCCAAAAACCTTCCAGCCGATTGGCGCGGGATCGGTTTATTGCCCGCAGACGAAGCCCATGCCTGGGTGATGGACTGGCGCAAAATTTTGCATCGTGAGCGTTATCTCGCAGCAGGTTGGCCGGCCGAATATGGCGGCGGAGGTATGTCGGCGCTCGAACAAGTGATCTTGGCTGAAGAATTTGCCAAGGCGGGCGTGCCAACAGGTGGACCAAATGATGGCTTTGGTATCACCATGTTGGGCAACACGTTGTTGACATGGGGGACTGAAGAACAAAAGCAATATTACTTGCCGCGCATCTTGTCCAATGATGATGTGTGGTGTCAGGGCTACAGCGAACCCAATGCTGGCAGTGACCTAGGAAGCTTGGGACTGCGAGCAACGCTTGACGGTGATCAATGGGTATTGAACGGGCAAAAAATCTGGACCTCGGCTGGACATTTGGCCGATCACATTTTTACGTTGGCGCGAACCGATCCCGACAGTCCCAAACATAAGGGCATTTCATTTCTTTTGGTTGATATGCGTCAACCCGGAATTGAGGTTCGCCCGATCAAAATGATCAATGGCGAGAGCGAATTCAACGAAGTCTTTTATACCGACGCGGTATGTCCAAAGGACAATGTCGTTGGCGGACTGAATAACGGTTGGGCCGTAGCAATGACGCTGCTTGGTTATGAGCGCGGTGAGGGTGCTGCGACGGTTCCTGTGCGTTTTCAAGCCGAACTTGATCGACTGTTGCTCTTGGCTAAGGAGTGTGGGGTTGACCAAGATCCTCTGATTCGACAAAAACTTGCCTGGGCGTATTCAAAGGTTCAGATCATGCGTTATCTCGGATTGCGCACCTTGACAAAATTCCTTGCCGGAGGTCACCCCGGACCCGATGGCGGAATCTTCAAGCGTTACTGGAGTGAGTATCACCAAGCCGTCACCGAACTTTCGTTGGAGATCCTCGGCGCCTCGGCTATGTGCCCAGAGGGACGTCCCCCGTTGAATTCGTTCCAACCAGATGATCGCAGTGCGCCCAATTCAAGCGGAAGTTGGACTGGGGCGTTTCTCAATGCCCGTGCTGGAACGATTTATGCAGGCTCATCGCAAATTCAGTCAAATATTATTGGCGAGATGGTGCTCGGTTTACCCAAGGAACCTCGCTGAATCATGAATCGAATTCGCCGAGCATGTGCGATGACGTACATCGTGGCCGGGGTGATTGTCCGACCGCTCTATTGGGTGGTCGCTATACGAGTCGCTCGGCGCATGGTTCCGTCGCGTTGGTGGACGAAGCGGCCATATTTGCCAGTGCCGACTGCCGACTACGTGAAGTTTCGCCTCGAGACCCAATATGGGGGTAGTTCGCCTCAGCCAAACCTTCCGGATGTTTTGAAGTACTTGCAATGGGTCCGTCAATGGGATGCCGTGTCATGATCACTGGTGTGATTCGTAGGGGAAATTAGTTTCAGATGAGGAGCGCGCTGGTACTGAATGCAACGTATGAGCCACTCAGTGTTGTGCCTTCTCGTCGGGCGGTTTGCTTGGTTTTAAGTGACAAGGCCGAAATGGTTGAGCATGACGGAGCATTTATTCGAAGTGAACGTTTGTCGCTGCCGTCGCCGTTAGTCATTCGCTTGCGTTATGTCGTCAAAGTCCCGTATCACCGCAAGACTTCGTTATCGCGCCGCGCTGTTTTTGCACGAGATAACCATCGTTGCCAATACTGCGGAGGTCTTGCTGAATCAATTGATCATGTGATGCCGCGGTCTCGGGGCGGTCAACACACTTGGGAAAATGTTGTCGCGGCATGCCGTAAATGCAATCTCGGAAAGCGTGATCGGACGCCGGAAGAAGCTGGTATGCGTTTGGCTATTCCACCAATGACACCCCGCGAACTGGCTTGGGTGACAGTTGAAGCGGGGACCGTGCCCGACGCATGGAAGCCATATTTACTGAAGGCCTCGTGAATTATTTTGTCGTCGCGTATCAATAGGTTGACCGGATCGTGCGAGGAGTTTCACCATCGTCCATTTCCGGGAGCGAATGAACCAGTAATTTCGCTGTTTATTCCAAT
>CAMDCI010000162.1 GCA_945889715.1 Bifidobacterium breve | reverse complement strand
GGAAAATCAAAACGATTAGCCACGGCCTATCAACGCCGGGCATTGGCCGCAGTGCATGAGACCTGTGCGATTGATGGATGTTCTGTGAAGTTCAGTCATTGCGAACCGCACCACATTGATTATTGGGAAAACGGGGGAGCAACCGACCTCAACAACTTGGTTCCACTCTGCTCACGGCACCATCATGCGGCGCACGAAGGCGGTTGGAAGCTGAGCCTCAATACTGAGACGAGAGAATTACTTGTTCAACGCTGAGGGATCGGCAAGAAGATCAACAATCGACTTGCAGAACTCGGCAGCGGGGGCGCCGTCAAAGACTCGGTGATCCCAAGTGAGGCTGAGGGTCATCCGCTTCACAGTTGACACTTTGCCCTTCTTGCTGACCACGACATCATCACGCAAACGACCGACGCCGAGAATTGCGGTATTGGGCGGGTTGATGACCGGGGTGAAGCCGTCAACGCCGAACATGCCAAGGGTGCTCACCGAGAAAGTTCCACCTTCGAGTTCGGCTAGACCCAACTTGCCTTCGCGGGCTGCGCCCGACAAACGCTTGGTCTCTGACGCAAGTGCAGCCAAGTCAAGTGACGTGGTGTTCTTGATGACCGGCACGATGAGTCCCTCAGCAAGCGCGACCGCCATGCTCACGTGAATCTCGGGCAGAAGGGCGATTCCTTCGGTAGTGACTTGCGAGTTGACAATCGGATGCAGTTTCAATGCTCGTGCCGCCGCGGCGATCACGTAATCGGTAAAGCCTGGGAGGTTATTGCTTGAAGATTTGCGTGACTCGCGATCTTCGACGATGGCGTCAAGGTCGGCGTCCATGTGCAAGGTGAGTTGCGCCATTTCTTGCAACGATGACTGCATACGCTTGGCGATCGTGCCACGCATGCCCGACATTTTCTTGATCGACGTCGGTGTCTGACTGGCAGGAGCGAGGACCGTAGTTGATGCTGTTGATGCTGTTGATTTTTCAGTGCTTGAAGAGTCTTTGTGTGTTGCTGGTGTGCTGGGTGAGCGTGAACCGGCGAGTTGCGACCGTACAAACGCGGCTACGCCTTCTTTAGTGACACGACCATCGGCGGCGTCGTAAGGAACTTGAGCAAGGTCAACGCCTAACAAGTCGGCGAGTTGACGAGCAGCAGCAGTGGCGAGCACATTGCCATTAGACGACAAGATCGGGGCAACGGCGATTGCTGAAGTTGATGAAGTACTTACTCGCGGTGCATTTGGATTCTTATGGGCCTCTTCGACGTCTTCTGAAGTGATGCGACCTTCAGGACCACTGCCAACAACGGTCTCGATATCAATGCCGAGTTCTTTGGCAACCCGACGAGCATTAGGCGAAGCAAAGAGGCGACCCTCACGACGGGGCGCGGCGATGGTAGAAGCAACTGGTGCAGACGATGCAACTGGTGCTGATGATGATGACGCTGCTGCCGGGGTCGCTGCAGCCGCAGGAGCATTGACTTGTGCGACGGGCGGTGTTTCTCCGTCAGCCAACAAGTAACCAATTAACGCGCCACATGGGTAGGTGTCACCTTGATTGCCCACGCGATGGAAACGACCGACACCTGGTGACTCAACATCGCTTTCGACTTTGTCGGTCTCAATGCGAAGGACTGCCATACCTTGAGTGATCTCGGTACCGTCTTCAACGAGCCACTCGAGAATGGTGCCCTCTTCCATGGTGAGTCCGAGCTTGGGCATGATGAATTCAGTGGACATTTAGTTTTCCTCCGGAGACGTGTGTAAATCATTCTTTGTCACGTGTCTTGCTTGTTCGTCAAACATCTGTGACTGGGCGGCGATGATGAGAGTTTTTTCAACATCAATGAGTAGCGGACCACTTGCTTCGACGCGAGCAGTGACAATGCCGTCAGCACTCACAGGCAGATCGCGTTCGCCATCAAATGCCAAAATCGTTTTACCAGTCATGGTGATTTCTTCGCCCAATTCGAGCGGTCGAACTTCAGCGATTTCCATGGTGATGAATGAACCAGGTGCAAGTGGAACACGAACTTTGCGACCACCTTCGCCAAGGCGCACGAATACACCACAGGCATCCCAGCGGCCAACGGGATGAATGCGGCCAGCGATACTTGAAAGTCCGGTACTTGCGGGTGTTGCCACCGCAGCGATGACTGCTTTGACAGTGTTGGGATCACGAACGGCGCGAGCACCGGTAAACATTGAATTGATAAAGGCCAGATCAACAAGTGCAAGATCATCAATTGACTTGTCGCCATCTTCAACTCGAACAACAACTCTCTTTGAGCGACGACCAACGTCGGACATTGAAACAACACCAGTTGCGACGAACGCTGCGGCGGCACCAGCAGAAGTTCCGTCGATCGCCGAGGGATAGACGTTGTTGGTGCCAGTAGAAATAGCAATGAGCGGGGCATCGGGCCAACCGATTGCCACATCGCGCGCAGTGCCGTCTCCGCCAAGCGCAATCACTGCACCGACTTGCTCTTTCCAAAACCGACGGGCCGCAGCGATGGTGTCGAAGCGAGTGCCACTTAACGGTTCATCAACAAGAACAATGTCTCCCGCAATTCCTTCAGCGGCTTTTTCTGAAAGTCGATGACGGTCGGGCATCAGCAATACCTTGGTTGCGCCAGATTCAAACGCAGCGACGATGGCCCGTCGAACGATTCCAACCTTCGTGCCATCAGATGTATGCGTTGCTGGGGTCACCAAACGACGGATGTCTTTACCCGCATTGGGGTTGACAATAATTCCGACGGTGCTCATGTAGTGATTAACTCTTTAGTTATCTAGCGTCGTGCCATGACGTCACGGACGCCTTTGGCAATGCTCTTTGAATCGGGGATGTAATGCGATTCAAGCGCCGGGCTAAATGGCACGGGTGAGAACGGAGCACCAATACGCGACACCGGAGCATCGAGATAATCAAAAGCCAACTCTTGAATCTGCGAAGCGATCTCGGCACCAAGTCCACCAAAGCGAACTGCTTCTTGAGCAACAACGACGCGGTTGGTCTTCTTGGCTGAGTCAATAATCAGATCGGTGTCAAGCGGCTGCAAAGTACGCGGGTCGATGATTTCGCAATCGATACCTTCTTCGGCAAGTTCCTTCGCGGCGATGATCGCTTCGTTGGCCATGCGGGCATAAGCAACGATCGTGACATCTTTTCCGGGGCGAATGATGTTGCCCTTGCCTAACGGAATGTCATAAGCCTCGGTGGGAACTGGTGCACTCATACCGAGCAAACGCTTGTGCTTGATCATGACTGTTGGGTTGTTTTCTTTGATGCACGAGATCATCAAGCCCTTCATGTCATACGGGTTTGACGGCATGACAACTTTGAGGCCAGGAATGTGGCACAACAATGCTTCAAGTGACTGACTGTGTTGGGCGGCTGCTGACAATCCGCCACCACCAGCGGTGGTGATGGTCATCGGCAACGTTGCGTCTCCGCCGAACATGTACTTCAACTTGGCGGCTTGGTTGACGATCTGGTCAAAGGCCACGCAGATGAAGTCCATGAACATCAAGTCAACGATGGGGCGCAAGCCAGTGACTGAAGCGCCAACGCCGAGACCAACAATGGCTTGTTCGCTAATGGGTGTGTCAACAACACGCCTTTCACCAAATTTGGCTTGCAGACCGGCGAAGGTTCCGAAGACTCCACCAAAGGCACCGATGTCTTCACCGGCGCAGAATACGTCGGGGTCGGCTTCCATCATTTGCGAAACGGCTTCATTGAAAGCCTGCGCGTATGTGAGTTTGCGTTCGTCGCTCATCAGTTTGCTCCAGTCATGCTCGTGTACACGTTGACCAAGATCTGGTCGGGGGTGGGGTAGGGACTGTCTTCAGCAAATTGAATTGCGGTATCGATATCGGCGCGTAGTTCGGCCCAGATGTCGTCAAAGTTGGCGCGCGTTGCCTCGCCATTTTCGATCATGCGATCTTCGAACGTAAAGATTGGGTCGCGCAGTTTCCAGATGGCCACTTCTTCGTCTGATCGATATTTCAAGCCAAGGTTCTGTACACCATGGTGGTTATAGAAGCGATAGGTCTTGGCTTCGATCATTGAAGGTCCGCCACCTTGACGGGCTCGCTCGACTGCCTCAACGGCAGCTTCGTGCACTGCGATGACATCCATACCGTCAACGATGACTCCGGGCATTCCGTAGCCAGCGGCACGGTCGATGACGTCGGTAATTGCCATGGTCTTGTCACGCGGTGTGAACTCGCCGTATTCGTTGTTTTCACAGGCGAACACAATCGGCAGGTGCAATGC
>CAMDCI010000161.1 GCA_945889715.1 Bifidobacterium breve | reverse complement strand
TGAGATCAGGAGTCTTCTTGGCAACATACAAACTCAAAAACTCGGCATAGCGGGGGAAGACAGCCGGCCCGAGTGATTCGGTATGCAGACCGTTGACCAAAGTGGTGTACATGTGTGGCGTGCCAGTGAACTTGTCAATGAATGCGGGGAAGTGTCCGCCGGTTTGTTCGTCTTGCCAGGCTCCCGCCAAGAAAACTGGAACATTGATTTTGTCAACAAACATTGATGGGTTGATGGGGTCGCCAACTTCGGATTCGTAGAACACGTTGTCATTGATTTCGGCAATGAGATCAGGGTTTTGCAAACGCAACTTTTGGTTGTCGGCACAAATCGTGTCGCCAGAATCTGCCATCTCTTTTGACCACGCCTGGCCATAGACGGCGGCACTGTCCATACGTTCTTTCGTCCACCTCACAGCAAATCCGGTGTTCAAAAGTCCGCCCGGACGCAATGTGCTTCGAGCGCTGTCATCAATAACTGAGAGTGGAGTGATGGCGGCGAGGCTCGGCGGTTGTGTTGCAGCCACGAATAGTTGGCTGATGCCGGGATAACTAATGCCGACCATGCCGACTTCGTTATCGAGCACCCAAGGTTGCGCGGCGATGGCTTCAACGGCGTCGTATCCGTCGAGCGATTGAGATTCTTCGAAGTAACGGAATGAACCACCCGAGCAGCCCGTGCCGCGCATGTTGACTGCAACATAGGCATAGCCGAGGGTTGTGAAAAGTTGACCGAACGTGGTGTCGTTGGGATTGCTTGGTGCATAGCCCGAGTACTCGACGACGGTGGGGTACGGGCCGTCTTCAACTTTGCCGGGGAACATTACATTGATGGAAAGTGTGGTGCCGTCGCGGGTCGTTAAGTATCCAAAGCCAGGAGCGGGAAGTTCTTGGTCGGAATAAAAACTTTGCTCGGGAATGAAAGTTGCGTCATAGACAACAACTTCAGCACTGGCGGCCGACATGTCACTGTTGACAACTTTGTACAAGCCGACTTCAAGATTGCGGGCCAAGAAAGAGCCCTGTTCATCGGTCGTTCCTTCGGCGGCGACGGTTCCGTCTTGGGCTTGAATCTGTAGATCAGTGCCCGGTTCGGCGTCAATGACCGCAATTTGGTGGGCTCCTGGACGGACCGTATACGTGGCCAATGGAAGCGGAGCCAGCGTGGTAGCCGATTCGGTGGTCGGCGCTTCGGTGGATGCTGAATCGCTGTCGCTTGAGCAAGCAACCAGCGAGATAATCGTGGCAAAGGCCGCAGTTGAAGCGAAAATACGACGAGTTGTGTGTGACATTGGTTCCCCCTCAGGTAACTCAATCAACCTTAGAGCCTCGACATCGGGCACAATGTGTTGGTGGCTCAAGAAAAGATCGTGACCCCAGACCGCGAGTTGATGATTGGCGACGTTGGCCGACTTGTTGAAATTGAGTCGCCATCGTTAGATATTGCGGCTCTGTCGCAGAGCGCCCGTGAGCTGGCTTCAATAATGGAGCAGCGCTTAGGTTCTCCAGCGACAATTGTTGATTGTGTCGCTGGCCCTCATGTGCATTGGGTGGGTGGCGGAACTCCAAAAGTTTTGATTGTCGGTCACCACGACACCGTGTTCCCTAAAGGAGCCCTTGCAGCGCGTCCATTTACGGTTGACGGAGACAAAGCGACTGGCCCGGGAATTTTCGATATGAAAGCCGGAATTGTGCAGGCGATTCATGGCGTTGCAGCACTTGCCGACAAGACGGGTGTTGAGATACTGATCACTTCCGATGAAGAAGTCGGTTCGTTTCATTCGCGCGATTTGATTATTGAACGTGCGAAAGCTTGCGGTGCAGTTTTGGTTTTAGAACCCAGTGCTGATGGCGGGGCTTTGAAGACGGCGCGTAAGGGAACGGGCACGTTTGAGTTGCACGTGCATGGCCGAGCTTCACATGCCGGTCTTGAACCCGAAAAGGGAGTGAATGCACTTGTTGAAGCATCCGCGCAGATTTTACGAATCAATACGTTTGGAAACGCAGATTTGGGAACAACCGTGACGCCGACAGTTGCCGTTGTTGGAACGGTCGACAATGTGGTGCCAGCACTGGCGAAGATTTCGATTGATGTGCGCGTCGTTGAAGCAGCCGAGCGTGAACGCGTCGATGCATTAATGAAATCGCTGACGGTTGAAAATCAGCAAGCGCGCCTTGAAATTAAGGGTGGCTTTAATCGTCCGCCCATGCCTCCGACTGCGTCAACTTGGTTGTTCCCGATGGCGGTCGAAGTTGCGCGAGAACTGGGCTTGCCCGAAATGCAAGGTGTTGCCGTGGGCGGCGGATCTGATGGAAACTTCACGGCAGCCGCGGGTGTGGCGACTCTTGATGGACTCGGAGCAGTTGGCGGCGGAGCCCATGCTGATCACGAATGGATTGATGTCAGCCTGATGCCGGGTCGGGCTGTGCTCATCGCCGGCCTCGTCGCCCGCCTCCAACAAAACCGCAATTAACTCGCCACTTTGGAAGATAGTTGCCGCCTAGCGGCAGCCATATTCCAAAGTGGCGGAAAATGGGGTTATTCGAGTTCGAGGAGGTTGGTGCCCGCGGCCAACGTTCCGGCCTCGCGGTAAATCGCCAATTTGCTCCGGCTGTCCTCAATATCAAGGTTGCGCATCGTCAACTGTCCGATTCGATCGAGCGGTCCAAACGGCTGATCCTCGACTCGCTCCATGCTCAGACGCTCGGGCGAATAGGTGAGATGCGGGCCGGTCGTATCGAGCACCGTGTAATCGTCGCCACGACGCAAACGCAACGTGACCTCACCAGTAATCGCCGAACCGACCCATCGCATGATTGGTTCGCGCAACATGAGGCTCTGGGGATCAAACCAACGACCTTCGTACAACAGTCGACCTAGGCGCCGACCCATCGTGCGGTAGTTCTCGATCGTTCCTTCGTTGTGAATGGCTGTCACGAGTCGTTCGTATGCAATATGCAGCAACGCCAAACCTGGAGCTTCGTAAATACCACGACTCTTTGCTTCGATGATGCGGTTTTCGATTTGATCGCTCATACCAAGTCCATGACGTCCACCAATACGGTTGGCTTCATGTACTAATTCAACTTGATCAGCAAATTCTTGATCGTTGATTGCGACTGGCCAGCCTTCATGGAAACGAATTTTCACCGTTTCAGTCGTGATCACAACATCTTCTCGATAGTGAGCGACGCCCATGATGGGCTCGACAATTTCCATTGACGTTGACAACTCTTCAAGCAACTTGGCTTCGTGTGTCGCTCCCCAAATGTTGGCATCGGTGCTGTACGCCTTTTCGGTGCTCGCGCGGTACGGCAAGTTATTTGCCAACAAGAACTCGCTCATTTCGGTACGACCACCAAGTTCGGAAACAAAGGCCTCATCGAGCCATGGCTTGTACACGCGTAACTTGGGATTGACCATCAGTCCGTAACGGTAGAAACGCTCAATGTCGTTGCCCTTATATGTTGAGCCATCGCCCCAGATGTCAACTCCGTCTTCATGCATGGCGCGAACGAGCAAAGTTCCGGTGACGGCGCGGCCGAGTGGAGTGGTATTGAAATAGGTCTTGCCGGCAGTGGTGATATGAAAAGCCCCGCATTGCAAAGCCATCAAACCTTCACGAACTAATTCGGAGCGGCAATCAATGAGGCGGGCTTCTTGGGCGCCATATTCTTTGGCTCGATCGGGGATGCTCGATAGGTCGGGCTCGTCTGGCTGACCGAGGTCGGCGGTGTAGCAATATGGGATAGCACCCTTGGCGCGCATCCACGCCACTGCCGCAGAAGTATCGAGTCCGCCCGAGAAGGCGATTCCGACTCGTTCGCCGATGGGGAGAGATGTAAGGACCTTGGCCGACATAAGTTCTGACGCTATCGGTTCAGCCCACCTGAGTCGGGTGACTATTAGGCGGCATATCGTAGGTATTGCATGAATAACGCCATGAACATCGCTATGAATCTTGATGGGGGCATACATGAGATTCCGTTGCTGACACTCGCTGGCCGATTGTGGTTGTGTGGCAAACATTTCATCGGACCCGATCCAGAGACAGTCCTGGCGGGTGTAGGCGCCGACCATGTGGTGTGTCTGGTTCACGAACGCGAATTACGAGATCGTTACGACGGCTATATCTCGTGGCTGCACTCGACCGATCGCGCAACGTGGTATCCCATTCACGATTTATCATCGCCACCGCTCGCCGAAATTCTGCCTGTCTATCAAGGGGTCGTTGATCGTTTGAGTCGGGGCGAGTCGGTGGTCGTGCACTGCGCGGCTGGCATTGGACGGGCGGGCACGTTGGCGGTTGCGGTGTGCCAACTAACGGGTATGCCACTCAACGAGGCGCTTGC
>CAMDCI010000160.1 GCA_945889715.1 Bifidobacterium breve | reverse complement strand
TCATGGGTTAATCCTGTTCAACGCGTACGAGTTTCATTCGGTGACACCACGCGCAATTTTGTTGTTGCTCAGTCGTATGCCGAGTTGGGTCAAGGTGCAGCCGGACTGGTGATTGACTCGGGTGGCCTGTTGTGTGTTGCAGTTGATAGTGGATCTGCGACCGAACAATTACGTTTGGGTGAAGGTCAGCAGGTGACGTTGCAACCTGGGGGCGATGAACCAGCCGTTGTCACACCGGTTTCATTACGCCCGTCCCATTAATTCGCAATCCCATTGTGATTCTGGTGTCTATTTATTCGCTATAGCCAAATAAATCCACACCAGAATCACTAGGGTTGTCACATGCGTCCGGCTACCACATTGAGTGTTGCGATTTTGTTAGGTGCAATTTTTCTTGCTGGGATTGTTTCGCTGATGCGCCTGTAATTCGTATTTGTTGTTGATTGTTAACGAATTACCGAGCAATACCTTCGGCAAGTTGTTGGGCCGTTCGCTGTGAACCGCTCGCCTGAGTTGAAGCAACCAGAAAACCGCTAAACAGAACCACAATTCCGACAAGCAAAGTAACGGCAAAAGCGCGATCTTCGCCCAATCGGCCGGCCAAGGTTCCGCTCGCCGACAACACCAAAGTGCCGAGCGCGATCAATGTATTGCTGGTTGCATGACGTCGCGCATTACTGACATGTCGCTTTGCTTCTCCGACGGCAGGTATACGACCGCGGACAACGCGAATGATTGACCATACCGCACCGCCGATAATTACTACAGCAGCAACACCTGAACCGACGGCCGCAAAAACTCGGGGTGCGACGCCAAACAATTCGCTTCCTTGTGGCATGGCCTGTTGACCAAGATCAAGAGATTTTGTTGGAGCAATGAGGATGAGGCCGACAGCCACGCCAGATAATCCAATGAGCCATTGTTTGGTGATGTATCCAACTCGTGGTCCAAACAACAGATAGACCGTTCCAAGTGCGAGCCATGGAACGTTGAGTATGGCACCCGCTAAAAAGAAAACACGAAATGATCCAAGACTCCAACCACGAGCCTCGGCCCACCACAGTGCGATCGACCCGAGTGCGAAAAGAAGTAACGAAAAACTCCATGCACCATCGTGAGGAAGTCGTCTTCGTAACCAACGATCAAAAGTTGCAATGCTGAACGCGAGTGCCACAAGTGTTGCGGCAGCAGCGAGAGCAGCATTAAGTGTCACATTGTGAGGTTAGAGCAGAGCGGGTATCAAGAGCGTGGGCGTCGTTCGAGTCATGATGACAACGGTGACCGATGACCATCGTTTATCGCCAGGTTTACGTGACGAGAGTTCGCCATCGGTCGTGGTGACGCGTAGCGTTTTGCATATGGCCGAACGCCCCCGACGCCGAATTCCTGATGCAACTGTCGCGAGATTGCCGATTTATCTGCGGATACTTCACGATCTCGCCGAAAGCGAAACAACTGGCGTTTCTTCTGAACAACTCGCCGAACTTGCGGCAGTCAATGCGGCCAAAGTACGCAAAGACTTGAGCTATCTCGGAAGCTACGGAACCCGTGGCATTGGATACGAAGTGCGCTATTTGGTCTTCCAGATTGAACGCGAACTTGGACTCAATCACGAATGGCCAGTCGTGATCGTTGGTGCCGGCAACTTGGGCCAGGCTTTGTCGGGTTATGGCGGATTTGGGCAAAAGGGATTCCCAGTAGCGGGAGTCGTTGATATCGATCCGGCCAAAATCGGCGGAGTGGTCGGTGGCGTACGGGTACGCCACATTGACGAACTTCCTCAGGTCGTCGCTTCGCGGCAAGTGGCGATCGGGGTTGTGGCGGTTCCGGCCGATGCTGCTCAAGAGGTGGCTGAACGCTTGGTGAAAGCCGGAATCACCAGTATTTTGAACTTTTCGCCCCTTGTTTTAACCCTTCCCTTCGGAATTCATGTCCGAACGGTCGATCTGGCTCTCGAATTACAAATTTTGAGCTACCACGAGCAGCAACGTCAGACTCGCCAGGCAGCGGTTGCTTCATCAAAGAGCGCTTCGGCGTAGTCAAGAAGTCGAGCAAGATTCTGTGCGCGTAGGTACCTCAAAAGGTCTCAGGGAATAAGGTAAGAACCGTGTCGATCGTTGTCTTCGGGGTGAATCACCGTACTGGGCCCCTGGCCCTTCTTGAGCGGGTCACTATTGCCGACGACGCGATTGCCAAGACCGTGCACGGACTGATGTCTCGCCCCAACATCCGCGAAGTCGTGGTGTTGTCAACTTGCAACCGTACCGAGGTGTATGCAGTCGCAGAAAAATTCCATGGTGCATACGGAGATTTGCGAGATTTCTTTTGCGACCTCGGCGGTTTTTCTGCAGACGAACTGATTCCTCATGTTTATAGCCAGCATGATGATGCTGCCATTGGTCATCTTTTTGAGGTTGCTTCTGGTCTTGATTCAGCAGTGCTTGGTGAAAGTGAAATTCTTGGTCAAGTGCGTACCGCATGGGAACGTTCACAACGTGAAGGTGGAGCGCTCTCAACTTTAAATCTCTTGTTCCGTCACGCCATCGAAACTGGTAAGCGCGCTCGGACTGAAACGTCGATCGGTCGCCACACTGCAAGTGTCAGCCATGCCGCAGTTGATATGGCACGCGAAAATCTTGGCGCGATAGACGGTATGACAGTTCTTGTTGTTGGCGCTGGCGACATGGGCGAAGGTGTCACCATCGCGCTTGCCGACTCTGGTGTTGGACGCGTGCTTGTGACCAGTCGAACGATCGTGAAGGCACAAGCACTCGCCGATCGTGTTTCTGGTTCGGTCACCGAGTTCTATCGATTGGCTGAATCACTCAGTGAAGCCGATGTCGTTGTGACATGCACCGGTGCTGGTTCGATTGTTATCGATGCAGACATGGTGAAGAATGCGATGCTGCAACGTGCCGATCGTCCATTGTTTATTGTTGATATTGCAGTTCCCCGCGATGTTGATTCTGATGTCGCAAACATTGATGGTGTGACTTTGCTCGATCTTGACGATTTGCGCGATTGGGCGGCTCGTGGTCAGGCTCAACGAGCTACAGAATCCCTGGCAGTTCGTGACATCATCATGCAAGAGGTCGAGCGTTTCAATATGGAAACGACGGCTCGTCAAGCGGCACCACTGGTTGCACAATTGCACGAACGAGCTGAAGCTGTGCGCGCCGCCGAGATTGAACGGCAAAGCAAGAAATTGTCATCGTTGACACCCGAGCAACAAGATGCTGTTGACGCAGTCACCAAAGGCATTGTGGCCAAGTTGTTGCATGACATGTCGGTACGTCTCAAAGATGACGCCGGCACACCCCGTGGCGAGCGCAACTCTGCGGCAGTTCGCGATCTCTTCGACCTCTCGTAATGATCGCAGCGACACGATGAGCGTTCTTCGTATCGCCACTCGTAGTTCGGCTCAAGCCCGCACACAATCAACAGCGATTGCTGAATTACTTGAAGCGACTCATAGCGGCCTGTCGGTTGAACTGGTTTTTGTTGCTACGACGGGTGATCAACAAAAAGATGTTCCCCTGCACACCATTGGTGGTCAAGGTGTATTTGTGAAAGAAGTTCAAGCCGCAGTCTTGGCAGGTCGTGCTGACATTGCAGTTCATAGTGCTAAAGATCTCCCGTCTACACCGGCCGATGGTTTGTGTATTGGTGCCTTTGGTCAACGGCGCGATCCGCGTGATGTTTTGGTTGGTCGTGCGCTTGCCGATTTAGCCATTGGGGCGACAGTTGCCACTGGCTCGGTGCGACGACGTGCGCAATTGTCGGCGCTGCGGCCCGATCTTCAATTCGTTGAGTTGCGTGGCAATATTCCGACACGTCTGGAAAAGATTCCAGCCGAGGGATCAATTGTGATGGCCGCCGCCGCGCTTGAAATTCTGGGCTGGACCGAACGTGTGAACGAATACATTGCCGTTGACGTGATGGTTCCGGCTGTTGGTCAAGGTTGTGTCGCCATTGAGTGCCGTATTGACGATGACAACACGCGAAGTATTTTGGCGGCCATTGATGATGCGCCGTCGCGTCAGGCAGTCGAACACGAACGAGCATTTCTTGCCGAACTTGGAAGTGGATGTTCGCTACCAGTTGGCGCGTACGACGATGGCAACAAGATGTTGGTGTATTTGGCATCAGATGATGGAACAAAGCATCATTTCGCAACAGTGCCAACTGGTCAATCGGCATCGCACGACGAATTGCTTGTTGCCTCGCGACGTGCTGCGCAAGTAGCCCGAGACGCTGTCGCTGGTTGAGACATGACGTCTGACTCGCCAATGCTTGCAGGTCGAACCATTATCGTGACACGCGCCGCCGAGCGCGCCGGTGGCTTAACTTCTTTGTTCATTGACGCAGGCGCAAAGGTTCTAGAAATTCCTGTCACCACAACTGTTGATGCACTCGACGGTGGTC
>CAMDCI010000159.1 GCA_945889715.1 Bifidobacterium breve | reverse complement strand
GCCGGCGTCAATGCCCCAATCAAAGTGGCGTTGGCGATAGATGTTGCCCGTACTGCCATAAACCCCATCACCATCGAGGCTCCAAAGAAGCATCCAGGCACGACACAAGCCTTCAATGATTTCCACGTGACGCCGTTGCCCCACCAACGACTGGCGAGATACATCGCGGGCGCACCTAACCACATGCGAAACAATGCAGTGGTGTAGCCGCCCACGCTCATGTCTCGAACCATGAGCGGACCAATACCCCAAGCCAGTACCGCTAACAGAACAGCGGGGACCGCAATCTCGGCATGGTTGTCGTCGCCACTCGGCGAATTCACGAGTTCGGAGTCGCCGGGCGAAGATCAACTGTGAAAGTCAAAACACCGTCAACGAGACTGGGGGTTGAACCAGCGATTAAAGCAAAATCCTGAAAATCGTTATTGGCTTGTTCGATAAACCGCTGACGCTCTTCTCCAGCGACTGGGGGTAACGGCCGCTGCTTCACGGCAGCCGCGCGAGCTTCGAATCGAGCAATCATTTCTTCAAGGTTGAGTTCTGCCATACCGACGAATTTAGTCTGAGTCTTCAGTCAAGAGTGAACATGTTGACTTAAAAACCAAGTAGGGGGTCAATTGATACAGGACCCTTCTTAGGCTGCTCGTTCACAACCTCTTGAACGACTTCAATGTCATCTTCAAGATCTTGATCAAATATTTCTTGCTGGCGGGCCTTTTCTTCAGGCAATGACCAATCATCCACATCGGGCCACTCATCGTCATCCCAATCGATGTCATTGATCGCGACTTCTTCAACTATTTCTGGCAGAACTTCTTGAGGTTCATCATCGATCGGTATCGGAGGTTCCACGACTGGGAGTAGTTCACTCATTGACGACGCAACAAGTGACGGTCGAAGTTGATCAAGCCGGTGACGCTGTTCAATCAGTTCAAGTTCTGCGAATTTGCGTGAACTCATTTCAACGAGTGGACCGAGTGCCTCGGGATCGGGTTTGGTTTTGCGCCAAAACCAAATATTCAGCACGCCTAAACCAATTCCGAGTGCAATCAATGAGAGCGTCACCAGAACGACGATTCGTGTACTGCCAGCGTCTGACACTGTGGTGGTATCAAGACCAAGTGATGAGGCGAGGAGAACGATAAACATCACTCGCATTCTGTCTGAAAAAGCACCCGAACCCACGGCATCTGCGCCAAGTTCTCCATTCTCAGACAAGATCACTTTTGGTGTTGGGGACACCAATACGTTGTTCGGCCAGCGACGGTATCTCGCGCCAACTCGTGAGCATCGTACGGGCAACGCGAACCCGTTACCCGCAACTCAGAGGCCAGATCACCCGCATGACTACCCCCTCGCTCAAGAAGCTCAGGCAGAATCACGACCACTAACGAAAAGATTTTGCGGATAGCCGACAATGACAACGTTGAGATATCACGCCGAGGATCAACCTTGCTACGACTCAATATCTCGTCAACCAACATGTTGCCCAAACCTGCGACGACTTGCTGATTCAACAAGACTCCCTTGATGCACCCTCTAGCCGGAAGTCTCGGTTGAACCAGTTTGAAGAGCCCTTCAGAAAACGCATCGGGGCCAAGCGCGCTCGTTTTCTGAGAAATACCGACGCGGGAGAACCGTCGGGGATCGGTAATTGCCAGAAACCCGTCGTCAAAATCCATTCCGAAACGAATCCAGCGATCATTTGATGAGGCACCATAAACAAGTTCATCAATAGGCGATCGACCGTCAACGATGATGCGCCCAGCCATTCCGAAATGCAGATCGATTGACCCATGGTCAAGATGGATTGTCATCAACTTTCCATGTCGGCTGACTTCACGCACACCGGATCCGACCAGCGCTTGAATGTGCGACCCGTCCTTAACAACGATTGCATCGTTCGTCTGAAAAGTCCGCACAGTTCTGCCGACAACTAACTCCGCGGCCCGTCGGTACATCTCGACTTCAAGGATCTCGGGCACCGTCATAGTTTGACGGATCTCGTGCCCTAGCGCGGTATTGATATCGCAAGATGCAAGACTTCACATGTGGAGATGTTGTTAGGGGTGATCGTTGTCGCGTTTTGTGGGCTTTTAGCCTGGGCGGCTTTTCGTATTGAACCCCATTGGTGCAGCAAAGATGGACGTCGAATGATCGCTCGTGCGCAACTCCTCCCCGATCCTCACCAACCTGCTCCAAGATGGAACGAAGTACGAGTTTTCGTGAACGAAAATACTGTCATCTTGCGGACACGAGGGATGCGGGCAACCGAACTCCGTGGCGAATATCGAGTCGTCGGCAAGAGTCCCGCGCCGCCAAAGAAGCAAGAGATCTATATTCTTCGCGGCGACAAAGAAGTCTTTATTCGGATACCAAGAGATAGCCGAGCAATTAAAACTTTTGAAGCACTACTCAACGGCGATAGTTAGTCAATTGATTCAATAAATCGTTGAACCGCTGGACCAACTTGATCGAGTTCAATTAAGAAAGCATCATGTCCGTGCGGCGAATCTACTTCGACGTATTCCGCTCGAATACCGTTGGCCGCCACCATGTCACGAATTTGCAACTGCTGATACTCCGGGTACAAAAAGTCACTCCAAATACCCATCGTGAGAACTGGCGAATTAATGCGTGCGACGGCCGACTCGAGAGTATTTCGACCACGAGCAATGTCGTGTAGATCCATAGCTTTACCAAACGTCATATAACTATTCGTATCAAAGCGACTCACTAACTTGTCCCCGTGATATTCGAGGTAACGCTCAACCTCGAATTTGCCGTCAAGTGATTTTGACGAAGAACTACCACCAGTCATTTCGCGGCCGAATCGATCGGTGAAGACGTTGTCACTTCTGAACGTCACTTGAGCAACCATGCGCGCTGTGGACAGGCCTTCATGAGGACCATCACCAGCTGCAGCCTCGTAATAATCGCCACCGCGCCATTTTGGATCATTGATAATCGCGCGGCGACCGATAGATCCCCAGGCGATTTGTTGAGCAGACGCCTGCGTACAGGTGGCGATCGGAATTAACGAACGAACCCTCTCAGGAAAAGTGACGGCCCATTCAAGAACTTGCATTCCTCCCATTGAGCCACCAATGACCGAATGCCACACTGCGACGCCAAGATGATCGGCCAATCGAGCCTGCACTCGCACCATGTCGCGAATTGTGACAACTGGAAAACGTGATCCGTATGGTTTGCCGTCTTCGGGATGCAACGACGCAGGCCCAGTTGAACCTTGACAACCGCCAAGAACATTGGCGCACACTACGAACCACTTATTGGTGTCAATTGCTCGCCCTGGACCAACTGCACTCTCCCACCATCCTGGGCCAACATGACCGTCTTCAGCACGGCCTGCGGCATGGCTATCGCCAGTCCAGGCATGACACAACAAAATTGCATTTGACGCGTCCGAGTTCAGTCGGCCCCATGTTTCATAGGCCGCCACAATTCCCGACATCACACTGCCGTTATCAAGTGCGAGACGTCGGTCGTCGGGATAGGTGAAGAACTCTCGATGACCAACAGGGTCGCCAACACGCCATGCGCCAGTCACCGGCAATGGTGTCCGTGATGCCATGATGAGCCCTTTCGTTCGCGTTGACAGATAGCACTAACGCTCATCATGGAAGTTTCGTTGCCAGCTATTGCTGACCACATCCCCTTTTAAGCCCGAAGGCCCAATCGGGAGGCACCTTGGGGCTTCCGCCCAGGTTGCCGGGTCTGATTGCTCAGACCACTCCTGATGAACGTCGTCAGGCTACCCAATCTTTCACCGAGAGCCACGGCATTTATGGTCGTCGGTATGGCTTTTCGCTGGCGATGTGTTCGGGGAGACCGACCAAATCGTTGAAAGCATCAAAGGGCGCAATCTCGGCCAAGTGATCTCTGAGAGTTCCTGAGTCGGCTAATAGTCCGGCGGCTCGTGTCATTGCTTGAGTTGATGCCAACAAAAGCGACAGGGGTGACACCACCAAACGAAAGCCAAGTGCCGCCAATTCTGCTGGAGTCAGCAACGGTGTCTTACCCTTCTCGACCATATTCGCAACGAGCGTGATATCTGGCAGTGCCTGAGCGATTGCCTCCATCTCGGTCATGCTTTGCGGTGCTTCGACAAACAAAGCATCAACCCCGGTATCGCGTGCCATCTTGGCGCGTTCAATTGCTTCGTTTAATGAGATGACGGCTCGAGCATCTGTGCGCGCCGTGATGTGCAAGTGTTTGCGATGGTCACACGCTGCTCGCAGTTTCGCAAGCCAATCTTCTCGATCGACAACTTGTTTCCCATCCATATGACCACAACGCTTTGGCCACACTTGATCTTCTAAGAAGAGACCTGCTGCTCCGGCTTGTTCCCAGAGTTCGACAGTACGTCGCACCGTCATTGGATCGCCGTAACCAGTGTCGGCGTC
>CAMDCI010000158.1 GCA_945889715.1 Bifidobacterium breve | reverse complement strand
TTGAGTAAAGCGAAGTGTTCCAGAGGTAGAGAAAATGCCTTGTACGTCGACAATGAGATCAACCGGCTGCTCAGAGTAAATACAAAAGGATCCGTCGGAGTCAAGTGGAACTACCGAAAGGTTTGAGACGTCTGCCTCTGGGCGGAAGTTACCATTGCTTCGACTCTGTGGGCCAGATTGAATACTTGAGCACTTATCGGCCGTGATGTATCCGATGTTTGATGCCCCTGTCATTGTGAGGTTGACAAGTGCCGCACGAGCACCAGATGCAGCCCCTGTTTTCACTCGAGTGATTGAGTTTGCCAGTGGTTGATTGGATGCTCGAGTATCTAAAACTCTTTGGGTGCTCATTGATGAAAGTTTTGTCGTTCCGGAAGCGCTAAATGATCCTTGAATATCAACGATTAAATCAACTGCTTTCTCATTATAGATACAGAACGATCCATCACCATCAAGCGATACCACCGACAAGTTTGAAACATCAATTCCTGAATTAAAGTTTCCGTTGCTCTTCGTTTGTGGACCCGCCAC
This sequence comes from Bifidobacterium breve, assembly GCA_945889715.1. GTDB lineage: Bacteria > Actinomycetota > Acidimicrobiia > Acidimicrobiales > Ilumatobacteraceae > Casp-actino8. Next base: position 3,897 of record CAMDCI010000158.1, on the reverse strand, counting down.
CATCGTTGAACACTTATCAGCAGTGATGTATCCGTGAATAAAATCGTACTTAGACAAGCCAGTCATCGTTAAGTTGACAAGTGCTGATTGAGTGCCCGATGGAAGATCGGTCTCCACGCGTGTAATTGAACCATTCTGCGGACGGTTCGACTGTCTGGTATCCAATACGCGCCTCGGGTCAAGTGAGGTAAATGCCAACGCTCCAGATCGCGAGAAATAGCCTTGGGTATCAGCAATGGTTTCAATCAAGTTTGAATAGAAGATGCAAAAAGTTCCATCATTGTCTAATGGAACAACAGCCAAGTTTGCGACATCGACGTTTTTTACAAAATTTCCACTACTAGTCAATTGCTCTTGGTTATACGTAGAACTGCAAAGGTTGGCTGTGATGTAGCCAGTGCCTCGATAGCCCGGGTATTCAACTCCAGTCATAGTTAGATTCATTAGTGCCAACTCTGCGTCAGAAGGCAATCCTGTTGAAACCAGATTTAGCCCTTGCGTTATTGCTTCTTGATCTTCCGTATATCGGAGCCAATTTGGCACTACCGCACGGACCCCCGAACCAGCAGCGTTCACCGCGAAGATTTCGGGCGATTCTTCATTCCAGGTGCCGTTTTGTGGATGAGGCATATCGATAAAGCGATCGTTGGTCTCCACTATCTGATGGTTCCAAACGCCCGACTCCACATACCAGTAGTCCGCCACATATTTCAAAACTGGCAAATTGTTTTGACGAGAACCATCGTCCCAAAATACTCGACCAGATTTCGCATCGACTTGAGCGATTCGAACATTCGTCACGGCTGAGGGAGCTGCCAAGACTTCGAACGACCATGTCAAGGTTTGACGATCTCCCCCGTTTACATCAGTCGTTATGAGCGAAATCGTGGCTGTGCCGGCTTCCCACATACGTTGCGGAAACAGCGGGCTATCAGAAATCACCGTGCCCGTGGTCGCCGCCTGCTGCAGGTACGGAAGAGTTGAATAATCTGTAATCATCGGAATGCACATGGGCACCATCCCTCCAGAGTCAGAGGCTGTCAACGACACCAACTTGCGTTGTGGGTTTGAATATTGATTAGCTCGCGGGAACCACACGAATGATGGTTGACCATTAGTTGCAACACCACTGGCAACGGGCGGGCAAACATCTGCAGGATTGGGCCACTCACCACCTAGCCATCGCTGACGGGGCATGTAACCACCTGGCTTGGGCCACACGTATGTCTTGTTGAAGACATACGACCGTTGTAACAAAAGCGCCGAAGCAGTCTTTCCGCTGTAACTACCGAAGCCTGTGGAAATTTTGTTGATGTGGGGACTTAAACCTCCCGAGTGATAAGGGGTCGTCATCCAAGCCTCGACGGCTGCTGAGATATTCTTTCGCCCGCACGACAGTCCGGAATGGTCATAATCAACTCCAGATGGTTTTGGATAGGCCGGATCTTCCCAGTGCAAGCAATAGCCGCTGCCCATACGACGCAGATACATCAAATAGTCGACAAAGTTTTGTGGACCGCGATCGGTTGCGCTTGAGTCAATTACATCAACCATCGGAGTTCCGTCAATTGAACCTCCGAACGAACGCCACCAATTAATTGATGCCAACCACGGGTCATCCCCAACCGGAGGGTTAGGAACCCCCGTGGCATTTGCTGGTACCGCAAAGACCGAGGTGGACACCAAAAGCATGACAACTAACCGCACGACCCAATTGAAAAATTTGCTCACATCTCAATAACGAAACTGCGACCTCGTTTGTGACAACTAGTTTCGCATTTTTAAAGGCACAGGGACTGCTTCACTTGCAGCATCAGCCGATTGCTTGGCGTGATAACTCGAACGTGTTAACGGGCTCGACTCAACATGACCAATGCCCAAAGACTCTCCTATTTGCTTCCAACGAGAGAACTCATCTGGATGAATCCAACGGGCAACGGGTGTGTGGTGAGTCGTCGGTCGCAAGTACTGACCAATTGTCACGATGTTGACGCCGATTCCCGCAAGATCGGCCAGGCATCCATCAACTTCTTCGCTGGTTTCGCCCATTCCTAAAACCAGACCCGACTTCACCACTAAGCCAGCCGCTTTAGCCGCTGACAGAACACCCAGTGAGCGGACGTACCCCGCCGATGGACGAACGGCGCGCTGCAAACGGGCCACAGTTTCGATGTTGTGATTAAAGACATCAGGTTGAGCATCAAACAACAACTGCAACGATGCAACTTCGCCCTTTGCATCTGACACCAATGTTTCAATGCGGGTCAAAGGATTACGTTCACGGATTGCCCGCACGCATTCGGCAACATGCGCAAAACCGCCATCGGCTAAATCGTCGCGTGCGACCATGGTGAGAACAGCATGAGTCAATCCCATTGACGTAACAGCTTCGGCGACACGTTGCGGCTCGTCAGCTTCGGGCAATTCTGGTTTACGTGTATCGACGAGGCAGAAACCGCACGCACGCGTGCAACGCTCGCCCAACACCATGAAGGTGGCAGTGCCATCTTTCCAACATTCAGACAAGTTCGGACATCCAGCCTCTTCGCAAACCGTTACTAATTTCAGTTCACTCAATGTGCGCTTAATCTTCAGTACTTCGGCACCGATTTGCACCTTGGGTCGCAGCCACTCTGGTTTACGTTCAGATAGATCGACACCGCCGTCCACACCAGCATCGGCAAGCCGACCGAGCATGCGTACTGGTTCGCCTGGTCCTTCGCCACGCGAGAATCGCGACAAGTCTTCGGGTCGGTGAACCCAAGCAACTTCTTGTTGCTCGGCTTCTCCCCCGCCCCAACGTTCAATCGCCAAGCGACTGACAATCTTCACCACATCTTGCATTGGAACGTCAATGCCTTCTTCTTTGAGAGACGTCACTGGATACTCGGCAACACCACACGGCACGATGTGTTGACGCATGTACGTCATGTCGGGATCAACATTGAGGGCGAAACCATGCATTGTTCGTCCGTGCGCCAAACGAACACCGATGGCGCTGATTTTGCGGCGGCGATCGTTGTCGGCATCAATCCACACGCCAGCAAAACCAGATAGGCGCCCAGCGTTCTTCACACCAAGTTCAACTAATGCGTCAATGACCAACTGTTCAACACTGCACACATGAGCCGTTGCACCGATCGCATTTTCTAGATTCAAAATTGGATACCCAACAAGCTGTCCCGGCCCGTGATAGGTGATGTCGCCGCCACGCTTTACCGAGACAAAATCGGCGCCAACTTCGGCGGGATCACATTTCAGATTCTTAGCAAGTTCGGCACGTGGCCCATAGGTAAAGACATGTGGATGCTCAAGCAGCAACAGATGTTGTTCGTGACCATGCTCAAAGAGCGCAGTTTGTACAGCCAGAACCTCGCGATACGCGACCCTGCCAATCCAGCGGACGCGCAACATGATTTAGAACTCGCTTGACCAATCTCGGGTTTCGAGAATTTCCTTCACACGCACCAAGAAACTGGCAGCGTATGCACCGTCAAATGCACGATGATCCCAGCTCATGGCCAAATGTCCGACTGGGTGAATAGCGATACTTTCGCCACCACCAGGAACATTCACAACGACTGGCTTACGCACAATTGCATCAGTTGACAAAATCGCGACCTGAGGCTGATTGATGATTGCCATCGTGAGCACTGAACCAGCAGACCCATTATTCGAGATAGTGAACGTGCCACCCTGAATCTCGTCAGGGCTGAGCTTGCGAGTCTTCGCACGCGTTGCCAAGTCACTAATTTCTCGAGCGATCGCTCGCAAACGCTTGCCTTCGGCACTACGCACGACAGGAACCAGAAGCCCGAGTCCTTCAATGTCAACCGCAATACCAAGATCGACATAACGGTGCACGATGAGATCGGTACCAGAAATGCTGGCGTTCAT
>CAMDCI010000157.1 GCA_945889715.1 Bifidobacterium breve | reverse complement strand
AATTTGGTGAGGATGTTGCCCGCCGAGGTATCGCCGTTATCGGCGGTGTACTTGGTGAACCCCGAGAGGTCAACAAAAACGAAGGTGCGTTCAACTTTCATGGCTCTCGTCAGACTACCCCCTTGCTTCGACGGGTCAAGGGCGCTATTTGGGTACTAGCGTGCGCATATGACTGCTCGGTCCACTTATTCACGTTGGGACGGAACCCAGACTGGGTTCGACCTAGAAGCCAGCGATCTCTTCGACGAAATGTCCGATGATTTATTGCAAAATGGCGATCTGCGTGGGGCTTTACGACGTTTGATGGAGCGTGGGGCGACCGACCCGAACGGCGAACGGATGCAAGGCCTGCGCGAGATGCGCCGCAAATTGAAAGAAGCTCGTCAAGATTTGCTCGAAAAAGGCGACCCGAATGGGGTCTTTCAAGAAATCGCCGACGCGCTTGACGACATCTTGGATGAAGAGCGTCATGCCGTTGAACAGTCGGTCATGGACGCCGATAAGAGTGGCGACGAGCGCCGTGCTGAAAACGCGCGCAATGCCGCGATGGAGCGCAACTTCAGGCTCGACATGATGCCCGACGACTTGGCTGGCAAAGTGCGCGAACTGCAGTCGTACGACTTTGAGTCTTCTGAGGCCCAGCAACGATTTGAACAACTCATGGAGAAACTCCGTGATCAGTTGATGCAGCAGAACTTCGACAAAGTTTCATCGGCAATGAAGAGCACATCACCCGAAGACATGCAACGCATGAAAGAAATGATGAAGGCGCTCAATGAGATGATCGAGCGCCACAACAATGGCGAAGATGAAAAGTTTGACGAGTTCATGCAAGAACACGGCGAGTTCTTTCCAGAGAACCCGCAATCGTTTGATGAACTGATGGAGCAAATCGCTCGTCAGATGCAAGCCGCTCAAGACATGCTCAATTCAATGTCGCCCGAGCAGCGTCAGCAGTTACAAGAGTTGTCGCAGATGCTCATGCAAGATTCAGATATGCAAGACGAAATGAATCAGCTGTCACAAAACATGATGCAGATGTTCCCGGGTCTTGGCCAAGGTCAGGGTTACGAAATGCAAGGCGAAGACCCAATGGGATTCGATCAAGCAATGCAGGCGATGAAAGATCTTGCTGAACTTGATCGCCTTGAAGACTTAATGAACAATCCAACGTCACCCCAGCAACTCGCCGAGGCCGACATGGATCGTGTTCGCGAATTGATGGGTGACGATGTTGCTCGCTCGATGGAAAAGCTTGCCAAGTTGGTGAAAGAACTTGAGCGCGAGGGTTTGATTCACCAAAAAGACGGCAAGTTAGAAGTGACTCCAAAGGGCATGCGCAAAATCGGTTCAAAATCGTTGCGCGACTTGTTCTCAAATTTGTCAAAAGACAAGCAGGGTCAGCACCAACAAAACCGCTTTGGTCAAGGTCACGAGCGCACGTATGAAACTAAGCAATATGAATACGGCGATCCGTTCAACCTTGATTTGCAGCGCACGATCCGCAACGCTTTACGTCGTGGTGGGCAGGGGACCCCGGTCAAGTTGTCGCCTGAAGACTTCGAAATTGAACAAACTGAACACCTCACGCGCTCATCAACTGTTTTGATGCTTGACGCGTCGTATTCAATGGTGCGCGATGGTCGTTGGGGGCCAGCGAAAAAAGTTGCCGTTGCACTGCAGTCTTTAATGTCATCGCAGTATCCGCGCGACTACCTGGGTGTCTTGATGTTTGGACATGTGGCCTGGGAAATCAAGGCCGATGAGTTGATTGAAGCATCGTTGACCGGAATGCAGGGCACCAACATGCATCATGCACTGGGTCAGGCCCGCAAAATGTTGAGTCGTCAAACGGGCAACAAGCAGATCATCATGATCACCGACGGCGAGCCGACGGCACACATCACCCCTCAAGGTGATCCGTGGTTCACCTACTTCGACGGATACGAAGCCCAGCAGTTAACGGTTGAAGCAACATTACGTGAAGCAATGCGTTGCACGAAAGACAACATTCGAATCAATACGTTCATGCTTGATCCCGATCAATACCTGCAACGATTCGTCGAGCAGATGACCGCCATGAACGGTGGTCGCGCGTTTATGACGAACAGTGACAACCTGGGCGACTACGTCTTGGTTGACTTCCTCAACAACAAACGCCGCACCAGTCGTAAATAGCGATCTGGTTGGCTTTTGCTGAGGTTTACGGCAACAGCGAGTTCTCGTGGGACAACGGTCCTTGTGAGCTTTCCCAACCGGGAACAACCCAGGCCCGTACCATCCACGACACCGAATTCGTGAGCGTGCCATTTACTTGTGAACACGCCGTTCCAGTGACCGCTTCATCATAAACAACAGCGAACGAATCGCTGATTTCACAAGTACCAGTGTGCATATGCCACAACATGTCTTGACCGATAAAGCCAACGGGGGTTGAGCCGTCACTCGTCCATGCGTCATATTGCAATCCAACTATGGTTGCCGAGTCAATTGAAGATGAATAGAGCAAGCCTTGGGGGACTGCTGGATCAAAAACTTGATCTTGAGAATTACTGGTGGGGTCCATCACCATCTGGCCCGCACCAGACACGTATCCGCCCACCAAAATCCATCCAGCGGCGCGTGCATCGGCCAACGTTGGAAATTTTAAGGCGGCTTGGCGGGCGATGACTAGCTGCTCGCCAAATTGCAAGCGCTCTTCAATGGTCATCATTGGCATCATGCTGTGATCCATGCCAGGCATATCTGAACTTGAAGACATCGTGTGTGAATGCGTATGGCCTGAACCAAGAATGTGCGCGGCGTTATCGGCCCACTTACTGACTGCGAGCCCAGGCAGCGCGACAAGGACGATTGCGAACGGCGCGATTGTGTCGAAACGAATGCCTGGTGTCCCGAGGTGCTCGGTGCCAACGACCAAGGTGGCGATTGCCAAGGTCAGACTGATGATTGACAAAACGAGGACGAGTACTTCATACGGACCCATTTGCGGGGTCACTGATGACCAGGGTCCGAATGGGTAGCCAGCTGTACGCGTGATGACGAGCCATGCCGCTACGACCGTCAAGAATCCGGCTGCGACAAACAAAATGGTCCGATGAGTTGACACGACGAGCGTCAGCCCGACCGCAATCAGCACCACGCCGACTATGGCCAGCATCAGACCTTCGCCAAACCAGTCGGCCGAACGACCGGGTGCCACGATGAGAAGTAAGGCGCCAACAGCGGTCATCAAAGCAGCCGTGATTCCGCGCAGACTGACCGAAGATGTTGGAAGGTGTTCGGTCATAGGTGAAGTCTGTCAGTCGGCGCAATGAGGTACCTAACGGATGTGGTGAATTGGGTTACCAACGAGTAACATCGCTCTATGGCTGAATTTTCGATGCACCTCAATGACGACCAAATACAGATCAAAGACTGGATTCACCAGTTCGCGGTTGAGCACATTCGCCCCCACGCTCAAGAGTGGGATGACCGCGAAGAGTTCCCGTGGCCCATTGTGCAGGAAGCCTCAAAAATTGGTTTGTACGGTTTCGAATTTTTGATGAATGCAATGGCGGACCCGAGTGGTCTGACCATGCCCGTTGCCATTGAAGAAATCTTCTGGGGTGACGCCGGTATTGGTATGGCAATCATGGGTTCTGGTCTGGCCGCTGCAGGTATTAGCGGTAACGGAACTCCCGAGCAAATGATCGAATGGGTTCCGCAGTGTTATGGCACCCCCGAAGACATCAAGTTGGGCGCATTCTGTGTGAGCGAACCCGACGCTGGTTCTGACGTGTCATCACTTCGTACTCGCGCTGTGTACGACGAAGCAAAAGACGAATGGGTAATCAACGGAACGAAGGCATGGATCACCAATGGTGGTATCGCCAATGTTCACGTCGTTGTGGCAGCAGTTGATCCCGCACTTAAAGGTCGCGGTCAGGCTTCATTCATTGTTCCTCCGGGCACCAAGGGCTTGTCGCAGGGTCAGAAGTATCAGAAGCACGGCATTAAGGCTTCGCACACTGCTGAAGTTGTGCTTGACGATGTGCGTGTTCCGGGCAGTTGCTTGTTAGGTGGAAAAGAAAAGCTTGACGCCAAGTTGGCTCGTTACCGCGAAGGCGGTGCCTCAAGTGGCAAGCAGCCCGCAATGGCAACTTTCGAAGCAACCCGTCCGGCAGTTGGTGCTCAGGCACTGGGTGTTGCTCGTGGTGCTTACGAAATCGCACTTGAGTACGCGAAAGAACGCGTTGCTTTCGGCAAGCCGATCATCATGAACCAGGCAATTGCCTTCAAGTTGGCCAACATGGCAACACAGATCGAAGCATCACGTTTGCTCATTTGGCGCGCGGCATGGATGGCTCGCAACGGAGGCTTCAAGAACGCCGAAGGTTCGATGAGCAAGTACTACGCATCAGAAACCGCAGTGCGCGTCACCGAAGAAGCAATTCAGATTCTTGGTGG
>CAMDCI010000156.1 GCA_945889715.1 Bifidobacterium breve | reverse complement strand
CACTTCTACAACGGTGGAGCATTTGGCGAAAACGTTTCAGCGGGTAACGCATGGACATTCGTGATTGTTGCCGCAGTCCTCGGAGCGATTCTTCAACTCAACGCCCTTGGCAAATTAGGCGGAACCGCTGCAACCAATAAATTGTTGTGGCCATATGAGAATCACAAAAACGCGATTATCAGCGCCTCGGTATTGCTCGTTGTGCTCTACGTGTTGAGCGAAATCTTTCTCAAAACTGGATCAGGGGTTCAGATCCCGACAAATATTTCGATTCCGGAAACCATCGCGCCAAGTTAAGGGTGAAATTTTGCTCAAGGCATGAGTAACTCAGAAGTGAAATGAAAAGGGCCGCCCCGATGGGGCGGCCCTTTTTTGTTCTCGACAACTTGTTCAGGAGACGGTGAGTGTGCTGTCCATGCCGCCGTGACCAGGAATGCTGCAGTAGATGCGGTACTCGCCCGGCAAAAGGGTTATGACTCCGTCGTCGTAATCGCCCTTTTTATTGACAACCAACTCTAGGTCTCCCACAACTGTGTCACCCTCCAAAATCACGAGGACGTGCTTCACACTGTCCATGTTTGACATTGCTATTTTAAGTTCGCCTGCCGGCGCTTGGTAGCTAGTTGCATCCCAACGAATTGCCGGAACTGCCGAAACCAACAAGTCAACATCGGGAGCGATGGTATTGGTCGTGTCGCTTTGGCTACTTCCTCCACAGGAAACTAGTGCGGCAAGGGACAAGGCGACGATGCTGAAACGGGACTGTTTGGGAATACTCATAGAGAGCACATTATGGCTATTTACGGGTGCATACGAACCAGAGTCGGGCTATCTCAGGTGACGGTGGTCAACTCGGTCATCCTTGCAAGTAATAGCAACACAGGCGACGGACCTCGTACGGGTAATGTTGAGTCTGATGTCTGAAGCGCTGATCCCTACCACTGGTGCAACTCCCGACTTTGGGGCCAACTCTTGGCTTGTCGAGGAGATGTACGAGCAATACCGTCTTGATCCTGCATCGGTCGGTGAAGCGTGGCAAGAATTTTTCTCGGACTACAAGTCACTGGCCACCGCTGTCGCTGCGGTGACAAACCCGAAGCCTGAGTCCGTCGTTACGGCTACGCCTCAGGCGGCCGCTTCCAACAGTGCCCCGAAAGTTGCTGTGTCAACAGCGCCCGCAGCAGTTGCCGCGCCAGTCGAAGATGTCAGCGAACCAATTCGCGGTGCTGGTCTGGCGATTGTTTCAAATATGGAGCGCAGTCTCACCGTTCCGACTGCCACAAGTTTCCGTAATGTGCCAGCGAAATTACTTGAAGTAAACCGCAGCGTCATCAACGGATATCGCAGCCGCACTGGGCAAAGTAAAATTAGTTTCACTCACTTAATTGGTTACGCAATTATTCGAGCCATTGCCGACGCAGTTCCAGTCATGAATAGTGGATTCTCTGAAGGTGCTGATGGTAAGCCGCGTGTCACGCATCATCAACACATCAACATGGGACTCGCAGTCGACGTTGCGAAGTCCGATGGCAGTCGTACATTGGTGGTTCCGGTGTTGCGCGAAGCCGATCGTTTGTCATTTGGTGAGTTTTTGGTGGCTTACGAAGATGTTGTGCGCAAGGTCAAGCAAAACAAACTCACCGTTGCTGATTTCCAAGGTGCCACGATCAGTTTGACCAACCCCGGAACAATCGGAACCGTTCAAAGTGTGCCGCGACTCATGCCAGGTCAAGGCGTCATCGTTGGCGTTGGATCCATTGATTACCCAGCTGAATTTCAAGGTGCCGATGAGCGAGCACTCGGAACGCTGGGTATTTCGAAGGTGGTCACTGTCACAAGTACATACGACCACCGCATCATTCAGGGTGCCGAAAGTGGCATGTTCTTGAAGCGCCTACACGAGTTGTTGCTCGGTGAACATGGTTTCTACGAAGGTGTTTTCAAGAGCCTTGATGTGCCATATGAAGCAGTGAAGTGGCGCGTTGACATCAACCCACTCGATCGTGAAGAGTCAAATTTGCACAAGCAGATGCAAATTGCGACATTAATTCGTGTTCATCGAGTGCGCGGTCACTTGATATCCGACATCGATCCGTTGCGATGGAAAGAACCGAAGTTGCCCGTCGAGCTTGACCCAGCAACTTACGGTCTCACCATTTGGGACCTCGATCGCGAATTCTTAACTGGCGGTGTCGCTGGCACCAATCGTTTGCCGTTGGGCGAACTGTTGCATGTTTTGCGTGATGCTTATTGCCGCAGTATTGGCGTCGAATACATGCACATTCAAGACACTGACGAACAGCGTTGGGTGCAAAGTCATTTCGAAGGTGTGCAATTCCAGCTGTCAAAAGAAGAAAAGCATCGTGTGCTTGAGCGATTAAATGCCGCCGAAGCATTTGAAAAGTTCTTGGCGACAAAGTACGTCGGCACCAAGCGTTTTGGTCTTGAAGGTGCCGAAAGTGCCGTGCCGATTCTCGACGAAATTTTGTCGCGTGCTGCGGCGGCTGGCCTTGATTCAGCAGTCGTGGGCATGGCACACCGTGGTCGTTTAAACATTTTGGCCAATGTGATGGGCAAGAGCCTTGACAGCATCTTTGGTGAATTCGAAGGTTACGTTGATCCCGCAACTGTGCAGGGCTCTGGCGACGTGAAGTATCACTTGGGCGCGTCGGGTCAATATGTCAACTCGAACGGTGCATCAATCAAGATCGAACTTGCGGCTAACCCAAGTCACCTTGAGACCGTCGATCCGTTGGTGCTCGGCATGATTCGTGCCCGTCAAGACCAGATTGATCCGCCAGGTTCATTCCCGGCGTTGCCAATCTTGATTCACGGTGACGCCGCATTTGCTGGTCAAGGAATTGTTGCTGAGTGTTTAGGTATGAGCGACATCACTGGTTATCGCGTTGGCGGAACAATTCACCTGATCATCAATAACCAGATTGGTTTCACCACTTCGCCGCAGTTCGCGCGCTCATCGCTGTATTGCAGTGACGTTGCAAAGACCGTCCAAGCGCCTATTTTCCATGTCAACGGCGACGATCCCGAGGCTTGTGTGCGCGTTGCGCGACTCGCATGGGATTACCGTCAGCGTTTCCATAAAGACGTCGTGATCGACATGGTGTGCTACCGCCGTCATGGACACAACGAAGGCGATGACCCGAGCTATACGCAGCCACTCATGTACAAGGCCATTGCTGAAAAGCGCAGTGTTCGTAAGTTGTATGTCGAAACGTTGGTCGGTCGCGGTGATATCACGCTTGAAGAAGCCGAACAAGCGCTCAATGATTTCCAGAGCAAGTTGCAAGTTGCCCTTGATGAGACTCGTTCGCACGCACCAGTGCCGACCAAAGTCGCCAAGCCACCCAAACCTGTTGGCGTTTTGCCGCATGTCGACACCGGTGTTCAACGAGCAGTGCTCGACAAAGTCTTTGCACAACTCACCAATTATCCCGAGGGCTTTACGGTCCATCCGAAATTAGGCAAGCAGTTCGAATTGCGCTCAAAGATTTATGACGAACAAGGCGAAGTTGATTGGGCTACTGCTGAATTGATGGCCTACGGTTCGCTCGTCACCGAAGGTGTGCCAGTGCGTTTGGCCGGAGAAGATTCGCGTCGTGGAACGTTCAGCCAGCGTCATTCTGCTCTCGTTGATAACAACACCGAGCGCGTCTGGATTCCGTTGTCAGAATTGCCAGGCGCAGAAAAATTCTGGGTGTATGACTCGTTGCTGAGCGAATACGCCGCACTTGGTTTCGAATACGGCTACGCCCACGCCAACCCCGAAGCACTCGTATTGTGGGAAGCGCAATTCGGCGACTTCGTTAACGGCGCGCAAATCATTATTGACCAATACTTGGTTGCCGCCGAAGACAAGTGGGGACAACACAACGCACTCGTCATGTTGTTGCCACACGGCTACGAAGGTCAAGGACCAGAGCACAGCTCGGCACGAATCGAACGTTTCTTGACCATGTGCGCCGAAGACAACATTCAAGTTGTGAATGCCACGACCGCAGCACAGTATTTCCATGTTTTGCGTCGTCAGATGCATCGCGAAATTCGTAAGCCGTTGGTGATCTTTACGCCTAAGGGACCATTGCGCATGAAGGAAGTGCGTTCGAAGATTACTGATCTGGAAACTGGCACCTCATTCCAAGAAGTACTAGACGATCCTTTCGTGACCGACGCGAGCAGCGTCAAGCGCGTGGTGTTCTGTTCAGGAAAAGTTGCTTGGGATGCATTTGCCGAACGTAACAAACGAACGGCTGCTGCAGCAATCGTTCGAGTTGAACAGTTGTATCCATTCCCCATCGAGCAGATGATGGATATCTTGAAGCACTACCCGAACGCAAAAGAAGTTGTGTGGTTGCAGGAAGAACCGCTCAATATGGGCGCGTGGACGTTCGTTGAACATCGCTTCTGGCGAGTCAAAGAACAGGGTTACGACTTGCGTCACGTGGCGCGTGTTGAAAGCGGAAGCCCGGCGACTGGTTCAAAGACAGTTCACGATCAAGA
>CAMDCI010000155.1 GCA_945889715.1 Bifidobacterium breve | reverse complement strand
AAGCGCCCCCTTCTTCTTGAGGGAGAGGCCGGAGTCGGCAAGACCGAACTCGCCAAAGTCTTATCGGCCCTCACCGGTGGCGAACTCATTCGCTTGCAGTGTTACGAAGGCATTGACGCCACCCAAGCCGTCTACGACTGGGATTATTCGCGTCAGTTATTACATTTACGGGCTGCCGAGGCCAGTGGCGAGGCCGCCAACCGGGGCGCCGATGCGCTGGAAAACGAGTTGTACCAAGAGCGTTTCTTGTTGCGCCGAGCGGTGTTGCGAGCCCTCGAACCCGCACCTGCTCCCCCAGTTCTGTTGATCGATGAAATCGACCGTGCTGATGATGAGTTCGAAGCGTATTTGTTGGAGGTCCTGTCCGATTTTCAAGTCACGATTCCCGAACTTGGAACATTCAAGGCGCCCACCCCGCCCATTGTGATTTTGACTTCAAACCGCACCCGCGATGTCCACGATGCTCTGAAACGTCGTTGCCTATATCACTGGATTGAGCACCCCACGTTTGACCGCGAAGTAGCAATCGTGCGACTGCGCGTTCCTCAAGTTGCCATCTCATTGGCGCGACAAGTAGCAGCTGCTACTGAAGCGATGCGCGGAATGCAGTTGTACAAGCCGCCCGGAGTTGCCGAAACAATTGATTGGGCAACTGCGCTCGGAAGTTTGGGCATTGCCAACCTCGACGAAGACAGCGTTCGTTCAACTCTTGGTGCCGTACTGAAATACCGCGAAGATCAAGAACGAGTTGAAACGAATGGCATGACCGACCTCATCAAGGCCGCTGTACAACGCGCACTTGGCACCTGAGAACATTCGCAATGTCTGAAGTGCTTGAAGAAAACTCAAACGCTGAACGAATTGCTGTTGCTTTTAGCCGTGTCTTACGGAGTGCTGGCATCAGCACTCCAATCGGGAATGTGTTGACCTTCGTTGAAGCACTAGGGCTCGTCGGAATCAATGACCGAGACAATGTCTATTGGGCTGGTCGTTCTACCTTGTTGCGCCGGCCCGAAGATATCGCGCTGTATGACAAGGCTTTTGCGGTCTTCTGGGAACGTCGCACATCGCAAACCACTGAACAAGATGAACAACTCATTCGCTTAACGATTGAAATTGATGACGAAACTGAAGGCGCCGACGATGGCACTTCTCAGGATGCTAATGACGACGGCGAATCAATCACCATCCGATTTTCGTCTGTTGAAACTTTACGTACGAAAGATTTTGCTACGTATTCTGACGACGAGTTACACCTCGCTCAAGATCTCATGAGCAAGTTGCGCCTCGTCGGCTCGCCACGAAATTCTTTTCGCATGCGGTCAACCGCGAAAGGTTCACGGCCCGATCTCCGCCAGACCGTTCGCTCGAGTCTTCGTTCGGGCGGAGAACCAATTCGTCGACACTGGCAAGAAAATGATGAACGGCTTCGCCGGCTCATCTTGCTTCTTGATGTCAGCGGCTCAATGGAACCATACGCCCGGGCACTCTTGCGATTTGTCCAAGCTGCCGTTGCTGGTCGACAAAAGGTTGAAGCCTTCGCCATCGGTACTCGACTCACGCGCGTGACGCGCGAGCTCGGTTCACGTGACCCCGACAAAGCCCTCAAACTTGCCGCCGAGCGCGTTGTCGACTGGAGTGGCGGGACCCGCCTTGGTGAATGCGTCCGCAACTTCAATGACGAATGGGGCGTTCGTGGCATGGCACGCGGCGCCATCGTGGTGGTTCTCAGTGACGGCTGGGACCGAGGCGATCCAGAACTGTTGTCGAAACAGATGCAACGCCTACATCGCGTGAGCCACAGTTTGATTTGGGTGAACCCATTGAAGGTTTCTCCGGGGTATGCCCCGCTTGCTCGAGGAATGGCTGCAGCGTTGCCACATGTCGACCATTTCGTCGAAGGTCACTCCATTGAGGCCATGGAAGAACTCACACGGGTGATTGGTCTATGACGCGTCTAACCGCAAACCAGCATCGCAACATCCCATCTTCCACGGCAGACTGTGGTCATCATGCGTGAGATCCTTGACGACATTGACCGCTGGCGTACAGACGGCAAGAAAGTTGCGGTTGCGCGCGTCGTCAAGATTGAAGGCTCAGGTCCCCGCGACCCTGGCGCTGCCATGGCTGTCAACGAAGACGGTGAAGTTGCAGGTTCAGTGAGCGGTGGATGCGTTGAAGGTGCTGTCGTGAGCGAGGCGCTCGCCATCATCGGAGAAAATGCTCCCGGCCGAATGGTCACTTTTGGATACAGCGACGATGAAGCATTTGCAGTTGGTTTGACATGTGGCGGAATCATTCGCCTGTATATCGAACAACTCGATTGGTGATCACGCCATGACGACAACGATCTATCAACAATTCACTGACTATCTTCGCAACGAAACCCCGGTCGCACTCGCAACCATCATCGAAGGCCCTGGCATCGGCGCAAAGTTATTGGTCTCACGAGTTGCCGGCGTCGAAACGACATCTGGAACGCTCGGACACCCCGAACTTGATCGCGTCGTCGCCCGCGATACCGCAGGCGAACTTGAAGCCGGCCGCACCGGAGTTCGCCACTATGGACCGGAAGGTCAAGCAACTCCCGAAGACCTCATTGATACTCCAACAGTTGTTGTCTTCATTGAAAGCTTCTCGCCTGCTCCACAAATGTGGATTTTCGGTGCAGTTGATTTCACCGCTGCGCTTGGTCGAGTCGCCAAAGTTCTTGGGTATCGGGTGACCGTGTGCGATGCTCGCGAGATCTTCGCAACCAAACGTCGCTTCCCGATGGCCGATGAAGTCATGGTGACCTGGCCGACTCCGGTGTTCGAAAAGCGGGGCAGCACACTCGGCCCACGAGATGCCGTCTGCATCTTGACGCACGATCCGAAGTTTGATGTGCCAGCGATTCAAGGCGCACTCTCAACATCGGTTGGTTACATCGGTGTCATGGGAAGTCGCAAGACGCACAACAAACGCCTTGAGCGCCTTGCTGAAGTTGGCGTGAATTCGCCTGAGCAGTTGAATCGATTGATGTCACCAATCGGACTTGATCTTGGTGGTCGCACACCTGAAGAAACTGCAATCGCTATTTGCGCCGAAATCATTGCTCGACGAACTGGTCATTCAGCAACAAGTCTCAAGAACACCGACGGCGCTATCCACTCTTAGCGTTGGTTTTAGGCGCTGACCGCAATCAAGTTGTGGTCAACATGATTCATTGAATCTGGTCCATTGATCGTTGCCACGACAATATCCTCAAGGCGCATGCCCCACTTACCTGGCAAGTAAATGCCCGGTTCAATGCTGAATGCATGACCAGCTTCTAACGGTAGAGAGTTTCCGCTCACGATGTAC
This sequence comes from Bifidobacterium breve, assembly GCA_945889715.1. Taxonomy (GTDB): domain Bacteria; phylum Actinomycetota; class Acidimicrobiia; order Acidimicrobiales; family Ilumatobacteraceae; genus Casp-actino8. The sequence goes on along the minus strand of CAMDCI010000155.1, from coordinate 1,200 downwards.
GGGTCTTCATGAGCATCAAGGCCAATACCGTGGCCCGTGCGGTGAATGAAATAGTCGCCAAAGCCCGCCGCAGTAATGATGCGTCGTGCGACTGCGTCAACTTCTTCACACGGCGTGCCGATCGTTGCCGCCTTTACAGCCGCAGCTTCAGCTTCAAACAAAACGGCGTACGCCTCGGCAACATCTGATGCAATTTCGCCCGTGAACACGCATCGCGTGATGTCGCTGCAATACCCGTTCATCGTGCCACCAAAATCGCACAGCACAATTTCGTTCTTCTGAATGACTCGCGAACCCGGATGATGATGGGGACTGGCGGCATTTTCACCTGCAGCAACGATCGCAAAGTTCACAACGTCATGACCTTCAGCCAAGATACGTGCTGACAGATCGGCCGACACTTGGGCTTCAGTGCGACCGACTAAAGGAATTCGGCCAGCCTGCAGTTCGCCAGCGATACGATCGACTGCAGCACCAGCAACACGCAACGCATCAATTTCGGCTTGGTCTTTGCGCACGCGCAATGAACCAATCACATCAACCGATCGTCGGTATTGAGTTGACGAAAGCATCGGCATGAGGTCAACCAAGAAGCGAGCCCACATCTGGTCACCCACCGCCACGACGCGTGATTCGGGCGTGGACTCTTTGACTAAACGAGCAGTGATCGCTACTGGATCTTCGGTTTCACTCCAGGGCAACAACGTGAATACTCCGGGTATCAATGTCACTCGCGGAGCCTCAAGACCAGGCACAACAATTGTTGCATCGCCATTCGCGGGCAAAACCAACATCGTCAAACGTTCAAGTGGCATCGCGTTGTAGCCAGTGAGGTACGGCATATCAAGGCCAAGCGACAACAAAGCCACGTCGACACCTTGAGCACGCATCGATTGGCGAGCCCGTTCTAAACGATCAGCGAAAACCTTGGCATCATTCGCCGGCGACGAAACAATCGAATGACCACTCACTCTTCTAACAATACAATAATCGTGGTCGTGGTCGGCCACGATCTCCAAGTTCTGGTATCCAAAACCCGTTCGGGAACATTTTGAGTAAAGCGAAGTGTTCCAGAGGTAGAGAAAATGCCTTGTACGTCGACAATGAGATCAACCGGCTGCTCAGAGTAAATACAAAAGGATCCGTCGGAGTCAAGTGGAACTACCGAAAGGTTTGAGACGTCTGCCTCTGGGCGGAAGT
>CAMDCI010000154.1 GCA_945889715.1 Bifidobacterium breve | reverse complement strand
GGAGTTTTGCCAGGAGTCGCCGGAGCGATGATTTTGGGAATGCCCGCGATGCTTGGCGCTGCAGTTGGGGCTGCAGTCATGGTCGGTGGTGTTGGTTTTATTACTGCTCGCTCAAAACTGTCGAACGACACAGCAATCGGATTGCTGTTCATTGGTCTTCTCGCACTCGGTGTCGTGCTTGTTTCGAGTTCGGACAAATTGACCGGAGACTTGGAATCAATTTTGTTTGGGCAATTCTTGGGTGTTGCACATTCAGATTTGCTCGCTCAGGCATTGGCGTTGCTGGTTGTTCTGGTTGTAACTGTTTTTTCGGCGCGGCCATTCTTGTTGCTGTGTTTTGATGGTGACCTCACCCGAGCGATGGGATACAAGGCGCAGTGGTACCACCGATTGATGCTTCTTTTGATTGCCGGAACCGTGGTTGTTTCGTTTCAGACAGTTGGTTCGCTTTTGGTGTTTGGCATGTTGCTTGCCCCAGCAGGAGTTGGAGCGTTGCTTGCTAAGCGAATCGCAACGATGATGCTGTGGGCATCGGTTGTCGGAATTGCTTCCACATATTTGGGCCTCTTGGCTTCGTATCATTTTTCGTGGGCTGCTGGTGCTTCGGTGGTTTTGACTGCTGTTGCGATCTTCTTCGTTGTGTTAACGGGAGTCTCACTGAAGAAGTCCGTTGAAGGTGTTCGGTCATGAGCGAAACAGCGGTTGTCGCCCGTCGATTGAGCGTTGGTTATGGTTCGCATGCCGTACTTTCTGGTGTTGAGGCATTCTTGAAACCTGGTGGTTCAACGGCTTTGGTCGGATCAAACGGTTCAGGAAAATCAACTTTGCTGAAAACTTTGGCCGGTCTTTTGCCAGTCGTTGCGGGTGGTTTGGAAATTCTTGGTCGCCCCGTTGGCGAGTCATCGCAACGAGTGGCCTATCTCAGTCAGTTTCATCAGAGCGGTTTTGTATTGCCACTGCGAGCGATTGACGTCGTGCGAATGGGTCGATTTGATCAACGCTCTCGGTTCGCTCGGCGAACTCGCACCGATGATGTGATCGTGAACGAGTCAATGGAATTGTTGAAGGTTTCAGATCTCGCTGATCGGCCGTTGCGTGATTTGTCGGGAGGGCAACAGCAACGGGTGTATTTGTCGCAAGTGTTGGCGCGTCGGGCAGATTTGCTACTCCTTGATGAACCGACGGCAGGTCTCGATGCACCTGGACGTGCTGCGTATATTGATGCCTTGAACTTTGAACGGAATCGTGGAGCAGCCGTGGTGACGGCGACTCACGATGTTGGAGAAGCTTCAATGTGCGACCGCGTGCTACTTCTTGCTAGTCGTGTGATTGCCGATGGTCCACCCAATGTGGTGATGACTCCCGAGAACTTGCTGGAAACATTTGGTATCGGACTCACCAAAGTGGGCGATCAACTTGTGGTGACCGAGCATCACCACGACCACTAATTAAATTTTTAGTGTTCGTCCCAGTGGTCGCCGTGGGCGGCGTGTAAATGTCCGTCGTGTAAGTAGTCAATGTGATCACCATGGGCGACTGCGACATGACCACAATTTGGTCCATGTTGGTGCTCATGTTCGGCGTGCTCAACACAACCATCGACGTTGCACTCATCCCAATGGTCATCATGCTGATGGTGCAGATGCCCATCGTGCACGTAATCGAGATGATCGTCATGGGGAATTGCGGCGTGTCCGCAATCTGGACCATGAACATGTGGGTGCTCGTGTTTCACCTCAAAATTATGCCACAAGACCGGTCATTGCGACGGAAAGGTATCGCGTAATTCTCGCTTGAGAATCTTTCCTGATGCATTACGGGGTAGAGGCTCAAGAACAAATGCAATCCGACTTGGCACCTTGAATCCAGCCAAGTTCTTGGCAACATGGGTACGTACTTCTTCGGCAACCAGGTTCACGCCTGGTTTGAGCATGATGACACAGGCGACCTCTTCACCGAGCCGCTCGTGAGGAAGTCCGAACACCGCACACTCGTGGATTTGGGGGAGTTCATAAATTGAGGCTTCAACTTCGGCGCTGTAGATGTTTTCGCCAGCGCGAAGCACCATGTCTTTGGCTCGATCAAGTACGTATACGAATCCCTCTTCATCAATCTTTCCGAGGTCGCCCGAACGCAGCCAACCATTCACGATTGTTTCGGCCGTTGCTTCTGGCCGATTCCAGTATCCGCGAATGAGATGTGGACCCTTGAACCAAATTTCGCCGATGTCGTCTGGTCCTAAACGAAGACCATCGGCGTCACGGGTTTCGATTTCGAGAATCGGGACTCCGCGGCCGGTTGATGTGGGATGTGAAATGTAATCAGGTCCAGTGTTTTGTGGGCCGTAAGCATTTGTCTCAGTCATGCCGTATCCAATACCAGGCTGACCCTTTTTGAAGTTGGTTGCAACGCGCTTCACCAATTCGGGTGGTGCTGGAGCTCCTCCGCCACCCACGCTGTTCAAACTCGAGACGTCATACTTCGAAAAGTTGGGGCACTCTAAGAGATCCCAAGATTGCGTTGGCACTCCAACAAAGTTGGTGATCTGCTCGCGCTCAATGAGTTGCAACGCACGCTCGGGTTCCCACTTGTACATGATGACAAGTTTGAGGCCACCAACAAAGCAGCTCATCATGACGGGAATGCAGCCGGTGACATGGAAAAGAGGGACGACCAAAATAAACGCGGGGACCAAACTTGGCGCCTCGTTCGGGTCTTTGGGATCCTTGGGATAGCGAACATTTGTAATGGTGGTTCGACATGAAAATGCCAAGAGCGCTTGAATAATCGAACGATGAGTGCTGACGGCACCTTTTGGGCGTCCGGTCGTACCGCTGGTGTACAAAATCGTGGCATCGTCATCAGGTGAAATATCAATTGCAGGCATTGTTTCGCCAAGCATGATCGAGTCTTCCCAGCGATCAAATCTCTCGGGCAACGGCTTCTTTGAACGGCAGACAACTCCGTGTATGCCCAAACGCTTCAGCGAGGCTGTTGAACGTTCAGCACGCTCGCCATCGCACAGCAAGACCTTTGCACCGCAATCTTCGAGAGCAAAGTCATTCTCGTCTTCAGTCCACCAGGCATTGAAGGAAACCGAAATTGCACCAATGGACAAGATGGCGGCGAAAGACATCACCCATTCGGGGTAGTTGCGCATAGCGATGGCAACACGATCGCCCTTTTTCACGCCGTACTTATGAACCAACATTGCGGCGATCGCGTCCACGTGGTTCATCGTTTGTGTAAAGGACCAACGTTCATCTTCGTAGACAAGGAAAATCGTTTCTCCACGGGTACGCGACATATCAAAAACTTCACGCAGATTGTTTGGAGCATTTTTGAAGGCATTCACTTCGACGCCGTTGACAAAGATCTTGTGAGTCTCAAATGCCGACCCAGGTGCGGTGAGTTGCGCGATGGCCTCTTGATGACTCATTGACATTTTTCCCCCTACGGCAAGTGCTGGGGCAAGAATAGTTCGGATCAGTGCTCGGACATGATTTCGTCGGCAAAGCGGCCCTGACTGATGAGTTCGGCCATTCTTTTCATCGGTGCATCGACATGGCGGAAGAAGGTTTGGAATCCTTCGCAGAGATAATTCAGCCCGGCTTCACCATCGGGAGTATCAATAAAGCGGTCTTTTGGACAGCCTCCGTTGCAGGCAAAACGCACATCGCATTGTTGGCACATGTTTGGCAATAGTGATTGCTTGTTTCGTCCAAATTGAACTTGCTGTGGAGACGTCACTAAATCAATCATGGGTGTTTGATGAATATTCCCGAGTTTGTAATCGGGCTCAACGAAGTGGTCGCACGAGTACATGTCGCCATTGTGTTCAAGCGCAAGTGCGGTGCCACACGTCGGCGCATGCACGCACAAGCTGTACATGCCGACATGGGCACCAAGAGTGACATCAAAGATCTGTATAAACACTTCGCCGACATCATGCGAAAGCCATTCATCAAAGACCGCGCTCAAGAAATCGCCGTATTGTTTGCCGGTAATTGATCGACTGGTGACAAGGTTGCCCTGTTGGGTGTACAAGATTCGTCGTCGCCCTGGTTTTTCACTCCAGCCTTTTTCGGCAATCTCTAAGTCAACTGGTGTTGATCGTTCAACAATTGGGATGAATTGAATGTGTTTGGCGCCAAGTTGATCTCGAAAGAATTTGTAGACCTCGGTGGGATGATCGGCATTCGCGGCACTGAGTGAGCACAAAATATTGGTGTCTACGTGATGTTGCTGAAGTAGCTCCCAAGCCTGAACAACATCGTTGAAACTGCCTCGGCCATCTTTCCATACTCGATACTGATCGTGCATTGACTGTGGCCCGTCAATTGACAATCCAACAAGAACTGAGTTTTGTTTCAGGAACTTTGCCCATTCGTCGTTAAGCAGCGTTCCGTTAGTTTGCATGGTGTGTTCAATGATCTGCGTCGGGCGGGCGTACTGTTTGATGAAGTCAATGACCTGTTTATAGAAATCCAAGCCCATCAGCGTGGGTTCGCCGCCCTGCCAGGCGACCGAAACCGGGCCATCTGGCTGACTTGCGAGCAA
>CAMDCI010000153.1 GCA_945889715.1 Bifidobacterium breve | reverse complement strand
AAACCGAATTTGGTTTTCAAAATTTGGTGGAAACGCTGCGGTTGCATGCGCACAAACAACGCGGGACGGTCAGATGCCGAACAGGTCACTGAGGCGCCGCCCTCCAGCGACGCCACTTCTTGACCATCAATCGCCAAGCCCACCGATCGCGATCCATCAACATCAATGCGAATTGTTTCAGTAGGTCCAAGAACAAGCGAACGGTCGAACAACATGTGTGGAGCTAATGGCGTCAACAACATTGCTTCAAGAGTTGGCGACACCACCGGTCCGCGGGCCGACAACGAATATGCCGTTGAGCCAGTGGGAGTTGCCACCAATAGACCGTCGGCTTGAAAAGTTGTAAACCGTGCGCCGTCAATACTTACTGACAGTCGAACAGTTTGACCAGTGCGCTCTTTTTCAAAAGAGGCCTCGTTCAATGCCCGCCATGTCGATTGAGATCCATCGTTCTTGACGACTGCCACATCGATCACTAAACGCTTTTCTGTTTCGTAGTCACCAGCAAAGAAGCGCTCTAAGGACGCCACCAAGTTTTCAGGTTCGACCTCGGCCAAATAACCCAACAAACCCATGTTGATACCAAGTACTGGCACCGCAGCGCCGTTCAACATGGTGACCGAACGCAACATGGTTCCATCGCCGCCGATACTCAACACCAATTCGGCTGATGCAATGTCGGCAGTCGTGCAGAGATCGACGTCAAGACCGAGCGATTGAATATCAACTGTTTGCGCAACTGGCGTATGACCGTGCTTGCGCAGCCACTCAACGGCTTGGCGTGCCACGACCGCGGCTTCGGGGCGTTCGGAATGACCGACGATGACAACTTTTCGGGACGCGACTACTTTTTCGGGGGATGCAGTCGTCATACCTACATCTTCTCACGCACGGTGGCATATAACAGGAACTCTTTATTGCCTTCAGCCCCCGTAATGGGCGATGAGATGATCTGGTTGACCGTTGCCCCAGCATTTTCGCAGGATTCACGCACCCCATCACAGGCCGCCTGGTGCAGTTCGGGGTCTGAGATGATCCCTTTGCCCTTCGACACATCACGGCGGCCTACTTCAAACTGCGGTTTCACGAGCAATACCAATTCACTTCCCGGTCGGCACACCCCAACAAGCGAGGGCACCACAAGGGTGAGCGAAATGAATGACAAATCGGCGACAACGACATCGACCTCTCCCCCAATATCGTCAATCGTCATGTCGCGGACATTGAAACGTTCGATCACGGTGACTCGTTCGTCGTCACGAATCTTGGGGTGTAGTTGACCGTGCCCAACATCGAGCGCAACAACGTGAGCGGCGCCACGTTGCAAAACACAATCGGTAAACCCACCCGTTGAGGCACCGGCATCTAAAACTCGTCGACCGGCAACATCAATCCGACAGGCTTCTAACGCTGCGTCAAGCTTCTCTCCACCACGACTGACAAAACGCGCGGGTGGACCACTGACGACAACCGCATCGGCCGGATCAACTTGATGCGCTGCTTTTGACGCGATCGCTCCATTCACCAAGATCCGTCCAGCCTCAATCAGGTCGGTCGCTTCACGTCGACCCGACACCAGTTGACGACGAACTAATTCAGTATCAAGACGTTGTCGACGAGCCATTGGAAAAAGAAATGAAGTAGGTCAGATACTCAGGCTGAAGTTGAGTCAGTCGTCGTGGGCTGTGCTGAATTCTTTTTCGGCGAAGCTTTCTTGACTGGTGCCCTTTTCGCCTCAACCTTTTTGGGGAGCGATTTCTTGGCAGGCGCCTTCTTCACTGGCGCTCGCTTCGTCGCTACCTTTTTTTCGGGAGCCGCTGGTGCCGCCGTTGATGTAGCAGTAGATGTCGCCGTCTTGCGCTTGGCGACCGAGTCGGCAACCGATTTGGCCGCAGTTGCCACCAACACCGCGCGAGTGGCTTCAAGACTGCGCGTCAACGTTTCAACTTGCTTCTCCAACTGATCAATACGCTTGATGGCTTTGGTCAATTGCTTGCCGACTTCGCGTTGGACGGCGTCGCTGAAATGTTCGGCTGAATGACGACTTGCCGCAACGACTTCAGCAATGATCTTTTCGGCGTCGCGACGACGCTCATCGCCCGCTTTGAGCAGTTCGCGAACAAACTTTTCCGCGGCATCTGCTCCCATCGGGGACACCGTGTCGAACAACTTTTTCATTGAACTTTTGTTGATCGGGTTCTTGGCCATAACTAGACGCTACCCCGAATTTTGAGAGCCTTATCTCAGCAGAAAATCAGCAACACCGGCCAGATTTGGCACATCAATATCAAGGCTTGTTCCCGCAAACCACGACGGATCATCGATCGGCATCGCCCCTGCTGGCGTGACTCCCGAGCGCACCAGCGCAAAGCGACATCCGAGCGTGGCAGCGAAACCACCATCGGTTGATGGTCGGTCACCCACCATGACGGCGTCGGGACCAACGTTTGGTTCGTACGCCCGCACCACATCGGCCATCGCCTGATGGGGCTTGCCCGCCACGATTGGGTCGATTCCTGCCGCTGTCGAAATCGCCGCCAAAATACTGCCACCGCCCGGAATCGGACCGTTGGGGGTCGGGTACGTGGCATCATCATTTGTGCCGATCAGTCGCGCTCCCTGGCGAATAGCAGTCGAGGCGCGACGCATGATCTCGTAATCGAAATGGCGGTGAAAACCGACGATGACGGTATCGACGAGTGCACCACCTTCAACGTCATCATGTGACACCGAGATTGCGCCCACCTTGGCAATCGCCTCAGCGAGCCCAGGACCACCACACAGCAAAACACGTTCACCCGCGCTCAACAAATGTGCGCCCGCCATGGCCGAAGTAATCACATCGCCGACCGCGGGTATTCCTACTGCCAAAAGCGCAGCTTCTTGGTCGGCGACAGTTGCCGACGAATTGTTCGTGACAAACAAAACGCGATGCCCGTCAGCACGCAAACGTTCAACTGCGTGCGCTGAACCATCGATGGGTTCGTGGGCCAACCACACCACCCCGTCGAGATCGCACAGAACCGGAAATTTGTGAGAAATATTCATGACCTAGCGATCTTGCCACGCCCCCACCGACATCGGCGTGGCAATCTAGAGATGTGCCCCGTTTTGAACCATTTCATGCTCTCCGTTATGCCTCAGCCGACCTAAATGTGGTGGCTGCTCCCCCGTACGACGTTTTGTCCGAGGCCGATCGCGAAGCCTTGGCTCAGCGTCATCCCCACAACATCGTGCACATCGATGTGCCCGTCGAGTCAGATGGACCTGGTCGATACGACGCCGCTGGCGATGTTTTGGATAATTGGGTAACGCAAGGCGTATTGGTTGAAGATGCCGAACCTTCATTCACGATTTATCGCATGACATTTCGCGATGAGGCTGGCACCGAGCGCACGACCTTTGGTGTCATCGGAGCACTTGAAGTCGTTGATGAAGGTGCGGGTGGCGTGTTGCCTCACGAACGCACCACGCCAAAGGCCAAAACAGATCGACTCGACCTCACCCGCGCCACTATGACGAATTTGTCCCCAGTGTGGGGCTTATCGCTGACTGCAGGGCTCACCGAACTGTTGCGGGCTCCCGGTGAATTGCTCGGAACTGTCACCACCGAGGGTGTCACACACACCATTGAACGAGTGTCTGATCCGGCTCGCGTTGCCGCAATCTCGGCCGCGGTCGGCTCGAATGAAGTCGTTATTGCCGACGGACACCACCGTTACGCCATTAGTCGCACTTTCCGTGACGAACAACGAGCCGCCGACACCGGAAGTAACGGTTCGGCCGAACTCACCATGACCTATGTGGGCGAACTCATTGAAGAGCAATTGAGCGTTGAAGCAATTCACCGTTTGTATACCGGTATTGATTTTGCGGCATTACAAGCGACTTTTGCAAAGTTCTTTGAATTCGTTCCTGCCGGAAAAGTTGTTGCCTCAATTACCTATGACATGCAAGACAAAGGTGCACTTGTGTTAATCGACGACCAAGGCAACGGAACCTTCATGATTCCGCGACCCGATATGTTCACTGGTATTCGCAACCTCGATGGCGCACGACTTGAACATGCGTTAGCCAATGCCGCACACGATGTGAGTTACCAACACGGAGTCGGACTTGTTGTTGACATCGTTGCATCAGGAAAAGCAGCAGCAGGCGTGTTGATTCGCCCTGTCACTGTTGCCGAAATTCAACGCACCGCCGACGAGGGATTGCTGATGCCACCCAAGTCAACGTTCTTTACTCCGAAGTTACGCACTGGCCCGGTCATCCGACCGCTTCACTAACGACCGGTGCACTAAATCTTTGAAGAACTTCTCACGTACGTGAGGCGTCGAAGATTCCTTGAATCGTTGAGTCAAGCGTGGCATGGAATTCTGATTCACTCTGCTTGGCCGACAAACCTTCGGTCAATGCCCGCGAGAAGCTGGCGATCACACCATGGTTGCGCGACAACCGCTGATTTGATTCTTCGCGACTGTAACCACCCGACAATGCAACAACGCGCAACACGCTCGCGTGCTTCACGAGTTCTTGGTAAAAATCGTCAACTTCGGGCAACGTGAG
>CAMDCI010000152.1 GCA_945889715.1 Bifidobacterium breve | reverse complement strand
GAAAAATCTGCGCCGGCGCAGAATGCGGGCGGAGTTCCAGTGACAACGACAACTCGCACCGCATCGTTGGTGTCGGCCATTTCATAAATATTGCCAAGCGCACGACCCATTGCAGCACTAAATGCATTACGTGTCTCGGGTCGATTCAGAGTGGCGATAAGAACGCCATCGTCGCGAAGTTCACACAGAAGATCAGTTGTACCGGTATCTAACTTCACTCTCGGATCTTAGGTGCCTTTTGTAGAGCCGATGTGATTACTAGAAATTGCAATCGCCTGTCTCGCTAGGCTGAATCGCATGGACGGTCGCCGAGCAAGACGTGTGGTGAATCGCCAAAACATCCTTTCTGTGGCTCGAACAATGATCGACACAGATGGAGTCGAAAAACTCTCGATGCGTGCACTTGCCGAGAAGGTAGGCGTCAGTGTTGCAACCCTGTATAACCTCTTTGAGACACGCGAAGCGATCGTGAGAGCCGCACTTGATCAGGTCCTTGCCGATATCAAGCCAATCGTCGGTTCGCTTGAACCTACCATGACCCTCGGCCAAATATGTCAAAGTGCAGTAAGCATTAGTGACATCGTTTTTCAAGCCATGTCACCATCACTTCTTCTCGCCGTCATGAACGATGCCGCCAATCCTCGTGAATTTTTTGTTGAACACCATGCATCTGATGGCATTGCACCGTTCTTGAAGCAAGCGCAACTAGACGGCGAACTTTCTATGGCAGCCGATCTCGCAGAAATCTCCTCAACATTCGAAGCAGTTGTCTACTCAGCGTCCAGATTTTGGGCCATGGAACTCATCAATGCTGAAGAACGTAATCAACGAATTCACACAGGCCTCAAGTTGGCATTGCTTGCCTACGCAACACCCCGTGGACGCAAATCGCTCACAGATTGACTGCTCACTCAACCGGATAACGAACCATTCCAAATGCCGTGCCGTGCAAGATGTGTCCCTCGTCGTCGATAAAGAGTCCAGCAAAGACAGTGTTGTAACGCGAACTTCCGGTGATCCAGGTCAAAACAGATTCACCAGTTGTCCAATCAATACCTTCTAAGGCCCACTTGCCGTCACGGCCACCTACTGTGTACAAAGTGTTTGAGCCAAGACTCACCAACGGAACTCCGTTAGCCGATGAAACCTCTTGATTAACCCAAGCCGAGGCAAACTCGCGCGTCGCTAGGTCCCAAGAAAATTTCTGCATACCGTGTGGCGCAAAGGCGGGATCAGCGCCCGAATAAGCCACGAGCAGTCGAGCCGCTCTGGCTGGGTAGCCATCAGGAATAGTGGGCGAATCGTTATTGACAACAAGCGCTCCGTATCCACCGACAACAACACCTTGTTCACTTTGAATCGCTGTCAAATTTGCATCATCCATAGTCACAAGTGCGTTACCCGCAACACGAGGATTTGTTTGCCCTTCAATGTTTTCCCAATCTTGCGGAATCGCGTCTCGCCAGAACAACATGACATTCATTTGTGCATCGCCATCGGTCACGACAACGAAGCGATCATCGCAATAACCCATGAGTGCAGGGGTCGCGCCACTGCCCTTGCCATTTCCATTTGAATATGGCACCGACCATGCACCATCGTCGGGTGAAATTGAAAGCTTTATTCCATCCCACGTCACCTTGTGAATCTCGTCGAATGACACCGCATAAATTCCGCCTTGATCATCGACAGCGATTGAGTTGCGCACCCAACTTGCACTAGCAAGGGTGATCCCATTAGCAACGACCTCAGCATTATGCGCCGCAGCAACTTCTTGACCAGGCAAAGCAATGGCGACGAAGTCAGAAAAATCGCGTTCAAGCACGACAATCCAACCTTCGTCAGTGACCACCACTAACTTGCCGTCAAAGGTCATATTCACGCCGACAAATCCGCCCGTGATTTCGGGAGGTCGCTTCCATTCGTTGCGTAAAACGATTGGCGAATGTGGATCACCCACGATTTCATCTTGATAGGCAAGAACCGAATCTTCACCGCCAATAAACATCGTGTTGTCAGAATCGAGTGCATAGTAGATACCCGTCAGACCGAGCAGGTATGTTGCACCAAGCCCCAAGCCCGTCGTCGCCAATTCGGCCCCGGTCTGTTGGTCAAGCAACGCAATATTCGCATCTGCTTCGGCACTCGTTACTAAAACTTTGTCGGCTCGCGGTAGTTCAGCAAGCACCTCAAAGGTATCTGCATCAATTTTGCTGATGCGATCTGCACCATTGCTCCAGATCACTCGCGATCCATCTGCATACTTTGATGAAAGCGCCAACCCCGCATGACCCGGGCCGAGATCGGCATACTGCAGATCAGTTGACGCCAAGGTTTTTGTTGAATCACGAGGGCCGACGATTGGTGAACCGTTTGATTGAGCCGAATCGATGTGACCAATCGGGGCGCCACTATCGGCCAAATACGGGTTCTTCGGAGGATCAACGCATTGACTCGAATCTGGGCCGAGTGTTGTCGTTGTTTGCTCGGTCGTCGTTGGCGCGACCGTCGTCGCTGGTTCAGTGACAGCCGAAGATTCAGACGACGAACTTGAACTGCAGGCGGCCGTGACGAGACCACAAGTTACGAATACGGCGATTTTCAAAGTTCGACGATATGGGTTCATTCACGCAATATAGTCCGAAAAACAACTATATGGAACAATGTTATAAAAACATATTGGGACCCCGACCAGCGTATGGTGATCTCATGAAATGTTCCGAGATCCCCATCGCCCATACCCCAGCCGGCGGTTACGGAACTTCGTTTCCACCACTCATACTTGGCAACTGCACCGAACCACTCGTTGAAGGCGCACCCGACTTACGCGGTATTTGGAAAGTCATCACTGCAACCCGAGGTGGCGAAACAGTTGCCCCCGATGATCGTCTGATGTCGTATACCGAACGAATTGAACAGTGCGGAAATCGCATCGTTGATTGCGGTGGTGGAACTATTGCTGACGCGCTCGCCGACGGCACCGAGGAGAACGGCGTGCACGACGTCTCGGTCTTCGATTACACAACGCCAATTCATATCGTCGCGTCATACGAAGACGAGGTCTTTGTTCTACGTCCAGTCGGCATGCCAGGAATTCAAGTGACACGCCAACTCAATGAAAGCGGTCACATGATTTGGACCAGACCCGACATGGGCGGAGTCGTTATCACTCTCGAAAGAGTGAGCGAGCCCCGCTAAGGCGGTCGTCACCTGAACACTTTTTGAAGAACTTCCTGAGTAAAATCTTGATTTTCCGTATAGGAGCAAGTTCATGAAATTCAAAATTGATTCAAAATCAAAATTGATTGTTTTCTTGTTGAGCCTGTTCGTGGCGCTTTTCGCGTTTGGTGTCAACCCCGCCTTGGCCCACAACTCCTTTGATAGCAGTTCCCCAGCTGATGGCGAAGTTCTCGAAGGCGCGCCAAGCACATGGACTGTCACGTTCGCTAAATCGGTACCACTTGAATCATTTTCAGGTGAAGTCATCAATGGTGACGGAATTCGAACGCAACTCACAAGTCCAACTCATGGAACCACCGACAACATCGTCGTCGTCTCGTTACCACCGTCACTCACTGGGGCAATCACAGGGCGCTGGAAATTGGTGAGCCCAGATGGACACGTCGTTTCGGGTCGTGTGGCCTTTTCAGTGACAACACCAACGACCACAACACCTGCGACTACAACACCCACAACCACAACTTTGTCGGTTAGCCCCGAAGTGGTAACTCCACTGGTTTCTACGCTTCCCGACATCCCCACAACTACGGTTTCACCAACCCAAATCCCCTCTTCAAACTCTTTAGCGCCCACCGCGAATGTCGACAGTGAAGTTGGGTTCAGCGATGGCAATCCAGTTCCCGAAGTCATTCGCTGGTCACTCAGATCACTTGGGTATCTCGCAATTCTCATTCTTATTGGTCTTATTTTCGCAGAGATGTTTCTGGCCGAGGGAGCACTGGTGGCGGCGATGGGTCGACGCCTGTTGGTGATGTCCGCGGCAGCGATAACAGTGGTCCCCATTCTTCAAGGCTGGATTTTTCTCGCCGACGTTAACGGGTACTCATTCTTCAAGGCTCCCTTAGATACTTTCGATTTGTTCAGTACGACGCCCGGCTCGATGATGTTGGCACGAGCATTGACTGGAGCCGCAATTTCTTATGCGGTCATTATCGCTTGGCCTCAACTGACGAACACCATCAAAGAGCGTCAAGCAGCTGGGTTAATTGGTGCGTATCTCATCACCTTGGCGTACACCAGTCACTCGCGATCTCAGGCGCTCCCCCTTCTTGGAATCCCAGTCGACGTACTGCATGTTGCGGCCTCTGCTGTTTGGCTTGGAGGTCTTGCCGTTCTTGCACTGGCTGTCATTCCTTTCATTGACGCCAAGAGCGCACTACTGACATATACCCGTTACGGTCGCTATGCCCAATATGCAGTGATTACGATTGTTATTACCGGCGTCATTCAGACTCTTCGACTCCATGGGGTCAGCCTCTCGTCACTCTTTGGCGAACGCCATGGACAGATCCTTCTTCTCAAAATTCTCGCAGTTGGTCTGATGCTCAAAGTGGGCGATGTCAATCGACGAAGACTTTT
>CAMDCI010000151.1 GCA_945889715.1 Bifidobacterium breve | reverse complement strand
GTTGCGTACACGTACGACGACCCAATGAAATTGCCGGCGGGATCACTGGTTGCAGTCGCCGAAGTCATTCCTAAAACATCAAAGATTCGCTGCTTCAATAGAGCCGCCACACTTCCTCCGCCGATGTACTGCCGAAGCAAACTGCAAATGATGTTGGTTGTTCCCGACGAATACGACCACACACTGCCAGGTTCATTTTTAAACGGTCGCGAGCGTGCATATGTTGCAACATCTTCGGCGCCACTGCCAAACAACATGTCAATGACATGCGAAACCGAATTACCCGACTCGTCAACGACATAATCTTCAACGAAGTCAAGCCCATCGCGCATCTGCAGAAGATGACGAAGCGTAATCTGCCTGCGCTCATCGTTTGCCCATTCACGAATATCGACGGGGGCATCAATATCAATCCCAAGTTCATCAACGATGATCCCAAGAACCGCCTGCGTCATGCTCTTGGCCATACTCCACGAAATGAGAGTGGTGTCTTTATCGACCGGACCACCGGGACCGAATGCAGTATCGGGTTGAATGCCGTATCTTTCGGCGACGATCGCGCCGTGATGAACAACCAGCGTTGCGAGTGAAACTCCCTGCCCATCTGGCGGATTGACACCATGATCAAACAACGCTGCCAATGCAGAATTCACTTCAGTATGGTTCACCGATTCATCAAGAGTTGTAGTTGGCCATTTGTGAGTCGGCCAATTGATTCCGTCTGGCTGAGTACGGAATGGTGTTAATGAATTCACGAGGTGATTGTTTTCTTTGACGTGATGTCGAGATCAATCAATTTTCCCTCGATCGCGACCGCAGGGCTTGAAGCGATTCGTACTGCCTCTTCAACGGTGGTTGCTCGATTGAGAAGTGCTCGATAATTCTCTTTCACGAATCCGGCAGCAATCATGTGATCAAACGCATCAAACAGTGGCGCGTAATAGCCAGTGCCATCAAGAAAAACCACGGGCTTTGAGATCAGACCCAATTGGTTCCAGGTCAAAATTTCAAACACTTCATCAAAAGTTCCAAAGCCGCCTGGCAGCACAATGAACCCAACCGCAAGTTCTTCCATACGCGCCTTACGCTCATGCATTGTCGCGACCGTTTCAAGGGTCGTGAGGCCTTGGTGCGCAGTTTCGGCTCTCACTAAGTGCTCCGGAATGATTCCGTGCACTCGTCCACCATGATCAAGAACCGCGTCAGCTACGAGGCCCATCAATCCAACTCGCCCGCCGCCGTACACCAAGCCCAAATTTTGGGTCACCAATTCTTGACCCAGCGCAACGGCTTCGTCGGCATATTTGGGACCTTTGCCCGAACTCGATCCACAATACACACAGACATTTCGCTTGATTTCGGTAGGTACTTGGCCCGCTGGCATGCTCTCAGCCTGACACATCAGAACCTGAATCCCCGCCGTGACGCTTGACCACCTCACCTGCTTTGAACTAGTCGGGTCTTGACTTCTACCTGACCGCCCTTTCATAGGTAGCGTTTCGCCCATGAGTTCAACGTTTGTCACCCCCGATCTGCAGTCCGCCAACGAAATCATTGATTTGGCCTCACAAGCCGTCGGTAAGGGTCTGCGCCAACTCGTGGCAATCGGTGGCGCCGACAAGCACCAAGTTTTGGCGTACGACCTCGCTCACGCCGCCTCGGCCGTAGAAACAGCTCGTTCACTCCTTGACTACGGCGCTAAGGGAGACCATGAAGGTCTCATCACTTGCGCGTTCACTGCCGACATGGCGCACGAGCTCATGACGAAGTTGATCGGTCGTGAAGCACTCTGGGGACTCGACGCCAACCCGTTAGCCGCGGCCTCTTCATTTATCGCGATCTATCGCGATCCCGAATTTCTTGCGTCACTTGCCGATGTTCAAGGACCGCGCCACCTCGACAGTGATTTCGAAATGGTGCAAGACACCTTCCGTTCATTCTCCGACAAAGTCATTGCCCCACGCGCCGAACATGTTCACCGCTATAACGAAGATGTTCCTGAAGAGATCATTAGTGGTCTCGCTGAAATGGGAGCCTTTGGACTTTCGGTGCCAGTTGAATATGGCGGTTTCTCTGAAGGCGGCGAAGGTGAATACCTCGCCATGGTTGTCGCAACCGAAGAACTCAGTCGTGGAAGTCTTGGCATCGGTGGTTCACTGATCACTCGCCCAGAAATTTTGACTCGTGCATTGGTCAAGGGCGGTACCGAAGCTCAGAAAGAATACTGGTTGCCCAGGCTCGCTACTGCCGAAACCATGGTCGCTGTTGCAGTAACCGAGCCCGACTACGGAAGTGACGTTGCTGGACTCAAAGTCACGGCAAATCCCGCCGTTGGCCCCGATGGCGAAGCTGGTTACGTCATCAATGGTGTGAAGACCTGGTGCACATTTGCTGGTCGTGCCGATGTGTTGATGTTGTTGGCACGCACCGATCCAGATCGTTCAAAGACTCACCGTGGTTTGAGTTTGTTCATTGTGCCTAAGCCGCGTGGCGATGCTCACGGATTTGAATTCACGCAGAATGTTCAGCCCGACGGATCAACCGGAAAGATGGAAGGTCGCCCGATTGACACCATTGGTTACCGCGGAATGCACTCATACGAAATCGCACTCGAAAACTGGTGGGTGCCCGCAACGAATCTCATCGGAGAAGAAGGCGGACTTGGCAAAGGCTTCTATTACCAAATGGAAGGTTTCGAAAATGGTCGATTGCAAACAGCGGCTCGCGCCGTTGGTCTGATGCAAGCGGCATACGAGGCTGCATACGACTATGCCCACAACCGCAATGTTTTTGGTAACAACATCGCTGATTATCAGTTGACGAAAGTCAAGCTCGGTCGTATGACAGTTCTCATTCAGGCTGGCCGCCAGTTCGGTTATCAAGTTTCAAAGTTGATGGCCAAGGGCGAAGGTACGACTGAAGCCAGCATGGTCAAGGCGTACGTGTGCAAAGCCGCCGAATGGGTTGCTCGTGAAGCAATGCAGATTCACGGTGGCTATGGATACGCCGAAGAATATTCGGTGAGCCGTTTGTTTGTTGACGCTCGCGTGTTGTCGATCTTTGAAGGTGCCGACGAAACCTTGTGCCTCAAGGTCATCGCCCGCCGCCTAGTCGAAAACGCCTAAATCTTTTGGTGCAGCATGACGGTGTAGTCGTCAGTGTCGCCAGATGGATTTTCATCCCACGTTGAGTACACCACAACTTCGGTGAGTCCTGCAGCTGATGCATCGCGCTGATAATCGGCGCGCAAGTATGCATCGGATCGGGTCTCAAGAGAGAAACCAGAAATCAAATAGCCGCCGTGATCTACATGATCAGCTAGCGACTTGATAATTGCGGCTTGCGAACTTGGTGCGCAGAACAATGGAATATTTCCAGCCATCACGATGACATCAAATTTGCTATCAAGACTCATCTCAGACAAATCGGCGACATGCCAATTGATATGCGGTGCTTTCGTTGCAGCAAGTTCAATCATGTCGGGATCGAGATCTACACCAACTGCATGGTGACCTCGCCTCACCATTTCAATCGCTAAACGCCCTGTGCCACATCCTGCATCGAGAAGACGGACTTTGCGATCGCCGATGAGTCGTTCAACAAAATCTGCTTCTCCGTAAATTGAATCACCGCGCGCCGCCATTGCGTCCCAACGCTGGTCGTACTTAATGAGGTCAACCGTGCGACGCCATTCAATCCAACGTTCAGAAACTCCAGAACCTGGAACCTCACTCATGACAACAGTTCAAGCAAAGACTTCACGCGATAAAAGTCTGCACCAGCATGATCGTCATACGGATCAAGAAGCACAGGAACTAGTCCGGCATTACGCGCTCCGCCAATATCCATCGTGACTGAGTCACCCACGTACGCAATTCGTGAACGATCAAATTCTGTGAATGCCGCAAGTCCGAAATCGAAAATTCGTGCGTCGGGTTTTGAGACTCCGACAACATGACTGTCGATCACGATGCGAACGGGGACGCCCGCACCTTCGCCTACTTGACATACCGCCGATCGAGACAAGATGTCCTCAATCTGACCAGACGCATTACTCACGACGCCGATGGGCACATTTCGTTGGTGCAACTTTCGCAATGCCTCAACGCTGTCATGCAATGGCCAGCGCCAGGTGTAGGCGTTGCGCGATCGCCCAAGAACCGTTGCTGCCTCAATGACATCGTGTTCTGGAACGCCGATGGTTTCAACATAAGCGACGTTGTACGAATCCCAGTTGGACTCGCCTGATCCGTCTGCTGATTTCGCCGCCATACCGCGATAGTGAGCACGGTGATACATCGCCAGGTCGGTCGTGGCGCCGTAGTAACTCAAAAGCGGAGCCAAAACAGTCGGGTCAGGGATCACAAAGATTCCACCGGCATCAAAAAGCACCGCGTCAATTTCCTGATTTCCGATGATGAGAGCCGTCACCCGATCAAGAGTAGGCGGGCAGATTGCCACGAGGTATTTGCCAAGTCATCTTTCTGGCAACTTTTTGGTCACGAGGCTTACCAAGTGGGGTCAAAAAGGCGTACCCTCGCATTGTGCGCAGCGCCAAAGACTTCTTCAAGCCCCTCGCCGTCGGAGCCCCCGAGCCCGTCCG
>CAMDCI010000150.1 GCA_945889715.1 Bifidobacterium breve | reverse complement strand
AGGCGACCCTGACTAATTTCTGGTTGATATGGCGTATACGACGTGTACCACGAAGGGTTCTCCAGCACATTGCGTCGAATCACTGGGGGAGTAATCGTTCCGGTGTAGCCCATGCCGATCAAACTGCGACGGGGGCGATTCATCGACGCAATCTGTCGCAATTCAGCAGTGACTTCTGATTCGGTTAATGCGCTTTGAAGTGGCAAATCAGTACGCAGACGAATTGCTTCGGGAACTGTCTTATCAATGAGATCTGCTACCGATTCAACGCCAATGACCTGCAACATTTCAACTAGATCTGTCGAATCGAGAGTTCCGATATGACGACGAGAAAAACCGTCGCGATCGAAAAGTTCATCAAGTGAATGCGTTGACATGGAAGCTCCAAACAGGTCATGACAAAAGTCGTGTTGTGCTTCCCCCGCTGTCTCTCCACCGAGGTGGACCTGAGAGCTTCATTCAACACAAAGTTGAACTTTCCCCTTCGGTATGGCGTGCGAACACGCCAATTTTCCAGCGTTGTCTCACCCGTCCGGTCCGTTGGCCTGAGAGATTCCGGGGAGGTTGCTCCTTCGGCGTTGCGATGCTGGCGGCACCGTAACTCTCCCGGTCGGGGTTAACGACAACTTGACCATAGTTCGTCACGAGCACTCATGACGACAGGTCTGAAGGTTTTTGATGTGCCGAGCATCACCTATTTCAGGAGCGTTTGGCTTTGAGTTCTTCGTAATCAGCGATTGCCGTGAGTTGGGCGCCAAGCGTGGCATCAACCCAACGACTTCCAGCGCCAATGATCTTGTCGTAACTGGCCTGTGGACCAGCGAGTTGACCAGTGAAGTGCGGCATTACTTGCTCGGCGAAGAGTTCATAACTACGCAAGGTCTGATGCCAGTCAGCCATGTCGGCGCCCATAAACAAGTAGCAACCAAATCCGCCAGTCTTTTCTTGTAGTCGTTCAATTTGCGCAATCGCCATCTCGGGAGTGCCGATCACCATGCGACCCGATTCGTTGGCTTGGTCGATGAAGTCGTCGATATCAGTCGGCGGGGGAGGACCATTAGGGTCACCCAACGGAATGATGTGACCAAGGTAGTCCCAAATCCACTGCAATCCGTAGCGACAATTCTCGCGTGCCTTTTCCATGGTCTCAGCAATATGCATCGGACCCATGAGTCGAGCTTTCGAACGATCAACAACATGACCATGGAGTTGCGCTTCGTCTTCCCAGACTTTGAGGTTGTAATCGAGCATCTGAAACGCGGCAGGTTCGGTTGCAGCAATGGAGATCAATCCCACACCGTATTTGCCGGCCAACTTAGAACCTGACGGCGAAACTGACGAAGCGATCGCAATATCAAAATTGCTGTACGGCTTGATTTGTAACACTGCTTCATGACAGGTGTACCAGTCGGTCTGTTCGGTCACAGTTTCACCACGGAACAATCGCATGATCACATCGAGCGACTGCTCCATGCGGGGACGTTGGGTCATCGGGTCGATACCCAACATATGCGCATCCGATGTCAACTGTCCGGGGCCAGCACCAAACATCATGCGACCACGCGTGAGGTGATCGAGCATCACGATGCGATCGGCCAACATGAATGGATGGTGGTAGGGGAGGGAGTTCACTCCAGTTCCGAGCTTGATGTATTTCGTTCGCTCAGCCGCAGCGGCGATCATGACTTCGGGTGAAGCAATGAGTTCAGACCCGGCTGAGTGGTGTTCACCAATCCAGGCTTCGTGATAGCCAAGTTCATCAAGGTGTTCAAGAAGTTTAAGGTCTCGTTGTAAAGCGAGAGTGGGGTTGACACCCGTCTTGTGCATGGGTGGCATGAAGATTCCGAAGCGAAGACTCATGCCAAAGTACTAACACAACCGACTTCACTCGATCGTGCCGTACGAACCCATCGAGCCGGTCGTGCCAGCATCTCGAACCTTGGCGACGGCATGACCTAGATCAACGATGAATTCATCAATGACTTGATGGTGAACCGCATTCACAGTGCAATGCAACGAATCGGGAGGGGCTTGTCTGTCGACATACCAACCATGCAGAGCCAATTCGTCGGCGACTGCGAAAACATCAAAGCCTGGTGCACCGAAAGACAACAGAGTGCTATCGGGGTTGGCCCGCAATTGCAGGCCGTCAATTGTTTGTATCGCATCTGCCAATTGACGCGTCGTCGCGCGGGCCGATTCGGTCAGGCGCAAATAACCCTCATCGCCGAGATAGTTCATCACTGCCCAAGCCGCAGCCATGGGGCCACCACTTTTTGTGCCGAGAACCCCCGAAGAACCATAGAACCCACCTAACCAATTATCGGTCGTAAATGTTTGGTACGAGCGCAGTTGGCGATTGCGATGAAGAATCACCGAAGCGCCCTTGGACGTATAACCGTACTTGTGCAAATCAACCGAAATACTCGTCACTCCGTCAACCCGAAAATCCCAAAGTGGTATGTCTTCTCCGAGTTGCTCAAGAAAAGTCAGAGTGACACCGCCCATACAAGCGTCAACGTGGCAGTTGATATTTCGCTCGCGCGCGAGCGCAGCGATGTCAACAATTGGGTCAATAACTCCCTGCGGATATTGCGGCGCAGACCCAACAACCAGAACTGTATTCTCATCGACAGATTGTCTCATTGCTTCAACGTCGGCCCGCCAATCAGGGCGAACTACAACACGTCGACTTTCAAGACCAAAGTAATAACAAGCCTTTTCGAAAGCGGCGTGTGCAGAAGTTGGCAGCACAACATTTGGCTGAGTGATACCGAACTCTTTTCGACCCCGTTCACGAGCAGCCTTTACCGCAAGCAAAATACTTTCGGTGCCACCGCTTGTCATAAAGCCAGCAGAAATATCATCGCCATGAACCCAACGATTGACCGTTAAAACAACTTCGGCTTGAAACTTCTTCAAACTCGGAAACGCATCAGCGTTCAATCCGTTGGTGGACCCATACATTGCGTAAGCGCGATCGGCAACTTCTTGAACTTCAGGCCCGGCGTAGTACGCCAATGAAAAGGCTCGTCCGTCTTTCCAACGCAGATCAGATTGCCCGATCTCTGCAACTTGTGCCAAGACTTCTTGAGCGCGTGAATCCATGACTCGTACTGTAGGCAACACACCTGACTACGGTGTCAATCATGCCTGAATCAAGAGCGCCCGAATCAAAAGCATCGCTTGTATCCGTCGATGAAATCAACGCCTTCATCGGGGGAGAGTTTGGTGGTAATCAGAACGCCTGTGAAGAAATGGCCTTTGGGATGGCAGTCGCAGTGATGTACCCGAGCACGGCCTCGTTACGCCCCGGCAAAATCATCAGCGGACCAACTGTTTTCAGCATTTGCGATGCGGCGCTGTTTTACGCGTCGTTGTCGGCTATTGGCATGGAACCCATGACTTTGACAAGCGAGATGTCAATTCGCTTCTTACGACCAGCAAGGGGAGAGGTGATCCGGGCGCGAGCGCGCCTTGACAGCCTTGGAACGCGCTCAATCGTCGGAAGTGTCATTGCGTATACCGACGACGAGTCCAAGCCCGTAGCGGTCGCTCAGGGCACCTATATGCGCCCCAAAAATTCGGCGTCCGCGTAAGGCCGTCATCTAGGATTAAGAAATGTCTACACCCGCAGGTAAACCCGTCATCACCGTTCCCGCAGGGGACCCCCCTACAAGTTTGGTTATCGACGACATCGTGACCGGCGACGGCAAAGAGGCAACTGCTGGTTGTCGGCCTGTCATGCATTACGTCGGCGTCGCCTGGAGCACCGGACGCGAATTTGATGCTTCATGGGATCGCATGGAGACATTCAGTTTCAAGCTTGGCGCCGGTGAGGTCATTGGCGGCTGGGATCAGGGGGTCGCTGGCATGAAGGTTGGCGGCCGTCGTCAGTTGACAATTCCGCCCGAACTTGGGTACGGCAGCCGCGGCGCTGGCGGCGTCATCAAAGGCAACGAAACGTTGATCTTTGTTGTCGATCTCATCGACGTGCGCTAAACCAACCGCGTTGCCAGAGCCCCAGTAGGAGCAGGCTTTTCTTGATCTGAAAACGAATTGTTTTTCGTTTTCAGATCAAAGTGTCATAACGGGTATTATGGGCGAGATTACTCGGGCTGACCCGAAGGCGTCAACGTTCGATCCCGCAATGGCCGAGCCGCATCCATGATCCATTCCATGGCTTCTTTCAGACTCGTCACCGTCGGCTTGCCAGCTTTCATTTCGCGTTCAGTGTCATCAACTGCACACGCCAAGACATACAGATCGTCGTACAACGAATCAATTTCTTGCCGGGCAACAACTAATTCGTCTTCGCTCAATTTGAGTTCTCGAGCCCGTTGGCGTCCGACCCAATCCCATTGACGACAGGCCTGACTACAGAAAACCCGTTTTCGTCCGGAGCCTTTTTGCTCGGGCAACACTCGGCGACACCAACGGCATCGCGGACCACTCTCGGCCCGCACCCGTACCCCTGTGGTTGATTTCGTCATGACGAAATACTTTCATACGCGTCGATGATTTTGAGTGAATGAGTCGTATTTAATTCAGGAAGCGACAGACTCACAGCATGAATACATCGCCGCCAGCCCCCGAACGTCGTTTCGCGAGCGACAACAATGCAGCGGTTCATCC
>CAMDCI010000149.1 GCA_945889715.1 Bifidobacterium breve | reverse complement strand
AGGGTCATCCCCAACCGGCGGACTAGGAACCCCTGTGGCATTTGCTGGTACCGCAAAGACCAAGATTGAGATCAGCAGCACGCCAATTAACTGGACAACGAACTTGAAGTAACGGGTCACATCTCGATAACGAAACTGCCACCTCAGTTGTGACATTTAGCTGCGTATTTTCAATGCCACCGGCACTGCCTCGCTTGCGGCATCGACCGATTGTTTGGCGTGATAACTCGAACGCGTCAACGGACTCGACTCAACATGGCCAATACCCAAAGACTCTCCCACTTGCTTCCAACGAGTGAACTCATCAGGATGAATCCAACGCGCCACGGGCGTGTGATGAGTCGTCGGACGTAAGTATTGACCAATCGTCACAATGTTGACACCGATTCCCGCAAGATCGGCCAGGCATCCATCAACTTCTTCGCTGGTTTCGCCCATTCCTAAAACCAGACCTGACTTCACCACAAGTCCTGCTGCTTTCGCCGCCGCCAACACACCAAGCGAACGCGCGTAGCCAGCCGATGGACGAATAGCGCGTTGCAAACGCGCCACCGTCTCAATGTTGTGGTTAAAGACATCGGGTCGAGCATCAAACAACAACTGCAGTGAGGCAACGTCACCTTTGGCATCTGACACCAATGTTTCAATGCGGGTCAACGGATTGCGTTCACGAATTGCCCGCACACATTCAGCCACATGGGCAAAACCGCCATCGGTTAAATCATCGCGAGCAACCATGGTGAGCACCGCATGGGTCAATCCCATTGATGCAACGGCCTCGGCAACTCGTTGCGGCTCGTCTGCTTCGGGCAATTCGGGTTTACGAGTATCAACCAGGCAAAAACCGCACGCCCGCGTGCAACGTTCGCCCAACACCATAAAAGTGGCGGTGCCGTCTTTCCAACATTCAGACAAGTTCGGGCAACCGGCCTCTTCGCACACCGTCACCAATTTCAGTTCACTCAATGTGCGCTTGATCTTCAGTACCTCAGCACCGATTTGCACTTTGGGGCGCAACCACTCTGGTTTACGTTCAGAGAGATCGACACCACCGTCCACACCAGCATCGGCAAGTCGGCCGAGCATGCGTACTGGTTCGCCGGGTCCTTCGCCACGTGAGAAACGCGACAAGTCTTCTGGTCGGTGAACCCAAGCAACTTCTTGTTGCTCGGCTTCTCCCCCACCCCAACGTTCAATCGCCAAGCGACTAACAACCTTCACCACATCTTGCATTGAAACGTCAATGCCTTCTTCTTTGAGTGACGTCACTGGATACTCAGCAACACCACACGGCACGATGTGTTGGCGCATGTAGGTCATGTCGGGATCAACATTGAGGGCGAACCCGTGCATCGTTCGGCCGTGCGCCAAACGAACGCCGATGGCGCTAATTTTGCGGCGACGATCGTTGTCAGCATCAAGCCAGACTCCAGCAAATCCTGACAGGCGACCAGCGTTCTTCACGCCAAGTTCGGTTAATGCATCAATAACCAGTTGCTCAACGCTGCATACATGCGCCGTGGCGCCGATCGCATTTTCAATGTTCAAAATTGGATAACCGACTAGCTGTCCCGGCCCGTGATAAGTGATATCGCCGCCACGTTTCACCGCAACGAAGTCGGCCCCTACTTCGGCAGGATCACACTTCAGATTCTTTACAAGTTCGGCACGAGGGCCATAGGTGAAAACATGTGGATGTTCAAGCAGCAACAGATGTTGTTCACGACCGTGCTCAAAGAGCGCAGTTTGTACAGCCAGAACCTCGCGATACGCGACCCTGCCAATCCAGCGGACGCGCAACATAATTTAGAACTCGCTCGACCAATCGCGGGTCTCAAGAATTTCTTTCACGCGTACCAAGAAACTGGCGGCATATGCGCCGTCAAATGCACGATGATCCCAACTCATGGCCAAATGTCCGACTGGATGAATCGCGATACTTTCGCCACCACCAGGAACATTCACGACAACTGGCTTACGCACAATTGCATCGGTTGACAAAATTGCCACCTGAGGCTGATTGATGATTGCCATCGTGAGCACTGAACCGGCAGAGCCATTATTCGAGATGGTGAACGTGCCGCCTTGAATTTCATCCGGACCTAGTTTGCGAGTTTTCGCACGGGTTGCCAAGTCGCTGATTTCACGAGCAATCGCTCGCAAACGCTTTCCTTCGGCACTGCGAACGACAGGAACCAGAAGCCCAAGTCCTTCAATGTCAACTGCGATACCCAGATCGACATAACGGTGCACGATGAGATCGGTACCCGAAATACTGGCGTTCATGTTCGGGAAATCTGCCAATGCATCAACCACTGCTCGCGAGATGAACGGAAGGTACGTGAGGCTAAAGCCTTCAGCCGATTTGAATTCGTCTTTGGTCTTGGCTCGCGTGTTATCGACATTGGCGTAATCAACTTCGACCACGCTGAATGCATGAGGGCTCACGCTCAATGACATCGTCATGTGAGCACCGGTGAGTTGACGAATCTTTGACAGCGGAACAACATCGTCGCGTTCGCCAGCGCGCACCATTGGTGCAGCAGCCTTGGGAGCAGATGCAACCGGTGCGGGACTTGCTGCAGCGGGCTTCAGTGCCGGTGCTGCGGCAGGAGCTGAACCTGAAGCGATCTTGTCGATGTGATCAAGCACATCTTCGCGAGTGATACGTCCACCAGGACCGGTTCCGGCAATGGAGTCAACATTCAGATTGTGTTCGGTCACTAAACGGCGCACGACGGGTGACAGCAAACGATTGTCATTACCCGCGGCTGGAGCGGCAGCCGGTGCTGGTGCAGGAGCTGCAACAACGGGAGCAGCAACCGGAGCCGGAGCGGCAACGGGGGCAGCAACTACAGGAGCAGGAGCAGCTTCAACAACAGGCGCAAGCGCGGCGGCAGGCGGCGCTGCAACAACAGCACCCGCATCGCCAACAACTCCGATGACCGCACCAACGGGAACGGTCTCGCCTTCTGGGACACGAATTTCAGTCAAGACTCCGGCAACAGGCGACGGAACTTCGGTGTCAACTTTGTCGGTTGATACTTCGAACAAAGGTTCATCAAGTGCAACTGAGTCGCCGACCTTTTTGAACCATCGCGTGATGGTTCCTTCGGTAACGGTTTCTCCAAGTTGCGGAAGGGTTACTTCTGCCATGACTTTCCTGCTTTCGCCTTTTCTTGCAACTGTGCTTGCGTTACGCGTTCAAACTACGGCCGGTGAGCGACAACACAGTCTCACCGAATAGTTCGGACAAACTCGGGTGAGGCTGAATGAATTCGGCCACTTCATCAACTGTGGCTTCCCAGTTCACTGCCAAGTAACCACCCGACAACTGCTCGGTCACCCACGGACCCACCATGTGCACTCCGAGAATCTGTCCGGCGGTTCCATCCGCGTTGCGCTTGGCGACAATCTTGACCAAACCATCAATTTCGCCGAGAATCATCGCTCGGCTATTCGAGCGGAACTGATGCTTAGCCACGACAACGTCAAGACCTGCAGCCTTGCATGCATCTTCGCCCGGACCCGCCCATGCCACTTCGGGGTGACAATAAATTGCCCAGGGGACACGGTCGTATGCGATCGGAATCGGACCTTCGCCCAACATGTGCTTCACTGACAAAATCGCTTCGGCGTAAGCAACGTGAGCCAACTGCGGAGTATTGATGAGGTCACCAATTGCATAGACGCCAGGTTCTGACGTCTGACACCACGGATCAACTTCTATGAATCCACGATCGCTGACTTTGACTGCAGTTCCCTGCAATCCGAGTAAGTCGGCAAACGGACGTCGACCAACCGAAACGATGACCGCATCGACTTCAAGTTGTTCGCCTTCACCGAACGTCACAACAGTGCCGCCCGATGCCGTCGGTGCGTGACTCTTGACTGCAACGCCAGTACGGATATCGATTTTCTTTTTCTTAAATGACTTCTCTACAACGTTGGCAACGTCGGTGTCGAGGCCGGGAAGAATTTTGGGAAGACCTTCCAAAATCGTGACGGCTGCGCCAAGGTCGGCAAACGTTGATGCGAACTCGCAACCAATGGCTCCACCACCAATGACCGCAACGCGTGCGGGCACGTGATCGAGCATCAACACTTCGTCACTTGTCATGATGGGTCCACCACGGTCGAAACCAGGAATCGTGCGCGGAACCGAACCAGCAGCCAAGATCACGCTGGCACCTTGTGCTGTTGCGGTGGAACCATCGGCCATCGTGATATTCACGGTGCGATTGGCACCAAGTGAACCAGTGCCGTTGAACACGGTGACTTTGCGCGACTTACACAATCCACCGATGCCCTTGACAAGACCTTCAACAATCTTGGCCTTGCGCGCCTGTGTGGTCGCAAAGTTGATTGCTGGAGCACTGGCCTCAATACCAAACTCAGCAGCGTGAGCGACATGACGAAACACCGAAGCAGTCTCGAGAAATGCCTTTGCCGGAATACAGCCACG
Source organism: Bifidobacterium breve (assembly GCA_945889715.1). Classification (GTDB taxonomy): domain Bacteria; phylum Actinomycetota; class Acidimicrobiia; order Acidimicrobiales; family Ilumatobacteraceae; genus Casp-actino8. The sequence goes on along the minus strand of CAMDCI010000149.1, from coordinate 189 downwards.
GTTCAAACAGGTGCCGCCAAGCGCATCACGTTCAACTAAAGCGACATTCATTCCTGCCGACGCGGCGTAGAGGGCCGACCCGTATCCACCGGGTCCACCACCAATCACCACGAGGTCAAATTGCTCGGCCATCTAGGCCACCTCCGAGAGACGGGCGCGGGTTGCGCTGTGCAGGTCATAACAGTAGTG